>NZ_JCALDR010000010.1:0-204963 GCF_059812965.1 Mycobacterium sp. NGS29
ATTGATCAACGGGTGCTGCGGGACCCGTAACCGCCGCGCCACCCGTTCCAGACGCTCCAACGCGCGCAACCGCTCCGGGGTGGTCAACACCTCAAACGACAACCCACACAACCGATCCAACCCAGCATCGAGCGCGTCGAAGACCGCCACGATCTCATCACGCGAACTGGTTGCCATACCAATGATGCTACGAACCACCACCGACAACCAGATGAGCGATAAACGATTGCGCCAGAACATAATTCGCTCAAGATAGACGGAACCGAACGGCACCGGAATGCGTCTAATACATTAGTAGCCGGGGCGCACCGCCACTTCGAGTCACAGATGTGACGGACGAGACCCGCCACGCGTCACCTAGCAGCGAAGCGGCACCGGTCAGGAGCCGTCCTCCAACTCGGGCGGGTCAGGAGTCACGGCGCCGACGGCCCTGTTGAGCCACTGCGGTGCCACCACGGAGACCACGGTGGTTCCCGCGGTGGCGCCGATCACGCCCGTCCACGCCACCGGGCCCAGTGGTGTGCAGCCGAAGAACTGGCTGAGCACCGGTGTCTGGATGATGCCGACCAGCACGCCCGCGCTGCCGAGCGCAGTGGCCACCACCAGCGGGCTGTGGCTACGGGTCAGCAGCGTCTGCGCCAGCTGCGTCGTCACCAGGGCCGTCAAACCCATTGTGGACGTGCGCCTTTCGGTGCCGGGTGTCCAGCGTCCGATGGACCAGGCGGCCGTCGCACCGGCAGCGGTGATGACGCCGCGGTTGACGATCGCACGCATCAGCGGCTCGTCGAGTGACGGCGCGGGTTGGGTCAGCAGGTCGAGCTGGCGGGCCCGGCGCGCATCCTCCACTTCGTCGGCGCTCAGACCGTCTTCTTCTTCCGGGTCCTCGTACTGCGAGGTGACCGCGACCGCGAGGGCGGGGAACATGTCGGTGAGCAGGTTCACCAGCAGCAGCTGACGGGTGCCGACCGGGGCGCGGCCCTGGCCGAAGGCCGTGCCGAGGATGGTGAACAACACCTCACCGACGTTGCCGCCGACCAAGATCGTGACAGCGTCACGCACACCGGCCCACATGTTGCGGCCCTCGACCAGGGCGTCGACCAGCACCCCCAGGTCGTCGTCGGTGAGCACGATGTCGGCAGCACCGCGGGCCGCCGACGATCCGCGGCCACTGACACCGATCCCCACGTCGGCCATCCGGATGGCGGCGGCGTCGTTGGCGCCGTCGCCGACCATCGCAGTGACCCGCCCGCAACGTTGCAGCGCCGCCACGATCTGCACCTTCTGCTCCGGGCTGACCCGGGCGAATACCTGGACATCGGCGGCGAGCTTGGCGTGTCCCTCTTCGTCGTGGCTGGCGAATTCGGCACCGGTCACCACGCGCGCGTCGTCGGGCAGGCCCAACTGGCGGGCGATGGCCCGTGCGGTGATCGGGTGGTCGCCGGTGATGAGCACGACGTTGCGCCCGGCCTCCACCAGCGCCTCGATCAATGGCCGGGACGATTCCCGCGCGGTGTCGGCCAAACCCACGTAACCGAGCAGTTCCAGGTCGTGCGCGGCGGCGTCGACGTCGTCGACGTCGGTGTCGTCTTCCCTGGTGCCGTGCTCCCAGGTACGTTGCGCCACGGCCAGCACCCGCAACCCCTGTTCGGCGAGGTGCTGCACGAGCGAATCGGCATGATCGGACTCAGCCTCGGGATCGTCGAAGCGGCAGCGCGGCAGGATGACCTCGGGCGCGCCCTTCACCATCAGCACGGGCGCGGCCGCCGTGTCGGCCTCCGCGCCGATCGATGCGGCATAGCCTCGGCTGGATTCGAATGGAACCTCGGCCAGGATCGTCCAGTCACCTTCGCCGTCAAGGGAATTCGCCGCCGTGAGGATCGCCTCGTCGGTGGCGTGCGCGTGTCCCTCGCCGTCGTGCGGCTGGGTGGATGCCCGCGCGGCGGCCCGCAGCACTGCAATCGACTGCGGTTCGGACGTTTTCGGGAACGGTCCCTGTGCCGAGGTGGCGGCCGGGACGGCCAGCACCACGCGCAACCGGTTCTCGGTGAGGGTGCCGGTCTTGTCGAAGCAGATGGTGTCGACCCGGCCCAGGGCTTCGATGGTGCGCGGCGAACGCACCAGCACTCCACGCGCAGTCAGTCGCTGGGCGGCGGCGAGCTGGGACAGTGTGGCCACCAGCGGCAGGCCCTCGGGAACTGCGGCGACCGCGATGGCCACACCGTCGGCCACCGCCTGACGCAGCGGGGCGCGCCGCAGCAGGGCCAGGCCGGTCACGGTCGCCCCGCCGGCCAGGGTCAGTGGCAGCACCTTGCTGGTCAGCTCGCGCAGCCGGGCCTGCACGCCCGCCGACGTCTCGACGTTGGCCACCGCGGAGATGGCGCGTTGTGCGGCGGTACCGACTCCGGTGGCGACGACGATGGCCCGGGCGCGCCCGGCGACGATCGTGCTTCCCTCGAACAGCATGCTGGCCCGGTCGGGGTCGTTGACGGCGACGGGATCCACCTGCTTGTCGACCGGCAGCGACTCGCCGGTCAGGAAGGATTCGTCGACCTCGAGGTCGTCGGCAACCAGGATCCGGGCGTCTGCCGGGACCACCTCGGGGGCGGTCAGGTCGATGACGTCGCCGGGGCGCAGCTTCTTGGCCGACACCGTGGCGGTCCGGGTGGCGTTGCGGGCGGCCTCCAACCGGCGCCGCGTCGTTGCCACCGCAGGCACCACCACCCGACGCACCAGTTGGTCCTGCTCGGCGAACAACTCCGCGGCCGCGGCCTCGGCACGCAGTCGCTGCACTCCGCCGGTGACCGCGTTGACCGCCATCACGCCGGCGACCAGCAGTGCGTCGACGTTGCTGCCGACGATCGCTGAAGCCGCCGCGCCCACCGCCAGAATCGGCGTCAGCGGGTCGGACAATTCGTGCCGGGTGGCCACCGCCAGCCGCCCCAGCGTCTGAACCGGACCCCGCAGCGGCGCCACGACCGGCTCGTATGACAGGTCGTCGAGCCGACGGCGCCAAGTCGGGGTGTCGGACGCCACTGCCAACGGGCGCAATCCGCCGGCCAGCCGCGAGTACACGATCTCCGGGTCCAGCGCGTGCCAGGCGGTCAGCGGTTGCGGTGTGGGATCCGGCAGGCGCAGCACCCGGGCGGCTGAGAAAGATCCGGAGAGCAGGGCCGTCGCCGCGGCGGTGTTGACCGGGTTCAGGAAGCGCCGGAAGGACACCGGGCTCGTGGACCGGCCGTCCTCACCGGTGACCAGCAACAGGCCGGCAAGCGTGGTGCCGCCCTGGGACAGGTGCACCGCGGATTCGCTGGCGGCGCGGGCCACCGGCAGCGCGGACAGGATGCGCACCGCGGCGGCCAGATCGGTGCCGGTGATGATGTCGGCGGCCCACGGCGTGGCAGCACGGGGATCGTCGAGGGCGACCCCGATATCGGCGATGGCCAGTGCGGCCAACGTGTCGGTCGAGGCGAAGTCGCGGTGCAGTGCGGTGATCAGCAGCACGGGTCCGCGGTCCCCGCGCAGGTCGCGCACCAACTTCAACAGCGGAGTCCCGGGCGGATGCGTCGAACCGACGCTGGCGGACAGATCTTCGGTGCCCGCCACGTGCCGCAACACCACCCGCGCCCCGGTGCGGTTCGCGGTCTGCAGCAACGGGATTGCGAAGGGGTCGACTTCCCAACCGACGTCGACGTGGCCCACCCGCCGGCCGTCGCAGACCAGGTCGGCGTGTTCCAGACCCTGCGCCGGTGTCGCCGACGAAGAACCTTCCGGCCGAATCCATTTCAGCCGCGCACCCCCGGCAGGCAGTTCGTCGGGATCGGGTTCGGGTGGCTCCTCCTCGTGCAGCAGCGCGTCGGCCACCTCGTAGACGCGGTCGTCGTCCCAGCCGGGTTCCTCACCCCAGGCGCTCAGCACCGCGCGGTGATCGCCGCGCAGTGCGGCGCCGTCGATCACCACCACCTGTATGCGGTCCAGGCGACGCAGCGCCCCCGGGTCGAGTACCAGCAGTCCCGCATTCGCCAGACCGCGCCCGAGAGTGGTCGCGAACGATTCCCGGCCGATGTGCGCGGCTTTCGGCACCCCGGCCAGGATCGCTTCGGCGGCCTCGGCTGCACCGCCACCGGCGAACAGCGCACCCGCGGCGGCGATCACCGAACCGCTGGCCGCCTGGTCTGAGTAGTTCTCAACCGGGCCTTTCATCGCGCCCTTGCCGATGTCGATCGCCGCGTCGATGGCACCGTCGACCACGACGTGGGAGGCCTCGCCGGCGGCGGCCGCCGCCCAGTTGTGCCGGGGCATCTGCGACTCGGCCCCCGCGGAGTTCAGCACCGGAACCACCGGCGCCTGCGGCCGGGCGGGTGAGGCGAGTTCGCGTTCCCGCTCCCGCCAGCGCTGCCGATGGGCCGTCGCCTCCACGAGCTGCAATGTGCGCTGGGTGAGATTCAGCATGGGTGTGCTGGGGGAACCGCTCAACCCGTAGGCCAATGCGGTGGAACCGCTCAGCGCGATGTCGGTGCCGACGCGACCGAGGCGCGACTCCAGGACGGCGACCACCCGCGGCTGGTAATTCAGCAGGGCCGCGGCGGCCTTGGCGCTGCTCGGTGCCATGGGCAGCCGGGTGAGCCAACCGGTCACCGCCGCACCCACCGCCACGGCGTCCATCGCCGCAGCGGTCAGCGGCACCAGGATCGCCAGCGGGTTGGCCGGGTCGGCGAACGGTGCCGCCTGGGACGCGGAGGAGGTGCCCGAGGCGGTGAGGTCGGTAGCGACGGCCGCGGCCGTTTCGCGGATCTCGTCCAGCACCGCGTCCTCGTCGGCGTCCTCGGCGATTTCGACGACCAGCCGGCCCAGCGCCCCTTCGACGTGTGCCTGGGCTACTCCGTCGATGCGGCGGACCGGCTCCTCCATCACCGCCGCGTATTCATGCCAGCAGGGAAACGGCAACAGCGGGTCGAGGTCCAGGTGCACCCGGCGCCCGCTGTGCCAGCGCACCGGCGGGGTGACCGCCTCGGGGGCGCCGTCCTTGGCGCCGCCCAGGCCGATCGCGCGCCCGGTGCTGTGCGCCACCGATTGCACCACCGGGCCCACCAGCTCGGTGACGGGACTGGTCAACGTCTGCACCGCGCCGGCCGCGCCGGCAGCTCCCTGGACGCCGGCCCGGACGACCTGCGTGGCGCCTCCGGTGAGAGTGCCGACGATGTCGGCCACGCCCGGAATTTTCATCCATCACCCTTCGAATACGTCTATCCCGCGCCAATCCTTCCGGCGCCTTCAGCACCTGTCCACACGGTCCGCGGATTGCCCCTGGACTACCGCGTGGGCGGCAACCCAAACAACGAGAACAGCAACGGATCGAGAAAGACGGTCATCGCGGCGATGCCCGGGACGCCGCCCCGGTTGAGGCAGGTAAGAACCTGGATGGAATGGGCCGCCACCATGTTATCGGTGTTTGGCCGGTACTCGGCGACGGCCGGTTGAATCGGCGAGTGTGCGGACCACGACGCGACACGCCGGCGCGTCGTCGTGAACCGCACGCTCGGCGCGGCCGCGAGCTCCTACAAGTGCCGGTGATTCGCCCGGCCGACGTGATAGCCGGTGGGGAACGACTTCTCGATCACCTGGAGGTGGTGGTCCACCCGGGATTCCAGCTCGAGGACCACACAGCCGTCGCCGACGGCCTTGGATTCCAGCACGATGTACCGCTGACCGTTGTCGGTGATCGGATCGCCTGAGTGCAAATCTTCGACGGCCACCAACTCGGGGGTTCCGTGTGACTCCACCTCTGTCACAGTAGGTGAACCAGGCAGGCGAGGGAATAGTCCCGGTGGCGGGGGTGCGGCGCCGGGCAGCGGACGCCCGGCAAGAATGGCGCCATGACTACACCGCAGCCGCCGGCCGATGCGCCGACCTGCTATCGGCATCCCGACCGCCAGACATACGTCCGCTGCACCCGCTGCGAACAGCCGATCTGTGGGGACTGCATGCGCAGTGCCGCGGTCGGTCACCAGTGTGAGCAGTGCGTGCAGGCGGGCGCGGCCACCGTCCGGCAGCCGCGGACCCGCTTCGGCGGGCGGGAGGGCTCGGACCGGCCGGTGGTCACCTACGCGCTGATCGTGATCAACGTGCTGGCGTTCGTTGCGGAGTATGCCTCGGTCGCGGTGCAACGGCAGTTCACCCTGTGGCCGCCGGCGGTGGCGGCGTACAGCGAGTACTACCGCCTGGTGACCTCGGCGTTCCTGCACTACGGCCCCGCTCACCTGGGGTTGAACATGTTGGCGCTGTATTTCGTCGGGCCACCGCTGGAGATGTGGCTGGGCCGGTTGCGGTTCGTCGCGCTCTACGCCCTGAGTGGACTGGGTGGTTCGGTGCTGGTGTACCTGCTCGCACCGCTGAACACGGCCACGGCGGGCGCATCCGGCGCGATCTACGGGCTGTTCGCGGCGATGTTCGTCCTGGCCAAGCGGCTCACCCTCGACGTGCGTGGGGTGGTGGCGGTCATCCTCATCAACCTGGCGTTCACGTTCGTGGTGCCGGCGATCAGTTCGCAGGCGATCAGCTGGCAGGGGCATGTGGGTGGGTTGGTGGCCGGCGGCGCGATCGCGGCGGCCTACATGTATGCACCACGGCAACGACGTGACCTGGTCCAGGCCGCCGCGACCGTGGCAGCGCTGTGCCTGTTCGGGGCGTTGATCTGGTGGCGCACGGCCGATTTGCTCAACCAACTCACCTGACGCCGGGGCGGCGGTTCCCGTGCGGGGTAGGTTGCCCGGTATGACCTGGTGGACCGCGCAGGCCGAGCGGATCCTGAGCGAACAGATCCCCGCCCCGCCCGGCGAGGTGCGCGACTACTACGTCGACCTGGACAACATCAGGCTGGTGCATCCGCTGATCGTGTCGGTGGAATTGCTCGATCGCAGCGACACCCCGGACGGCTACCGGGTCAGCTACCGGGTGGTCGACCGCATCCGGCTCGGGCCGGTCACCACGAAGATCAGCTACCGGGCGCGGCTACACGTTCCGGTCGACGGAGATGTCCGCACCGAGGCCGACCAGTCCCCGGGCGTGCGGCTGCGGGGCACGGTGAGTTTCGCGCCGATCGAGGGCGGCACGCTGGTCACCGAGCGGATCAGGTTCGCCGCGCCGCGACCGCTGGCCGGGTTCACCGTCCGCGCGGCGGCCGAGGCGCACACCAAGATGCTGTCCGGCATCCGGCGTCATTTTGAATCAGGCTGAGCCGCTTTCCATTCCGATGTCAGCGCGAACTCGGACAGGTACTTGGTGGAACTCCATCCGCCGTCGACGACGATCGTCTGTCCGTTGATGAAGGCACCACCCGGCGAGCACAGAAACGCGACCGTACTGGCGACGTCGTCGACACTGCCCAATCGCTGATGCGGTGTCATCTCGGTGTTGATGCGCCGGAAACGTTCGTCCTGCAGGCGATGTTCGGTCATCGGCGTCTGAATCACCCCGGGAGCCACCGCATTACAGCGAATGCCCTGTGCCCCGTACTGGCAGGCGATGTGGGTGGTCATCGCCGTCAGACCGCCCTTGGCTGCCGAATAGGCACCACCGCGCATGCCGCCCACGACCGCGAATGTGGAGGTGATGTTGATGATCGCCGAACCGGCCTGCAGGTGCGGCAGCACCTCGCGCACCAATCGGAACGGCGCGCGCAACATCAGCCGCAGAAAATGGTCCAACGATTCATCGTCGGTTTCGTGTAGCGGTTTGGGGCTGCCCACTCCGGCCGCGTTGACCAGGAAATCGACACGGCCCCAGTGGTCCAGCGCAGCAGCGACAACCTGCCGGGGCGCGTCATCGTCGACGAGGTCGACAGCGAGGGTGGCCACCCGTGCGGGATCGCCGATCGCGCGACTGAGCTCAGCGAGCCGGCCCTCGTCGCGACCGGTAGCCAACACCGCCACCCCCGCGTCTGCAAGCTTTGTCGCACAACCGAATCCGATGCCGCCGGTCGCCCCCGTCACAATCGCTACCTGCATGTCACCGATCTTCCGCCATCAGTTCCGCCCGGATCCGATGCTTGAGGATCTTCCCCGCATCGTTTTTCGGCAGACCCGCCCAGATAACCACTTGCTCGGGTGCCTTGAAGCGCGCAACGCCCGCGGCTTCGAGGAACCTGCGCAAGTCGTGCACGTCGGGGCCGGGACCGGCGGCGACGACGACCGCGCACGCCCGCTCGCCGGTGCGGTGGTCGGGCAGCCCGACCACGGCGATCTCGGCTATCCCCGGATGGTTGGCCAGCACGTCCTCGACCTCCTTGGGGGAGATGTTCTCGCCGTTGCGGATGATCATGTCCTTGGCCCGGCCGGTGACCACCAGGTATCCATCGCCGACCCAGCGCGCCAGGTCCCCGGTGCGGAAATAGCCGTCGGTGTCGAAGGATCCGTCCTCGTCCTCGGGGTGCAGGTAGCCGACCAGCATCTGTGGGCCGCGCACCCGGATCTCGTCGTCGATCAGCCGCACTTCTGCGACCCCGACCCGGCCGTCGGTATCCGCGGCACGATCGCGGTCCCGCGGCGCTCCGATCGTGGTCACCGGCACTTCGGTCGACCCGTACACCCGGGTCACCACGGCTGCTTCGAAATACGCTGTCGCGCTGCGGATCAGTGACGGTGACACCGAAGCGCCACCACAGATGAACAACTTCAGATCGGGCAGGCGGGTGTGGGCGCGCTGTGCGGCCGCCAGCAGCTGCTCCAGAAACGGTGTGGCGCCCGCCATGTGCGTGCAACGCTGGGCCCGCATGATCCGCACCGCGCTCTCGGCATGCCAGCGGTCCATCAGCACTGCGGTGGTGCCGAGCAGCAGCGGGGCTTCGAAGGCGTAGATGGATCCGCCGATGTGGGCGATCGGCGAGGCGACCAGAAACACGTCTCCTGGCGAGACGAACCAGTGCTCGCGAATCTGTCGGATCAGCGCGTGAATCGAGTTATGGCTGTGCAGAACGCCTTTGGGGCGACCGGTGGTTCCCGAGGTGTAGAGGATCATCCGGACCGCATCGGCATCCAGTGTCGGCAACGGCTCGGGCGTTCGCGGCGTGGTGAGCAGTGACCGGAACGGGATCTCGTCGGGTCCGCCGTCACCGCGCACCACGACGACATCCGGCGCTGACTCCAGCTGGGCGGTGACCCGACGCAACATCGGGACATAGTCGTAGCCGCCGAAATCAGGCGGGATGAACACCACTCGGCTGTCCGCGTCCTCCAGGATGAAGCGCAGCTCCCGATCGCGCAGCGACGGCAGAATCGGGTTGGCCACCATGCCCGCCAACGTGGCGCCCAGGTAGATCACCGCGGCTTCATGCCAGTTGGGCAGCTGGAACGACACCACACTGCCCGGCGGGATCCGCGCGTGCAGCGCGTGGGCCAATGCCGTGGCCTGCCGATGCAGCTCGGCGCAGGACAGTCGGTAGTCGCCGTCGACCAGCGCGATCCGCTCCGGAGTGTCCCGAGCGGCGTCCTCGAGGGCATCTGCCAATGTGGCACGGCCCCAATAACCTTGGGCGTAGGCCTGCGTGGCTCGGTCATCGTCCCAGCGCAGTAGGCGGCCGCCGATCAGCTTCCTACCCACGCACTCGTCGCATCGTCATCGAATGGCGGAAGCGGGACGCCGGGTGGGTATTGATCGTGACCTGGGCGACCTGGCCGTCGGAGGCACGGTAGGTGCGTTGCACCTGCAGCGCCGGCGTGCCGGGCTCCACATCGAGGCCCTCGGCCACTTCCGGGGCCAGCAGGACGGCGATGATTTCCTGTTGCACCTCAACGATGCTCAACCCGAACAGGTCCTCGATCAAGGGAAAGATCGGTCCTTCGTGGCGCTGCAGCAGTCTGCCGACGGCCGCGAACGCGCGGTTGATGTAGTACTCGGTGCGGCACAACGCGGTCTCGGAGTCGTCGGAGCGACGAAAGCCACGAACGGTCAGCCACTGCTCACCCACGGCCAGCCCGCTGCGTGCGGCCGATTCTCCGTCGATGGTGACCATCGCGACCGATTCGATCGCAAACCTGGTGCCGGTGGCGAACGCCAGCAGGTCGTTGATCGACATGACGTGCTGGACATACGAATCCGACGACGGTCGCGGCACCACCAGAGTTCCGGTGCGTGGCCGCGACGACACCAGGTTGTCGTCGCGCAGTCGTCGCAACGCCTCCCGGATTGTGTACCGGCTGACCGCAAACCGCTCGCACAGCTCGTGCTCGGTGGGCAGCTGCGATCCCACCGGGTAGATGCCGTCCACGATCTCCTTGCGCAACGTGCGGGCCACCTGCAGGTACCGGTGGTCGACGACTTTTGCTTCCGAAGGTGGTGAGGACATTGCCGGTGGCCCTTCAGGATTCCTGACGTAGGGCCAGCAGACTGCCGTCGCCGTCGGCCGAGATGTACAGCGTGCCGTCGGGGCCGGCGGCGATACCCGCGAACGGTCCCTGAGGACCGGAGAACGGCGGCATGCCGCGCAGCGGTTTGGGTGTGATGCCCGGCGGGGCGCCGAGCGGCAGATCCGCAGCGAGGGTGGTCCGGACACCGGTGTCCAGGTCGAAGGCGACGACTTCCTTTGCGCCGGTGTCTACTACGTAGAGTTGCCGGCCCAGCACCAGCAGCCCCTGCGGCCGCTGCAGACCGTCGAACACCAACCCGCCGTCGAGGCTGCGGACCCGGCCGGTCTCCGACACCAGGCAGCTGCCGTCGCGGTCGATCGCGACGCCGACCGGATCGATCAGACCGGAGGCCAGGACCTGAACCTGGTTGCCGCGGAGTCCCAGCACCCGACCGGTGCCGAGTTCAGCGACGAACACGGTCCCGTCCGATGCCGCCGCCACACCGTAGAGCTGATCGAAACCTGCTGCCAGCACTTCGCTTTCGTTGTCCGCGGGCCGGTAGCGGGTGACTTCTCCGTTGGAGGTGGTGACGACGAACTCGCCGGGACCGGTCGAGTCCAGTCCGCGCAGGAATCCCGGATAGCCGGGGCTGAACAACATTCCGACGGTCCGCAGCGTGCCGTCGTCAAGCAGCGTGTAGAAGAAGGTGCCGTCGGCAATGTAGAGCTGCCCGTCGGGCCCGACCGTCAGGTCCAACGGCCAGTTCAACCCGCCCTTGAGCACCGTCTGCGAGTCACCGTTGCGACCGATTTCGGTGATCTCGCCGGTGAAGCTGGAGATGAACAACCGGTTGCCGACGAAGGTGCAGTTGTCCAGACCCGGGTTCAGGCTGGCCAGTACGGTCTTTTCACCGGTGCGCGGATTGATGCGCAGCACCTGGCCGCTGTGCACCTGGGTCGACACGATGTAGCCGTCGGCGTCGAACTTCACCGAGTCGGGGACACCGAGGTCACCGGCAACCCGTTCGGCTGCACCGCCTTCGGGGTCGATGCGCCAGATCTCGTTGGCGGTCATGACGGGGAAGTAGAGCATTCCGTCCGGCCCCACCTCCATCGCGTTGGGCATCGGAATGTTCTCCAGCAGCACCCGCGGCGCCCCGCCGTTGAGGTCGAGTTCGAGCAGCCGCCCGCCGGCGCGGCACTCGTTGATGAACAACCTGCCCCGGTGCACCGTGATGCCGTTGGCCGACGGCAGGTCGTCCCGTAGCACCCGGGTGCGGCCGGCGGCGTCGCGCATGCTGACCCGGCCGTCCATCACTTCGGTGGCGTAGAGGTTGCCTTCGGGGCCGAACGCGACGTCGTCGGGTGCGATGATGTCGCCGCCCTTGGCGCTGACCGTGTCTACCAGGCCGGTCTCGATGTCGAGCGCGCTGATCTGGCTGCCCGTCACCTGGGCGATGTAGATCCGGCCGTCCGGTCCGGTGCGGATGCCGTTGGCCCCGAACAGACGGCTGGGATCGGTGAGCCGAATCAGTGTCCACCCTTCGGCCAAAGTGGGCGAGTACGGGACGGGGTACCGGCCAAGTTGGCCAGTTGGGTGCGACCATCCGGTTCCGGCTATCACCGCTCGGACGATAGCAATCGTGCCGTGGTCCAGACAATAGTGCGTCGATATTCCGCGGCCGGCCTTGACGTGCACGCTACGTAGAGAGAATCATGCTCTCCAATGGGTGCACATCATTATCTTGTCCGGACAATTCGGTGAGCACGGATTTGCTCGGTCTCGCCGGACGCGTCGTCGTGGTCGCCGGCGCTGCCGGTGGCGGCATCGGCACCACGGTGACGCGCGTGGTCGCCGAGGCCGGCGCGACGGTGATCGGCGTCAGTCGCGGCCAGGACAATCTGGACCGGCACCTGGGTCCGCTGGTAGCCGAAGGGTTGCCGGTGGTACCGGTGGCCGCCGACGTGTCCACCGATGACGGCGTGGCGGCCACGATCGAAGCGGCGCGGCAGGCCGACGGAGAACTGCATGGTCTGGTCAACGTGGCCGGTGGTGCGGACCCGTCGACGTGGATGCCTGCGACGCGGGTGACGCGCAGCGACTGGCGGGAATTGTTCACCCGCAATCTGGAGACGATGTTCTTCATGAGCCAGGCCGTGGCCGCGGAGCTCAAGAGCAACCGGCGCGCCGGATCGATCGTGTCCATCTCGTCGATCAGCGGGCTGAACACCGCGCCGTTCCATATCGCCTACGGCACCGCCAAAGCCGCGATCGTCGCAGTGACCCGGACCATGGCCGCCGAACTGGCCTGTGACGACGACGGGGGCGCGGCGATCCGGGTCAATGCGGTCGCGCCCGGGGTCACCGAGACACCGGCGTCGCGCACCTACACCGACGACGATCCCGAACGGGACCGACGTGCCATCGCGATGGGCCGGCGCGGGCGCCCGGCGGAAATCGCCGGTGCGATCCTGTTCCTGCTGTCCGATCTGTCGAGTTACATCACCGGACAGACGTTGCTGGTCGACGGCGGTCTGAACCTCAAGTGGGGACACCTGGGTGCCGACAACACCTCGCTGTTCCTCAAGGACGAGTCGTTCCGCGCTGCGATCAAGCGTTGAGGAGAAGGGGAAAGCGATGAATGACGATCTGACCGCACCGGTCACGATCGGGGTCGAGGCCTACATCTCTGCGGACTACGCCCGCGCCGAACGGGACAAGCTGTGGCGCAAGGTCTGGCAGCAGGTCGGGCGCGTCGAAGATCTGCCCAAGGTGGGTAGCTTCCTGACCTACGACATCCTGGACGACTCGATCCTGGTGGTGCGCACCGGACCCGACACCTTCAAGGCCCACCACAACGTGTGTGTGCACCGCGGCCGTCGGCTGGTGGACACCCCCGCCGGCGCGAAAAGTGCTTGCGGCCACAAGAAGTCGTTCGTCTGCGGATTTCACGGATGGACCTATGACCAGGACGGCAACTGCACCCACATCCCCGAACGGGCGGACTGGCAGGGGGCGCTGACCCCGGAGAACACCCATCTGGGCAGGGTCAACGTCGACACCTGGGGCGGCTGGATCTGGATCAACATGGACCCGGCGGCCGAGCCGCTGCGCGACTACCTCGAACCGGCAGCGACCATGCTCGATCCGTTCAATCTGGCCGACATGCGCTGCAAGTGGCGCAAATGGCTGCATTTCCAATGTAATTGGAAGGTCGCGATGGAGGCTTTCAACGAGACCTACCATGTCGCCACCACGCACCCGCAGTTCAACAAGTTCGGCAACTTCCGCGGCTGGGCCGCCGCGCATGGCAGGCACAGCAACATCGGCTACGACGCACCGGCGGATCTCGGTGAGACCAAGTCGAAGATCCGGTTGGGCACCGGGGCGGACCCGCGGGTCTCGACGGCCGAAATGCAGCTCTACACACTGGAAGAGACCAACGCCACCACCACTCAGACACTGGTGAACGCGGCGTTGCGGTTGGTCGACGAGCTGCCCGACGACGCGCCCGCCGACAGAGTGCTCAGTCACTGGCTGACCTCGGCACGCCGCGACGACGCCGACCGCGGCGTGGTCTGGCCGACCATCGATCCCGAACACCTGGCCAACAGCGGCACCGCCTGGCAGATATTCCCCAACTTCCAGATCGGGCAGGGTCTGACCACGGCGTTGTGCTACAGCGCGCGCCCGCACGGCTACAACCCCGACGAGTGCATCTTCGAAGCGTCCTGCTACGAGCTGTACCCGAAAGGCGAAGAGCCGCACACCGAGTGGGTGTATGCGCCGCCGGACGACCCGAATTGGCGCAGCGTCCTGCCGCAGGACTTCTCCAATATGGCCGCGGTGCAGCAAGGAATGAAGTCCCTGGGCTTCCGCGGCCCCAAGCCCAACCCCTACATGGAACGCAGTACCGCCAACCTGCACCGCAACCTCGCCGAGTACCTGGGCCGGGGCGCGCCGCAGGCCCTTGCAACAGAGACGGAGATTCAACGATGAAGGTCAACCTTGGCTTCGGAGCACACAATTCGCACGACTGGGAGCGAGTGCTGGCCGAGGACTTCAGCCAGCCGCCCGCAACCCCGGACTGGGAATGTGTGCAGAGCACACTGGCGATCGCCGATCTGGCCGAACCGCTCGGGTTCGACGGCATCTGGATGCCCGAGCACTGCGGCACGCCCTATGGCATGACACCCAACCCGATTCAGGCGTTGAGCTATTGCGCCGGTCGCACCGAACGGGTCGCTCTGGGCACCTTTGTGGCAGTGGCGCCGTGGTGGCACCCCATTCGGTTGGCGCACCAGATCGCCTACCTCGACATCATCTCCAACGGCCGGTACACCACGATCGGGATCGGCCGTGGTGTGTCGAAGGGCGAGTTCGACGCCGTCGGGGTGCCCAGGGAGGAGAGCCGCCAGCGGTTCAACGAGACGCTGGACATCCTGGAGCTGGCGTTCTCCGGGGAGCGGTTCTCCTACGACGGAGAGATCTTCAAGGTGCCCGAGATGTCGTTGCGGCCCGAGCCGCGGAGTCGGGACCTGTTCTCCCGCATCTATTCCTCGTCGTCCACCGCGGAGTCGCTGGAGATCCTTTCCCGGCGCGGCATGGTGCCGCTGTTCGTCGGCAACAAACCGATCGAGGATGCCGGCCGGGAAGTGCAGAAGGTCAACACCTTCCGGCAGGAGGAGGGTCTGCCACCGTGTCAGCCGAAGAACGTGATGTTCATGTACTGCACGGCCGATCCCGATGGTGCGGCCAGGTCCGAGGAGTGGATCTACACGGCCAACCGCGACGTCACCGTGCACTACGGGTTCGCCGACGCCTCGAACTTCAAAGGCGTCAAGGGCTATGAGGCTTATGCGGCCCGGGAAGCGACCGCGACCGCGGTGCTGGCGTCCTCGGTGACACACGACTCGAAGGGTGCGCCCAAGACGCCGGGCTATCACGCCTCCAACCTGCTGATCGGGACTCCCGAGGAAATCTTCAACCGGATCAAAGCGGCCCAGGAAGCGTGCTCGTTCTGTGAACTGACGATCGTGCCGCAGTTCGGCACCATGCCCTACGACGAGGCGACGGCCAGCACGGAGCTGTTCGCCAAGGAGGTACTGCCAGCGGTGCAGGAGATGGCGGCACCGTTGCACCCGGCCGCGCTACCGGAGAACGCGCTGGCATGACCGGAGTCTCCGACTGCCCGCCGACGTCGGCGCCCATCGACATCGACCTGGACGGTTTGCGCGAAAAGTACCGCCATGAACGCGAAAAGCGGCTGCGTCCGGAGGGTTCCAAGCAGTACATCGAACTCGTCGACGACTTCGCCGGATACTACGAGATCGACCCGCACTCGCCGGACCTGGTGCGCGATCCGATCTCGGCGGATATCGACGTGGCCGTGCTCGGCGGCGGCTTCGGCGGGCTGCTGTGCGCTGCGCACCTGAAGAAGGCGGGCGTCGAGGACGTGCGCATCATCGAACTGGGTGGCGACTTCGGCGGAGTGTGGTACTGGAACCGCTACCCCGGGCTGCAATGTGACAACGAATCATATTGCTACATACCGCAATTAGAGGAACTCGACTATATCCCGAGCGAGAAGTTCGCCGACGGTACCGAAATCTACGAGCATTGCCGCCGGATCGGGAAGCACTACGGGCTCTACGACGCCGCGCTGTTCTCCACCCAGGTGCGGGCGCTGCGCTGGGACGAGGAGATCAAGCGCTGGCGGGTCAGCACCAACCGCGACGACGACATCCGGGCGCGGTTCGTGGTCGTCGCGTCGGGTCCCTTCCACCGTCCCAAGCTGCCGGGCATCCCGGGCCTGAAAGACTTTCAGGGACATAGCTTTCACTCATCGCGTTGGGACTACAGCTACACCGGCGGCGACGCCACCGGTGGACTCGACGGATTGAGCGACAAGCGTGTCGCGGTGGTGGGCACCGGCGCCACCGCGATCCAGATCGTGCCGTTCCTGGGCCGCTACGCCAAGCACCTGTACGTGTTCCAGCGCACTCCGTCCTCGGTCGGTGTCCGCAACAACACCCCGACCGATCCGGAATGGGTGAAATCGCTGCAACCCGGATGGCAGAAAGAGCGGCAGCGCAACTTTCACGCCTGGACGTTCGAAGGCATGGCGCCCGGCCAGCCAGATCTGGTGTGCGACTTCTGGACCGAGCTCGGCCGCAACACCGCGGCCAGGGTGATGGCGCTCGAGGATCCGGCAGCGATGACCCCGGAACAGTTCATGGCCATCCGGGAGGAGGAAGATTACAAGGTCATGGAGCGGCTGCGCCGGCGCATCGAAGACATCGTCGACGATCCCGAGACCGCCGAGGCGCTCAAACCGTACTACAACTTCCTGTGCAAGCGGCCGTGCACCAACGACGACTATCTCCCGACGTTCAACCGGCCTAACGTCACGCTGGTCGACGTGTCGTCGTCCAAGGGCGTGGAGCGCGCCACCGCAAACGGGTTGGTGGCCAACGGTGTCGAGTATGAGGTCGACTGCATCATCTACGCCAGCGGGTTCGAGATCACGACCGAGATCAGCCGCCGGTACTCACTGGAGGCGATCGAAGGCCGCGACGGCCTGTCGCTGTTCGACTACTGGCGCGACGGCTATAAGACGCTGCACGGCATGACCAGCCGCGGCTTCCCCAACCAGTTCTTCACCGGATTCACCCAGGTCGGCATTTCGGCGAACATCGCCGCCAATTACGAACTGCAGGGTGAGCACATCGCCTACATCATCGCCGAAGCGCTGGCCCGTGGCGCGACCACGGTCGAGCCCAGCCAACAGGCGCAGGACGACTGGTGCACCACGATCCGCGAGACGGCGATCGACAACAGCGCGTTCGACCAGGCCTGCACGCCAGGCTATTACAACAACGAAGGTGGCGGCACCGAGGGCATCCGGTCGCATCTGGGTGAGCCGTACGGTCCGGGCTTCTATGCTTTCGGTGACCTACTCGCCGAGTGGCGCGCCGGCGGCAAGCTGGACGGGCTGATCCTGGAACCGTGATGGCTGAACTCAGATTCGACGATCGGGTGGCGGTGATCACCGGTGCCGGCCGGGGCCTGGGACGCGCATACGCGCTGATGCTGGCCGCCCGCGGGGCCAGCGTCGTGGTCAACGACACCGGCGGCGCGCTGACCGGTGGTGGCGGCGTGGACGCCGGCCCGGCACAGCAGGTTGTCGACGAGATCAACGCGGCCGGCGGTGCGGCCGTCGCCTGCACCGAATCGGTGACCACCGCCGCGGGTGGGCAGGCCATCGTCGGGGCCGCACTCGACCAGTACGGGCGGCTGGACATCCTGATTCACAATGCCGGTACGGTGCGGCGCGGTTCGCTGAAGGAGATGAGCTACGAGGACTTCGACGCCGTCCTCGACGTGCATCTGCGGGGCGCTTTTCACGTGGTGCGCCCCGCCTTCCCGGTGATGTGCGGTGCCGGTTACGGCCGCATCGTGCTGACCTCCTCGATCGGCGGGCTGTACGGTAACCACGGTGTCGCCAACTATGCGGCCGCGAAGGCCGGCGTGATCGGACTGTCCAACGTCGTCGCACTCGAAGGCGCGGCGGAAGGGGTGCTGTGCAACGTCGTCGTCCCGTCAGCGGTGACGAGAATGGCTGACGGCCTTGATATTTCGCAATACCCCCCGATGGGGACCGAGCTGGTGGCACCGGTGGTGGGGTTGCTGGCGCACGAATCCTGCCCGGTGAACGGCGAGATGTTGATCGCGATCGCCGGCCGGATCGCCCGTGCGGTGATCGCCGAAAGCCCGGGCGTGCAACGCTTGTCGTGGACCGTCGAGGATGTCGCCGAACAGCTCTACGCCATCCGGAACCTCGCGGCGCCACTGGAATTCCCGGTGGTCCCCGACGGGCACGCCCAGCACATCCGGTACAGCTTCGACTCTGCGGCCTGGGCAATGCGGGAGCGCGCGCACCATGTCTGAGGCTGGTACCGGCCCGCTGGCCGGCGTCCGCGTCGTCGACCTCACCGCGATGGTGATGGGGCCGTACTGCACGCAGATCATGGCCGACATGGGTGCTGACGTGATCAAGATCGAACCCCCGCGGGGTGACGACACCCGCTACGTATCGGTGGGCCCGGCGCCCGGCATGAGCGGCGTCTTCGTCAACGTCAACCGCGGCAAGCGCGGCGTTGCCATCGATGTGAAGTCAGACGCCGGCCAGCGCGCCCTGCGGGCGCTGATCGAACGCGCCGACGTGTTCATCCATTCGATGCGGGCCAAGGCGATCGCCCGCCTCGGGCTGAGCTATGCCGAGGTCGCGGCCGTCAACCCGGCCATCGTGTACACCAACTGCTACGGCTACTCGCGGCGCGGGCCGAATCGCGACCTGCCGGCGTACGACGACACCATCCAGGCCGCGTGCGGGTTGCCGTCGGTGCAACAGCAACTGACCGGCGAGGCCAACTTCGTCGGGACGATCCTGGCCGACAAGGTCGCCGGCCTCACCGCGCTGTACGCGACGACGATGGCGCTTTTCCACCGCGAGCGCACCGGCGAGGGGCAAGAGGTCGAAGTCGGCATGTTCGAGGCGATGGCGTCGTTCATGTTGGTCGAACACGTCAACGGCGCGATGTTCGACCCGCCGTTGAGTCCCGCGGTCTACCCGCGCGCGGTGGCGCCCAACCGACGGCCGTACCGCACCAGCGACGGCCACATCGCCGCCCTGATCTACAACGACAAACACTGGGCCGCATTCGTCGACGCGGTGCGACCGGCCTGGGCCAGCGATCGGTACACGACGTTGGCGGGGCGGGCGAGTCAGATCGACACCGTCTACGGGTTGCTGGCCCAGACGTTCGCCGAGCGCACCACGCAGGAGTGGCTGGATCTGCTGCGCGAACTGGAGATACCCGCATCCCCGCTGTCCAGTCCGGCGGAGTTGCTGGACGATCCGCAACTCGACGCGGTCGGCTTCTTCGAGACCGTCGACACGCCCCACGGACCGGTGCGCTTTCCCGGAGTGCCCACGTGGTTCTCCCGGACGCCGGGTCGCGTCGCCGGTCCTGCCCCGGAGCTGGGCGCGCACACTGAGGCGGTGCTGGCAGAACTGGGCCTGATGCCGGTGGACTCCGAACCCCCCGGTTAGTCGAAGAGCGGACTGTCGGTGGTGTAGGCCCGGTAGAAGTACGTCAGATTGTCCGGGCTGCCGTAATCGACCCGCTTGAAGGCTTTGCTGATCGGGTTGGCGTGGGTGTGGGTGCCGGGGTGGTACACGGTCAGCGAGCCCAGATGCTGCGCCAGCTCGGCCGGTGTGTCCACCCATACGTAGCCGGCGTTGCGCACCATGACCTCGCCGAGGTAGCAGCCGAGCACAAAGATGGGTTCGGCCATCAGGTCGGACCCGGGCCCGCGGAAGCCGTCCAGGATCGCGTCCACGTCGTGCAACGAGGCCGGGCTGAAGTCGAGTTCGACTGCGGACAGCGTCTGGGCTGCCGCGACGGCACGACCGGCGATTTCGGCCGCCGTGGCGGGACTCGGCACCGCCGGCAGCAGTAGCGCGCGACCAGTCCATGCGGGTCCGGCCGCAACCGCGGCGGCGTCGCCCGAGATGACTTCCACCGCAGCGGCTTCCTCGCCCGGACTGGTCTTGCGACGCCGGGTGAACCAGCCCATGTGGATGCCTTCTGCCGTGCCGACCGGGTGCGCGGTTGCGCGTCGTCCAGGGTACGGAAGTTGCTGCGGCCCTTCCACAGAACATCGAGGGGGCTCCGTGACCGTGGCGTGTCCTGCCGGGCTTGCGAGGCCCGCGCCTCTAGGATTTCTTGGATCAACTTCGAGGGGTAGCGACGTATCGGCAGCAAGGACGGCGCCGGACGACCACACGGTCAGGGCGCGCTGAAGACAAGGACTGAGCCGGGCGGGATACCAGCCGCACCGGCCAATTCCGCATTCCGGCGGCGCTGGGTGGCCCCGGTCCGACGCGTCGGCCGGTCGGCGGGATGGGATCGGCAAGAGCGGCACAGCGGTGTTCCGGCGCTGGACGGACTGCGGGCGATAGCGGTGGCGCTGGTCCTGATCGGACATGGTGGCATCCCGGGAGTCAGCGGCGGATTCATCGGCGTCGACATCTTCTTCGTGCTCAGCGGCTTCCTGATCACCTCGCTGTTGCTCGACGAACTCGGCCGTAGCGGCCGGATCGACCTGCGCGGCTTCTGGATTCGGCGTGCGCGCCGACTGCTGCCGGCGTTGCTGTTGATGGTGCTGACCGTCAGCGTGGCCCGGGAACTGCTGCCCTACCAGTCACTCAACGGCCTGCGCGGGGACGCGATCGCCGCGTTCTGCTGGCTGGCCAACTGGCGGTTCGTAGCCCAGAAGACCGATTACTTCACCCAGGGCGCACCACCCTCGCCGCTGCAACACACCTGGTCGCTGGGGGTGGAAGAGCAGTACTACATCGTCTGGCCGGTGCTGCTGATCGCGGTGACGCTGCTGCTGGCCGCCCGCGCCCGGCGCTACTTCGGCAAGACCACGGTGGGGCACGTCCGGTTCAGCGCCTTCGTGATCGCCACCCTGGGCGTGGTCGCCTCCGCCGCGGCCACCATCGTCTGCACCAGCGACGGCAATCGCGACCGGATCTACTTCGGCACCGACACCCGCGCGCAGGCGTTGCTGATCGGTGCCGCGGCATCGGCACTGCTGGTCCGGGATTGGCCGGCGCTGAACCGCGGCTGGTGTCTGATCCGCAGCCGCTGGGGACGACGGGCCGCCCGGGCGCTGCCACTTGTCGGGTTAGGCACGCTGGCGGCGGTCACGCATTACGCGACGGGAAGCGCCGGTGAGTTCCGCCACGGCCTGCTGATCGTGGTGGCCGTCGCGGCGGTGCTGGTGGTGGCACCGGTGGCGATGGAGCAGCGCGGCGCCGTTGCCCGCGTACTCGCGTGGCGCCCGCTGGTGTGGCTGGGCATGATCTCCTACGGCGTCTACCTGTGGCACTGGCCGATCTTCCTGGTGCTCAACGGTGAACGCACCGGGTGGTCGGGCGGTGGCCTGTTCGCGGCCCGCTGCGCGGTCACGCTGGCGGTGGCGGGCGTGTCCTACTGGGCGATCGAGCAACCCATCCGGCGCTGGCGCCCGGAACGGGTGCCGCTGCTGCCGCTGGCCGCGGCCACCGTTGCCAGTGCCGCCGCGGCGACCATCCTGGTGGTCCCGGTCGGAGCGGGGCTGCGGGAGGTCGGGCTGCCGCCCGGCGTGTCGGCGGTCGCGGCGGTGTCGCCGTCGCCACCGGGCGCCGCTCAGCCCACCGCCGCCCCCGGCCCGCGCGATCCCAATCAGCCGTTCACCGTTTCGGTGTTCGGCGATTCGATCGGCTGGACGATGATGCACTTCCTGCCGCCGACACCCGGTTTCCGGTTCATCGACCACACCGTCATCGGCTGCAGCCTGGTGCGCGGCACGCCGTACCGGTACATCGGTCAGACGCTGGAGCAGCGTTCCGAATGCGATTCGTGGCCCGGTCGTTGGGCGACCCAGATCAGCCAGGATCGGCCGGACGTCGCGCTGCTGGTCATCGGGCGGTGGGAGACGGTCGACCGGGTCAACGAAGGAAAGTGGACGCACATCGGCGACCCGACGTTCGACGCGTACCTTAACTCAGAACTGCACCGGGCGCTCAATATCGTCGGCTCCACCGGTGTTCGGGTGATGGTGGCGACGGTGCCGTACAGCCGGGGCGGGGAGAAGCCGGACGGCCGACTGTATCCCGAAGACCAACCGGACCGGGTCAACCAGTGGAACAGCATGTTGCGCAACGCTATCGGTGAGCATCCGCATGTCGGCATCGTCGACCTGAACAAAAAGCTCTGTCCGGACGGCGTTTACACCGCGAAGGTCGACGGCATCAAGGTACGCAGCGACGGTGTGCACCTGACTCCGGAAGGGGTCAAATGGCTGCTGCCCTGGCTGGAGGAGTCGGTCCGCTAGTTCGACCAGCAGCTCAGCTCCATGCTGTCGCTCTCCCTGGCCGGGAAGTTGAAGCTCACGTAACCATTGCTGGGGTCGCGCACAAAGTCGAGGTAGGGCTGCATATCCGACGCGCTGGCATTGTCGGCGATCACCAGCGCGCCCGACGACAGCGACGGTTGCAGCAGATTGATCACCGGCAGGTAGAGGTCTTTCCAGCCGTCCAGCAGGACGAAATCGACCGGCCCGTCCAGTTTCGTCAGGGTGGCGAGCGCATCGCCTTCCAGGATCGTGATCACGTCCTGCAACCCGACGTCGGCGAACGTCTGCTTCGCCGCGGCGATCTTGGTGTCACTGAGCTCGGTGGTCACCACCCGGCCGGCACCGTTGTCGCGCACCGCGGCAGCCAGATGGATCGCCGAAATGCCGAAGGACATCCCGAATTCCACCACCGTCGCCGGACGGCTCGCCCGCACCAGCGAGTAGAGCAGGCGGCCGGCGTCGGGCGTCACCGGAATATAGAACTCGCTCATCGCTTCGGTGCGTTCCTGCACCGTCATCGGGCCGTCGAACTGACCGCGCCGGTCGCGCAGTTGCGACATCTGCGCGCCGGCAGCGGCATACATCCGGTCGAGCACCGAGGCGACCCGGGGATCTTGCAAAGTATTGGCCATACACCCGACTGTATGCCCCCGGAATCAGCCCGCCGGCGGTCCTGAGCGTCAGGCCACGACGTCGATCGGGTCGCCGATGCTGACCATGTTGAAGTACCAGGCGGCGTTGTCCGGGCTCAGGTTGATGCAGCCGTGGCTGACGTTGGCGTAGCCCTGCGAACCCACCGACCACGGCGCGGAGTGCACGTACACGCCGCTGCCGGTGACGCGCACCGCGTACGAGGCGGTGATCAGGTACCCGTCCGAGGAGTTGAGCGGGATGCCGATGGTGCGGGAGTCCATCACGACGGTGCGTTCCTTGGACATCGCGTTGAAGTTGCCGATCGGGGTCGGACGACTGGGCTTGCCCATCGACGCCGGCATGGTGCGCAGCACCTCGCCGTTGCGGCTGACGGTGAAGGTGTGCGCGGAGATGCTGGCCACGCCGCGCAGCTCGTCGCCGGTGTCAAAGCCTTCGTTGAGGGCCTGGACGCCGACGGAGACGTGGGTGTGGCCCGGCCAGTACCGGTCCGGCACCCATTGCACGACATTGCCGTCGAGCCACTGGAAGTGACCGGTCATATTGCTCGGAGAACTGATGCGGATGGACCGTTCGGCGGCGCGGTGATCCCGCACCGGCGCAGTGAAGGTCACCACCACCGGCGTGGCGATGCCCACCACGGCTCCCCCGGCGGGGAAGATCGAGGCCACCCCGGGCAGCGGGTGGGGGACCGGGACGGCGCCGGTCGCGGGACTGCCCGATCCGGCCGCGGCCATCGTGGTGATCGCGACCAGGACGAAAAGATAACGAACCGCTCGACGCATGGTCTCGACCCTTCGGGATGGTGCGGTGGACACAACCACACAGTCTAGTGGCTATCCCCCGGAAGGGGTCATAGCAAACATGGCCAGCGTAGCCGGGGCTCGGCTTTCCGGTGTCGTCAGATCTTGCTGCTGCGGTTGAGGGCGGCCAGGTGCCCGCTTTCCACCCCGGCGCCGGGATCGAGCACGCAGTCGATCAGGGCGGGACCGTACGACGCCAGTGCTTCGGTCAGCGCGGTCTCCAGCTCAGCCGGCGTCCGCACGTGGTATCCCTTGCCGCCGAACGCTTCTGCGAGCAGGTCGTGCCGTGCGTCGATGTTCAGCACGGTGGGCGCCGGGTCGGATGCGGCCGCAGTGATCTCGTCGCCGCGGTACACACCGCCGTTGTTGAGGACGACGACGGTGACGGGAAGCCGGTAACGACAGACGGTTTCGATCTCCATGCCGCTGAACCCGAACGCACTGTCACCCTCGATGGCGACGACGGGGCGCCCGGTCTCCACGGCCGCCGCGATGGAGTAGCCCATCCCGATGCCCATCACACCCCACGTTCCGGTGTCCAGCCGGTGCCGCGGCAACTCCATGTCGATGACGTTGCGGGTCAGGTCCAGCGCGTTGGCGCCTTCGTTGACCACGTAGGTGTCCGGGTTACGTTGCAGGACAGCGCGAATGGCACCGAGCGCATTGTAAAACCGCATCGGGAACGGATTTTCGCTGAGCTGCTGGCGCATCTTGGCGTCGTTACGGGCTTTGCGTTCGCCGAGCTCATCCGGCCACGCCGCCGCAACCTCCACCGGGTGGGTGGCCAGCCCGTCCAGCAACGCCGACATCACCGAACCGATGTCCCCGGTCAGCGGCGCGGTGATGGGCTGGTTGCTGTCGAACTCGCTGGGCGCGATGTCGATCTGGATGAATTCGGCGTCCGGGGACCATTGTGGTGATTCCCCGTGTCCGAGTAACCAATTCAGTCGCGCGCCGACCAGCAGCACGACGTCGGCGCGCTTGATCGCCAGCGAACGCGCGGCGGCGACCGACTGCGGGTGTACGTCCGGCAGCAAGCCTTTGGCCATCGACATCGGCAGGTAGGGGATCCCGGTGGTCTCGATGAATTCCCGAATCACGTTGTCGGCCTGCGCGTATGCGGCGCCCTTGCCGAGCACGATCAACGGTCGCCGTGCCCGGGCCAGTACGGTCAACGCCCGGTCCACCGCGTCGGGTGCCGGCAGTTGCCGCGGGTCCGGGTCGACGATGCGCCAGATCGAGTTGGCGGCGTCGGCAGCCGGCATCGTCTGCGCCAGCACCTCGCCCGGAATGTCCAGATAGACCCCGCCGGGCCGCCCGGAGATCGCGGTCCGGACGGCCCGCGCGACACCGCGCCCGATGTCTTCGACCCGGCCGATCCGGTAGGCCGCCTTGGCGAAGGGCCGCGCCGCGTTGAGCTGGTCGATGTCCTGATAGTCACCGCGTTGCAGGTCCACCACCGCGCGGTCGCTGGACCCGGAGATCTGGATCATCGGGAAGCAGTTGGTGGTGGCGTTCGCCAGCGCGGGTAGGCCGTTGAGAAAGCCGGGCCCCGAGGTCGTCAGGCACACCCCGGGCCGGCGGTTCAGGAAACCCGCCGCGGCGGCGGCGTTGCCGGCCGAGGCCTCGTGCCGGAAGCCGATGTAGCGGATCCCGGCGGCCTGCGCGGTGCGGGCCAGATCGGTGATCGGAATCCCGACCAGGCCGTAGACGGTGCTGATGTCGTTGGCTTGCAGCGCGTCCACCACCAGGTGGAAGCCGTTGGTCAGCGCGGCGGTCATGGGTCGCCCCTCCTCAGGTGGTGATCCGGCGTCACTGCTCATCATTCACGCTGCCCGTCATTGGACAGCGAGCCTTGCGCCCCGGCAGGGTGCACGGTAGAAGCCGCACCGGCCCCGAAGGAGCGTGGCATGACAGCCGATGAGACCACTGAACGGCGTCCGCGCATTCTCGAGTTGATCGAGGTGGCCGCGAACCGCGCGCCGGAAGCGACGTCGCTGGTCATCACCGCTGATCGCGTCCCGGTCAGCTATGGCCGGCTGATGGACCTGGTCGACGATCTCGCGGCCCAGTTGACGCAGGCCGGCCTGGTGGCTGGGGACCGGGTGGGGTTGCGCACCGGGAGCAGCGCCGAATTCGTGGTCGGTCTGCTGGGCGGGCTGCGGGCGGGCCTGATCGTGGTGCCGCTGGATCCGGCGCTGCCGCTCGCCGACCAGCGCGCCCGCAGCGCGGCGGCCGGTGTGCGGGTGGTGCTCATCGACGGCGGTCCCACCGAGCCGCCGGTGCCGTGGTGGCCGATCGCAGTTGCCGTCACCGGCGGTACGTGTACAGCCCGAGTGGATACGCCCACGGCACCCGATGCGGCCGCCGTTTCCCCTGCGGGGTTGCACGACGACGACGCGATGATCATGTTCACCGGCGGCACCACCGGCCTGCCCAAGATGGTCCCGTGGACCCACGCCAACATCGCCACCTCGGTCCGGTCCATTGTCGGCGGATACCGGCTGGGCGCACAGGATGCGACGGTCGCGGTGATGCCGCTGTACCACGGCCACGGGCTGGTCGCGGCGCTGCTGTCCACGCTGGCATCCGGTGGCGCCGTGCTGTTGCCGGCCCGCGGGAAGTTCTCGGCGCACACCTTCTGGGACGACATCGACGCCGTCGGAGCCACCTGGTATACGGCCGTGCCGACCATCCATCAGATCCTGTTGGAGCGTGCTGCCGGCGAGAACGCCGAAACTAGAAGAGCCAGTCTGCGTTTCATCCGCAGCTGTAGCGCACCGTTGACCGCGGAGGTGGCCGCGGCGCTGCACGCGGAGTTCTCGGCGCCGGTGTTGTGCGCGTTCGGCATGACCGAGGCCACCCATCAGGTGGCGACGACGTCCGCCGACCAGGAGGTTGATCCCGCGGCGTCGGCCGGCCTGGTCGGCCGCTCCACCGGACCCGAGATCCGGATCGTCGACTCCGACGGCAAGACCGTCGCGCCCGGTGACGTCGGTGAAGTGTGGCTGCGCGGCGCCACCGTGGTGCGCGGTTACCTCGGCGACCCGAAGATCACCGCCGCGAACTTCACCGACGGCTGGCTGCGTACCGGCGACCTGGGGACGCTGTCGGATTCCGGTGACTTGACCATCCGCGGCCGCATCAAGGAGCTGATCAACCGCGGCGGCGAGAAGATCTCACCCGAGCGGGTCGAGGGGGTGCTGGCCGCCCATCCCCAGGTTCTGGAATGCGCGGTGTTCGGTGTGCCGCACCCGATGTACGGCGAGGCCGTCGCGGCAGTGATCGTGCCCCGGGGGCCAGCCGCCACCGCCGAAGAGCTCGCACAGTTCTGCCGGGACCGGTTGGCGCCGTATGAGATTCCGGCCAGCTTCGCCGTAGCCGAAGACTTGCCGCACACCGCCAAGGGCTCGCTGGATCGGCGCGCGGTGTCGCAGCGGTTCAGTCCGCAGCGCTAGGCGCTGGCCCGCACCCGGGCCGCGGCGGATTCAGGCATCGGCTCGTAGCGGGCGAAGCTGCGGGTGAACGACGCCGCCCCGTGCGCCAGGGAACGTAGGTCGATGGCGTAGCGGGTCAGTTCCACCTGCGGCACCTCGGCATGGACCACGGTGCGCTCGTGGCCCGCGGTGTCGGTGCCCAGCACCCGGCCGCGGCGGCTGGACAGGTCGCCCATCACCGCACCCACGAAGTCGTCCGGCACCAGCACCGAGATCTGGTCGATCGGCTCGAGCAGCACCACCTTCGTCGCGGCCGCCGCCTCGCGCAGCGCCAGGGCACCTGCCATCTGAAAAGCGAAGTCCGACGAGTCCACGCTGTGTGCCTTACCGTCGAACAAGGTGACCCGCAGATCGACCACCGGATAGCCGGCGTGCACGCCCTTGTCCATCTGGGCGCGCACGCCCTTCTCCACGCTGGGAATGTAGTTGCGCGGCACCGCCCCGCCAACCACTTTGTCCACGAACTCGAATCCCGAGCCCTCGGGCAGCGGCTCCACCTCGATGTCGCACACCGCGAACTGGCCGTGGCCGCCGGACTGCTTGACGTGCCGACCATGCCCTTTTGCCTTGCCGCCCAACGTTTCCCGCAGCGGCACCCGCAACTCGACGGTGTCCACCGTCACCCCGTAGCGGTTGGCCAGGGCATCGAGCACCACACCGACGTGCGCCTCGCCCATGCACCACAGCACCATTTGATGGGTCTCCGGGTTCTGCTCGATGCGTAGCGTGGGGTCCTCGGCGGCCAACCGGGCCAGCCCGACCGACAGCTTGTCCTCGTCGGTCTTGGCGTGTGCCTGAATAGCGATGGGCAGCAACGGTTCCGGCATCGTCCACGGTCTGAGTACCAGCGGCTCGGACTTGTCCGACAAAGTGTCGCCGGTTTCGGCGCGGCTGAGTTTGCCGATCGCGCAGATGTCTCCGGCCACCACGGACGGAGCGGGCCGTTGCTGCTTTCCGAGGGGAAACGACAACACCCCGATGCGCTCGTCCTCGTCGTGGTCGGGGTGCAGCGCCCCGTGCCCCTGGACGGTCCGGTCCTGACCGAAGAACGACGAGAAGTGGCCCGACACATGGACGGTCGCATCCGGCTTGATCGTCCCGGAGAACACCCGGACCAGGCTGACCCGGCCGACATAGGGGTCGGAGGTGGTCTTCACCACCTCGGCGAGCAGTGGTGCGTCGACATCGCAGGCCAGGTCCTCGTGCGCGGCGCCCTGCGGGGTGAACACCTCCGGCAACGGATGCTCGCGGGGAGAGGGAAAGCCGCCGCGGGTGGCCACCTCGAGCAGTTCCAGGGTGCCGACGCCGGTGCTGCTGCACACCGGAATGACCGGGAAGAACGAGCCACGGGCGACGGCCTTTTCCAGATCCTCGATCAGCACCGACTCGTCGATCGTCTCGCCGCCGAGGTAGCGGTCCATCAACGACTCGTCCTCGGATTCCTCGATGATCCCTTCGATCAAGCTGCCGCGGGCCTCCTCGATCCGGTCGGTGTCGGCGGGTGATTCGGTGCGCTTGCCGCCGGCGTAGGTGTACTCGGTTTGCGACAGCAGTCCGATCAGCCCGGCGTCGGTGGGCAGGTACAGCGGTAACACCTTGTCGCCGAACGCTTCTTGGGCCGCCGCCAACGCTTCTGCGTAGTTGGCGCGGGCGTGGTCGAGTTTGGTCACCACCACGGCCCGGGGCATGTCGACCTGGCTGCATTCCTGCCAGAGCGACTTGGTCGGTTCGTCGACACCCTCGTTGGCGGCGATCACGAACAGCGCGCAGTCCGCCGCGCGCAGACCGGCCCGCAACTCCCCGACGAAGTCGGCGTACCCGGGTGTGTCGATCAGGTTGACCTTGACGCCCTGGTAGGCGAGCGACGCCACCGCGACGCCTACTGAGCGTTGCTGCCGGATCTCGGCCTCGTCGAAGTCGCACACGGTGTTGCCGTCGGTCACCGAACCCGGCCGCGACAACACCCCGGCGGCCACCAGCAGCGCCTCCACCAGGGTGGTCTTGCCGCCCCCGGACGGCCCGACCAGCGCCACATTGCGAATGCCGTCCGGACCGGTCGCGGTGGGGGCGGTAGCCGCGCCCTGGGCAGCACTGACTCTGTCGGCCATGACATTCCTCCAGTTCTCCCGGAATCCCGGGTGATCCAGCTCACAGGACGCAGTGCCAACTTTTCTCCGCGGCGACGTCCAGCACAAGGGTCGGGCGCGGCAGTGCGCCGCCGGGCGGGCGGGGACGGCGGGGACGGCGGGGTCAGGCGTGCCAGCTCGACCAACGGCACACGGTCACCGCGATCACCGGGCCATCCAGCGAAACGGACTGGTACTGCGGATATTTGGCCCGCAGCAGTCGAAATCCGGTGTCCAGTGACTCGCCGTCGCGGGCAATGGCCGCGGTGCCGTCGGCGCGCACCCACCACAGCCGGGTCCAGTCGTCGTCGTAGTGGTCGACGAGCAGACTGACGGCCGGGTTGGTCTCGATATTGGTCAACCGTCGCAAGCGCCGGGTGGTTTTCGGCTTCGCGTCCACCGCGGTATAGACAACACCGGAATGCAGCGCGAAGACCACCGGCACCAGGTGGGGAACACCCTGCGCGCTCACCGTCGCCAGCCGCGCGACCGGGGAACGCGCAAACCACGCCACGGGGTCGAATTCCACCGGCTCAGCTTAGGAGGTGACGAGAGTCACCTTCTGGTTTGGCAATTGCGCTTTGAGCGGAAATTAGGGTCGCAGTTTCCCCGATTCCTTGCCTGACCACCGTATTAAATGGGTATCTGGAATACGGTGGTGCCAGACAAGGCCGCCGCCCGGACCCTTGGGCTGGGACAATTCGGCTGTTTTCCGACGCAGGAGGTTCTTCACCGATGAGCAAATTGCGCCACCGTTCGCTGGGGTGGATGGTCGCCGTATTGGTCCTGCTCGGATTGGGCCTGGCGATCCCGCCCGGACCCGCGCAGGCCGCGCCGTTCAAACACTTTCCCGCCAAACCGCTTGACCCCGCGGCCACCGTCGCCCAGGTGAGTCCGCAAGTGGTCAACATCAACACGAAATTGGGTTACAACAACGCGGTGGGTGCCGGGACGGGGATCGTCATCGACTCCAACGGCGTGGTGTTGACCAACAATCACGTGATCTCGGGCGCCACCGACATCAGCGCATTCAGCGTCGGCGACGGGCGCACCTACGGCGTCGACGTGATCGGCTATGACCGCACCCAGGACATCGCGGTGCTGCAGCTGCGTGGCGCCGGCGGCATCCCGACCGCAGCAATCGGCGGACCGGTGAGCGTCGGCGAACCGGTGGTGGCGCTGGGCAACACCGGCGGACAGGGTGGCGCGCCGCGCGCGGTGACCGGCAAAGTGATCGCGGTCGGCCAAACCGTCCAGGCCTCGGACGCGCTGACCGGCGCGGCCGAAACGCTGAACGGACTGATCCAGTTCGACGGCGCGATCGCCCCCGGTGACTCCGGCGGGCCCGTGGTCAACAGTGCCGGGCAGGTGGTCGGCGTCAACACGGCCGCCTCGGAGAACTTCCAGTTGCAGGGCGGGCAGGGCTTTGCCATCCCGATCGGGACCGCAATGGGCATTGCGAACCAGATCCGCAGCGGCGGTGGCTCACCCACCGTGCACGTGGGGCCGACGGCCTTCCTGGGCCTGGGCGTCGTCGACAACGGCGGCAACGGCGCGCGGGTGCAACGGGTGGTTGGCTCCGCCCCGGCAGCCTCGGTCGGGATCGCCAACGGTGACGTGATCACCGCGATCGACGGGGTGCCGATCAACTCGGCCACTGCCCTGTCCGATGCGCTCACGCCGCGCCACCCCGGGGATGTCATCTCGATCAGCTTCACGTCCAAGTCCGGAGTCGCACGCACCGAGAACGTGACACTGGCAGAAGGGCCACCCGCGTAGGCGGACAGGTCCTCTCGGGTTGCAACACGCCAATTCTTTTGGTATTGAACGGGATTCGCTGTCACCTGGGCCACATGTTTTCTTAACGACGGGCGTCGGGTACACGTGGCATCGTGGAATTGATGAACGACGAGAGAGATGCCGTCCGGCACGATCCCGCGCACGATCCCGCGGAGGGCAGTCACGTCGAGGGGGGTGTGGTCGAGCACCCGACCGCCCAGGACTTCGGGAACGCCGTTGCGTTGCCCGAAGACCCCACCTGGTTCAAGCACGCGGTGTTCTACGAGGTGCTGGTCCGGGCTTTCTTCGATTCCAACGCCGACGGATCCGGTGACCTGCGCGGCCTGATCGACCGCCTGGACTATCTGCAGTGGCTCGGTGTCGACTGCCTGTGGCTGCCGCCGTTCTACGACTCACCGCTGCGCGACGGCGGTTACGACATCCGCGATTTCTACAAGGTGCTGCCCGAGTTCGGCACCGTCGAGGACTTCGTCGCCCTGATCGACGAAGCGCACAAGCGGGGCATCCGGGTGATCACCGACCTGGTGATGAACCACACATCGGATTCGCATCCGTGGTTCCAGGAGTCCCGGCGCGATCCCGACGGGCCGTACGGCGACTTCTACATGTGGAGCGACACCAGCGAAAAGTACACCGACGCCCGCATCATCTTCGTCGACACCGAGGAGTCGAACTGGACGTTCGACCCGGTGCGCCGCCAGTTCTACTGGCACCGGTTCTTCTCCCACCAGCCGGACCTGAATTACGACAGTTCGGCCGTGCAGGAAGCGATGATCGACGTGTTGCGCTTCTGGCTCGGTCTGGGCATCGACGGGTTCCGGCTGGACGCGGTGCCCTACCTGTTTGCCCGCGAAGGCACCAACTGCGAAAACCTGCCGGAGACCCACGCCTTCCTCAAGCGGTGCCGCAAGGTGGTCGACGACGAATACCCGGGCCGGGTGCTGCTGGCCGAGGCCAACCAGTGGCCGGCCGACGTGGTCGAGTATTTCGGCGACCCCAGCACCGGCGGCGACGAGTGCCACATGGCGTTCCACTTCCCGCTGATGCCGCGCATCTTCATGGCGGTGCGCCGCGAGTCCCGCTTCCCGATCTCGGAGATCCTGGCCCAGACGCCGGCCATCCCGGACATGGCGCAGTGGGGCATCTTCCTGCGCAATCACGACGAGCTGACGCTGGAGATGGTCAGCGACGAAGAGCGTGACTACATGTACGCGGAGTACGCCAAGGATCCGCGGATGAAAGCCAACGTCGGCATCCGCCGCAGGCTGGCTCCGCTGCTGGAGAACGACTTCAACCAGATGAGGTTGTTCAACGCGCTGCTGCTGTCGCTGCCCGGATCGCCGGTGCTCTACTACGGCGACGAGATCGGCATGGGCGACGTGATCTGGCTTGGTGACCGCGACGGGGTGCGCACCCCGATGCAGTGGACGCCGGACCGCAACGCGGGTTTCTCGACCGCCAACCCGGGCCGGCTCTACCTGCCGACCAGCCAAGATTCCGTGTACGGGTACCAGGCGGTCAACGTCGAGGCGCAGCGCGACACCTCGACATCGCTGCTGAACTGGACCCGCACCATGCTGGCGGTGCGCCGCCGCCACGACGCGTTCGCCATCGGGTCATTTCACGAACTCGGCGGATCCAACCCCTCAGTGCTGGCCTACGTGCGCGAAGTGCCCCGCGAGGACCGGGACAACGACGTCGTCCTGTGCGTGAACAACCTGTCGCGGTTCCCGCAGCCGATCGAACTGAACCTGCAGCAGTGGAACAACTACACACCCGTCGAGCTGACCGGCCAGGTGGAATTCCCGCGGATCGGGCACCTGCCGTACCTGCTGACGCTGCCGGGCCACGGGTTCTACTGGTTCTCGCTGTCGCTGATTGAGGAGGACCATGACTCGCACCGGTGATGCAGCCCAGCTGCCGTGGTCGGAATGGCTGCCGCAGCAACGCTGGTACGCGGGCCGCAACCGGCAACTGTCGAGCGCCCGGCCCGGGGTCGTCGTGCCGCTGCGGGACGACCTGGAATTGGTGCTGCTCGACGTGGCATATACGGACGGCTGCACCGAGCGCTACCAGGTGATCGTCGGCTGGGACGCCGAACCCGTCTCGGAGTTCAGCGACCAGGCCACCATCGGGGAGGTCGGTACGCACACCGGTTTCGATGCGCTCTATGACGGCGCCTCGCCCCGCTTCCTGCTCTCGTTGATCGACGCCTCGGAGGTCCGCGGCTCCGCGGCCGCCCAGGTGAGGTTCATCGGGGAACCGGATGTCCAGCTGCCGCTGGACGCCTACCCCAGAGTGTCCGATGCCGAGCAGAGCAACACCAGCGTGATCTTCGACCGTGCCCCAGCCGCCATCTTCAAGGTGTTCCGGCGGGTCAGCCCCGGCATCAACCCCGACGTCGAGCTGAACCGAGTGCTCGGTCGCGCCGGGAACCCGCACGTGGCTCGGCTGCTCGGCAGCTACGAAATCGGCGCTCAGGACGCGTCCGCGGACGCGACGTCCCCGTTGGGCATGGTGACCGCCTTCGCCGGCAACGCGGCCGAAGGCTGGGCCATGGCCACCGCCAGCGTGCGGGATTTATTCGCCGAAGGCGACCTGTACGCCCACGAAGTCGGCGGCGATTTCGCCGGCGAGTCCTATCGGTTGGGGGAAGCGGTGGCGTCTGTGCACGCCACGCTGGCGGAGGCCCTGGGCACGTCGCAGGCGCCGTTCCCGCTGGAGCACATGCTGTCGCGGCTGTCGTTGTCGGTCGCCGCGGTGCCGGAACTGGCGCAATACGCCTCGACGATCCAGGAGCGGCTCGGCAAGCTCGCCGACGAGCAGATCACCGTGCAGCGGGTGCACGGCGATCTGCACCTGGGCCAGGTACTGCGCACCCCGGAGAGGTGGTTGCTGATCGACTTCGAAGGCGAGCCGGGCCAACCGGTGGCCGAGCGGCGGGCACCGGATTCGCCGATGCGGGATGTGGCGGGTGTACTGCGGTCGTTCGAATACGCCGCCTACGGTCCGCTGGTGGATCAGGGTGGTGACAAGCAGCTGGCCGCGCGGGCCCGGGAGTGGGTCGGACGCAACCGCACCGCCTTCTGCGACGGCTACGCCGCCGCGTCGGGGACCGACCCGCGCGACTCGGCGCTGCTGCTGGCTGCCTACGAACTCGACAAAGCGGTGTACGAGACCGGGTACGAGTCGCGGCACCGTCCCACCTGGCTGCCGATTCCGCTGCGCTCGATCGCGCGCCTGACCACCGCCTGAGATGCGGCGTTAGGCCCGATCGCGGCCGCTCTGGAAGCATGGGGCGGGTGCAGAAAGAAATGTATGACAGCGAGGCCAGGTTGGCCTGGCTGCTGGCCGCGCTGGCCGGGGTGCTGGGCGCCACCGCGTTCAGCCACTCCGAGGGCTACTTCGTCACCTTCATGACCGGCAACGCGCAGCGGGCGGTGCTGGGGGTCTTCCGCGACGACGTCTGGCTGTCCATCACCGCCGGGACGCTGTTGCTGTGCTTTCTCACCGGCGTCCTGGTGTCCTCGATCTGCCGGCGGCGGTACTGGGCGGCCCACCCGCACGGCCCGACCGTGCTGACGACGTTCGCGCTGCTTTCCGCGACCGGTCTGGACATCGTCCTGGGCGGCTGGGAGGAAACCATGCTCGACTTCGTGCCGATCATGTGTGTGGTGTTCGGGGTCGGCGCGCTGAACACCTCGTTCGTCAAGGACGGTGAAGTGTCGGTGCCGTTGAGCTATGTGACCGGGACATTGGTCAAGATGGGCCAGGGCATCGAACGGCACATGGCCGGCGGACAGATCGAGGACTGGTTCGGATACTTCATGATGCTGGCCACTTTCATGGCGGGCGCCGCGATCGGCGGCGCGATCAGCCTGGTGGTCAGCGGGACGCAGATGCTGGCCGTCGCCGCATTCGTCTGCGCGGTGACGACCTGTTACACCTACCTGCACGCTGATCGGCGTGGCCTGCTGGACAACAGAGCGTGAAAAAGAAACATCGGCAGCAGCGCTGGCCGTAGCGCTGCTGCCGATGTGGTCTCGGGCGGATCAGGCCCCTTGCCCAGGCACCGCGGGCGGGGCGGCCGGTGCCGCCGGTGGCGGCGCGTTCACCGCGGTGAGTACCTGCAGCATGTCGGGTTTCATCGCCATCAGTTGCTGGTTCCAGTAGTTCCATGAGTGGGTCCCGTTGCTCGGGAACTGGAACACCCCGTTGCGTCCGCCGTTGGCCGCGTAGGTCTGCTGGAACTGCTGGTTGGTGCGCAGGGTGAGGCCTTCGAGGAACTTCGCCGGCATGTTGTCCCCGCCGAGGTCGCTGGGCGTGCCGTTGCCGCAGTAGACCCAGACCCGGGTGTTGTTGGCGACCAGGCGGGGGATCTGCACCATCGGGTCGTTGCGCTTCCACGCCGGGTCGGTGGACGGCCCCCACATGCTGTTGGCGTTGTAGCCGCCGGAGTCGGTCATTGCCAGGCCGATCAGCGTCGGCCACCAGCCCTCGGACGGGTTGAGGAAGCCCGACAGCGACGCGGCGTACGGGAACTGCTGCGGGTAGTAGGCGGCCATCACCAGCGCCGAACCGCCCGACATGGACAGGCCCACGGCCGCGTTGCCGAACGGCGACACACCCTTGTTGGCCTGCAACCAGGTGGGCATCTCCCGGGTGAGGAAGGTCTCCCACTTGTAGGTGTAGCCCTGGCCGTTGCCCTGCGACGGCTGGTACCAGTCGCTGTAGAAGCTGGACGTGCCGCCCACCGGCATGATCACCGACAACCCGGACTGGTAGAACTCCTCGAAGGCGGGGGTGTTGATGTCCCAGCCGCTGTAGTCGTCCTGGGCGCGCAGGCCGTCCAGCAGGTAAACCGCGTGCGCCCCGCCGCCCTGGAACTGCACCTTGATGTTGCGGCCCATGGCCTGGGACGGGATCTGCAGCGTCTCCACCGGAAGGCCGGGCCGGGAGAATGCCTGCGCCGGAGCCGATCCGCCGACCACGCCGACGAGACCGGGCAGCAGCGCGGCGCCCACCGCCGCGACAGCCAGGTTGCGGGGCATGGTTTTGGCTGCGCCTCGCAGATTTCGCATCTTTGCCAAGAACGACATCGCTAACCTCATCCCAACTGCTCGTCTGCCGCTCACCGCGGTGGAATCTGTTCTCGGCGAGTGAAACACAAGCGGCAGACGCAACTCAGGCGTCGCGGCCGTAACCTTGGGTCGCGGTTGGCTAACGGTTGAGTGTCGGGCCGGACAAGCCGGTGACGAGGTCGCGAAACCGTAACGATCGATTACCGGATCAGCCGTGGCATCTTGTGCTCAGGCCGTGCCAGGGCTAGGTGACCAGTCGACGCAAAACCTTTGACGCCGCAACGATTCCGATCACCGGAGCGATCAGCAGCACGGCGACGTCGACGAGGTGGAAGGGAGTGCCGATCAGCAACGCCCGCAGTACGTCGACCTCGTAGCTCAGCGGGTTGATCTTGCTCAGCACCCGCAGCCAGGACGGCATCACGTCGACCGGATAGAGGGCGTTGGAGGCGAAGAACAACGGCATGGTGATGGCCTGGCCGAGCCCCATCAACCGGTCGCGGTTACGGACCAGACCCGCCAAAGTCATTGACAGACAAGCGAAGAAGGCAGCACCGAGCATGACCGCACCCATCGCCGCCAGGATGCGCAGTGGGTTGGCCGTCAGGCCGATGTTCATTGCGTAAGCCAGCACCAACACGCCGACGATCTGGGCCACCGAGCGCACGCCGGCGGCGAACGATTTGCCGGCGATCAGGGCCGAGGCCGGTGCCGGGGTCACCATCAGCTTGGCCAGCACGCCCGCGTCGCGATCCCAGATGATCTGAATGCCATAGAAGATCGAGATGAACAGCGCCGACTGGGCGATGATTCCCGGGGCCAGGAACGCGAGGTAGGACACGTGGCCGGTGTCGATGACACGCAGGTGGCTGAAGGTGGTCCCGAAAATGAGCAGCCATAAGGCGGGCTGCACCATCCGCGTCACGAGTTCGGTGCGATCGTGCTGCAACTTCTGCAATTCGACGATCGCGAAGGCCCCGACGCTGCTCGCGGTCGCCCTGACCCGGTCGATGCCGCGTGGGGCGCGTACCGGATGGGCGGTGGCAGGGGGACAGTCCCGGTCAACCGACATGACGGTCAGCCCTTCTGCTGGAACGGATTTCACGGGGAGTGGTGGCTTCGGTGTGCAGATCTGAGGCGGCGTAGTGACGGAACACATCCTCGAGGGTGGCATCGGGTGAGACCTTGGCCTTCAGCTCTGCGGGTGTTCCGATCGCCTGCAGCGCGCCGTGGTGCATCAGTGCGACGCGATCGCACAGCGTGTCCGCCTCCTCCATGTAGTGCGTGGTCAGCAGCACGGTCATGCCGAACTGCTCCTGCATGCTCCGCACCTGCGTCCAAACCCCATCGCGCGCAATGGGATCGAGTCCCACTGTCGGTTCGTCGAGCACCAGCAGCGAGGGTCGATTGACCAGGGCCTGTGCCACTTCCAGTCGCCGCACCATGCCTCCGGAGTAGCTGGAGGCCAGTTTGTCGGCGACGTCGAGCAGGTTCATCGCGTCCAGCGCCTGCTCCACGCGCTCGGAGCGCTCGCGACGGGGCACTCCGTACAACCGGGCGAACCACTGCACATTCTGCCGGCCGGTCAATGCCGTTTCAATCGAAAGCTGTTGTGGCACATAGCCGATGTTGCTTCTGATGTCGATGGTCTGACGTCGGGCATCCATCCCGAAGATATAGAGTTCGCCGTCCTGAACCGGCGCCAGCGTCGTCAACACCCGCACCACGGTGGTCTTGCCGGCGCCGTTGGGGCCCAGCAGGCCCATCGTCTCACCGGGGTGCACCCCGAAGGTGACGTCGTCGACGGCGATGTCCTGGCCGTAGCGGTAGGTCAGGTGCCGGCAGTCGATCGCCTGGTTCATGTGTCCCGCTCCCGCAGCCGTCTGGTCATGTCTTCGAGGACTTTCAGCCCGTTGGCCAGTACCCCGATCTGGTCTTCGTCAAGCTCGGCGAGCAGGTCGGTGAGCACGGCCCGACGCGTCTGCGCGGTCGCGTCCATCACCTGCTGAGCCGACTCGGTGAGCCGCAACCGGCTGACCCGACGGTCGGCGGGGTCAGCGGTCCGCTCCAGTAGGCCGGCGCAGGACAGTTTGGTCACCAGGGTGGACGCGGTGTTGGGCATCAGGCCGAGTTCGGCGGCCGCAGTGCTGACCGAGACCCCCGGACGGTGGGTGACCAACCGCAACAGCTCGGCCTGAGACTCCGAAAGCTGTCCGGGTGCGTAACCGGTGCCGGCGGAACGCCGCAGCTGGCGGCGGAACCTGCCCAGGATCCGCGGGATATCGGCAGTGAGGTCGGTCTGTGTGTCCACTGCCGTCCAGAATACCTCTGTAGCCGAGCTATCTAGTAATGCGATGCAGCACCACCTCGTGCAGCGCGCCCCGCGCGACCGTGGCGGTCAGGTAGGTGCAGTGTGGTTGCCGGCGCCGATCCGTCGGCGAGCCCGGATTGAGCAACCGCAGCCCGCTGGCCGTGGTGGTGTCCCAGGGGATGTGGCTGTGCCCGAAGACCAACACGTCGGAGTCGGGGTAGAGCCGCGACATGCGCGCCTCGCGACCTGCGGTCGCACCCGTCTCATGCACGACCGTGACGTGCAGCCCGGCCAGCTGCGCGTCCGCCCGCTCCGGCAGCCGGGACCGCAGCTCGGGGCCGTCGTTGTTGCCCCAGCACGCCAGCAGCCGTGCGGACCTGGCCTCGAGTCGGTCCAGCAGGTCCGGGGTCACCCAGTCGCCGGCGTGGATGACCACATCGGCCTCGTCGACCGCGTCCCACACCTGCGCCGGCAGGTCCCGCGCCCGTTTGGGGACGTGCGTGTCGGCGATCAGCAACAGGCGCATAAGTTCTATGCATACCCCGACGAGAGGATGGATCCATGCGTACGTTCGAGTCCGTCAACGACCTCGCCGCCGCCGCGGGTGAGGACCTCGGGCACAGCGACTGGGTGACGATCAGCCAAGAAGAGGTCAACCTGTTCGCCGATGCGACCGGTGATCACCAGTGGATACACGTCGACCCGGAGCGGGCCGCCAAGGGGCCGTTCGGCACCACCATCGCCCACGGGTTCATGACCCTGTCGCTGCTGCCGCGGCTGCAGCACCAGATCTACACCGTCAATGGCATCAAGCTGGCGATCAACTACGGCCTGAACAAGGTTCGTTTCCCGGCCCCGGTGCCCGTCGGGTCCCGCGTGCGGGCGGCGGTCACGTTGGTCAGCGTCGACGACTTGGGTGAAGGCACCGTCCAGGCCACGTTGTCGACCACGGTGGAAGTTGAGGGTGCGGCCAAGCCGGCCTGCGTGGCCGAAAGCGTGGCGCGCTACATCTCCTGACCGCGAGCAGACGCAGAATCGCACGTGGGAGCCATGAACAGTGCGATTCTGCGTCTGCTCGCGGGTGGGAAAGGATCAGAATTCGGCGACCGCGTGTTCCAGGCGGGCAGCCAGCCTGGCCTCCGCTTCGGCCTTACGGGTCGGGATGTGCTGCGACGGGAACGGCGTCGTCACCGGCTGGTATTCCCTGAGCGTGCGACGGGCCACCGTCATCTTGTGCAGCTCGGTGGCGCCGTCGGCGATGCCCAGCGATTCCGCCGCCACCAGCATCTTGACGAAGGGCATCTCGTCGGAGACGCCGAGTGCCCCGTGCAGATGCAGGGCGCGCTGCGCGACGTCGTGCAGTACCTGAGGCATCGCCACCTTGACCGCCGCGATGTCGCGCCGCACCTTCTGATAGTCGTGGTGCTTGTCGATCAGCCACGCGGTCCGCAGCACCAGCAACCGGAACTGCTCGATCTGGATCCAGCTGTCGGCGATCTTCTCCTGGGTCATCTGGAAGTCCGACAATCTGCCATGCCTGGTCCTGCGTGACACCGCCCGCTCGCACATCATGTCGAAAGCCTTGCGGGACAACGCGATTGTGCGCATCGCATGGTGGATGCGGCCACCACCCAGCCGGGTCTGCGCAATCATGAACGCCTGACCTTCACCGCCGAGCACGTGATCGGCCGGTACCCGGACGTCGTTGTATCGCACGTAACCGTGGCTGGCTCGCTTGGACGACTCGGCGCCCACGCCGACATTGCGGATGATCTCGATGCCCGGCGTCTCGGCCGGCACGATGAACAACGACATCTTCTCGTAGGTGCGGCCCTCGGGGTTGGTGACCGCCATGACGATGAAGAACGACGCGTGCCTGGCGTTGCTGGAAAACCACTTCTCGCCGTTGATGATCCAATCGTCCCCGTCCCGGGTGGCAGCGGTGACGAACAGGCCGGGGTCCGAACCGCCCTGCGGTTCGGTCATCGAATAGCAGGAGGTGATCTCGCCGTCCAGCAACGGCTGCAGGTAGCGCGCTTTCTGATCGTCGGTGCCGAACAGCGCCAGGATCTCGGCATTCCCCGAATCCGGTGCCTGACAACCGAACACCGACGGCGCCCAGCGCGAACGTCCCAGGATCTCGTTCAGCAGCGCGAGTTTGACCTGGCCGAAGCCCTGGCCGCCCAGCTCGGGGCGCAGGTGTGCAGCCCACAGCCCCTGGTCCTTGACCCGCTGCTGCAGCGGCCGCAGGATCGCCATCATCTCATCGTTGTTCTTGTCATACGGATCGAGTGCGACCAGGTCGAGCGGCTCGAGTTCGGTCACCATGAATTCTTCGACCCAGTCCAGTTTCGCCTGGTATTCCGGGTCGGTTTCGAAGTCCCACACCGTTGGCCACCGTTCCCCGGCGCTGCGGTGCACCGGCCTTGTCGTTGGAGCCACCCCATCGTAAGGGCCTTGCTAGCGTCGACAGGGTGACTCCCCAGGTGCGCCCAGCGCGCAGAGCCGATGTTCGCGAACTGGGACGGACGTTGGGCCGCGCGTTCTTCGACGATCCCATCTCGGTGTGGCTGCTGCCCGACGACGACGCGCGCCGCCGCCACCTGCACCGGATGTTCGCCACCATGACCCGGCACCACCATCTGGCGCACGGTGGCGTGGAGGTGGCCACCGACGGGCCGGGCATCGGCGCGGCGGCCCTGTGGGACCCGCCGGACAAGTGGCGCGAATCGCGCCGGGCGGAGCTGGCGCAGATCCCGACCTTCCTGCGGGTGTTCGGCTTCAACACCGGACCGGGCCGTCGGCTCCAGGAGCTGATGAAGCGGGTGCACCCCGAGGAGCCGCACTGGTATCTGGCGGTCATCGGCAGCGACCCCAGCGTCCGGGGGCAGGGGTTCGGCCAGGCCCTGATGCGGTCGCGGCTGGAGCGCTGCGACGCCGAATACTGCCCGGCCTATCTGGAGTCGTCCAAACCCGAAAATGTGCCGTACTACGAACGTTTCGGCTTCACCGTCACCGGTGAGATCAAGGTTCCCGACGGGGGACCGAGCCTGTGGCCGATGTGGCGCGACCCGCGCTGAGCGGGTTTAGCCGCGGTGGTCATGGGCAACCAACTGCGCATGCAAGGCGGCCCCGACGAGACCCTGAGCCCACAGGAGTCGACTGACTCCGACGAACTGCGCAACGACGACGGCGACACCGTCGTCGACCCGCCCGATCAGTGGAGTGAGGCCGACAAGTTCGGCATGACCCCGCGGGAGGAGCGGGAAGGGGAATCGCTGGACCAGAAACTGGCCGCCGAGGAACCGGATCTGATCCGGCCCGGGTCGGCCGGCACCGGCGAAGGCGGGCTGTCCGGTGGTGTGCACCGGGGTCAGGTGGACGGCACCCCCGAAGACGGTGATTCGCTCTACACCGTCGTGGAGGAATGACTCAGGGGCTGGATTTCCACCCGGCCACCCCGATGGCGACCATGCGCAGTTGCTTGACCGCGATCCGGTGAATCTCTTCCAACGCTTCGTTGCTCTGAGCGTCCTCGATCGCTTCGGCGGTGACGATCATCGCGTTGACGAACAGGCTGGCCAGCACGTTCAGATCCTCGGTGCTCCACTCGTTCAGCCGCGGAAAACGCGCCAGGTCGGTGGCCAACTCCGAGGTGATCAACCGGATCTCGGTGCGAATCGCGTAGCGCAGCACCGACAATCCGGTGGATCGTTCCCGGGAGATGAACCGCCAGTGCTCGCGCTTCTCGGCGACGCTGGCGATCAGGATCTCGACCGATGACTCGATGACCCGGTTGGGGTCCAGCTTCCCGGCCCGCGCGCCCCGCAGCGTGTCGCGCAGGCTGCGGAATGACTCGTCGATGAGCACCAGTCCGAGCGCCTCCATCGACTCGAAATGGCGGTAGAACGCGGCCGGCACAATGCCCGCTTCCCGGGTGACCTCGCGCAGGCTCAGGGCGCTGAAGCTGCGGTCGTTGAGCAGTTTGAGTGCCGCGGCGACGATGGCGCGCCGGGTCGCCTCCTTGCGTTCCTCGCGTGACGGGCTGTCCCGCACCCGGTCGCGGACCCTATCCGGGCTGGTGCGCCGGGAGTGTGAGCTAGGAGTACGACCGTTCACTATGTGAACCGTACCACAAGGCCGATGAAAACCCTTGACCACCTGCATCAACGGATGTCACGGTGTACATATGTTCACTCAAACTTTCACTCGGACGATCGCCAAGCGGGTCCTGAGATCCGACCTGGTCGACCTGCTCACCGGTCCGCACGGCGTCGACCGGTACACCGAGCTCGTCACGCCGACCTGGACGTCGGGCGAAGCCCGCGCCAAGGTGGTCGATGTGCGGCGGTCCACGCCGCGCAGCGTCACCCTGACGCTGGCCCCGAATCCCGCCTTCACCGAGCGCCACACCGTCAAGGCCGGACAGTTCGTCAACGTCACGGTCGAGATCGACGGCCGCATGCACTCCCGGTGCTACTCGCCGGCCAACGTCGAGGGCAGCACCCAACTCGAGTTCACGGTCGGCGTCCACGACGGCGGTCTGGTGTCGACTTTCCTCTATGAGCAGGCCCGTCCCGGCCTGGTAGTCGGCTTGGACGGGGTCGGTGGTGACTTCGTATTGCCTGAGCAGCGACCGAACCGGATCCTGTTCGTCTCCGGCGGTAGCGGCATCACGCCCGTGCTGGCCATGCTGCGCACCCTGGTCGCCGAAGGCCACCCGAACCACCGGGGCACCGAACTCGCCTTCGTGCATTACGCCCGCACCGCCGAGGAAGCCTGCTACCGCGACGAGCTGGCCACGATGCCCGGAGTGCGGGTGTTGCACGGTTACACCCGATCCGGGGCCGGCGACCTGGACGGCCGGTTCGGCGCCGAGCACCTGGCGGCGGCGATGACAGCGCCCGACGCGGTGTTCGTCTGCGGGCCAACCGCTTTGGTCGATGCCGTGCGGGAGCACTGTGCAGCGGCCAACTGTGAAAACGTGTTCACCGAAAGCTTCGTGCCGCCGGTGATCGCGGCACCGGCCGCCCCGACGGGTGGTCGAGTGGTCTTTGCGGAGAGCAACGTCGACGTCGCCGACGACGGCCGCTCGATTCTGGAGCAGGCCGAAGCGGCCGGTCTGACACCGCAGAACGGCTGCCGGATGGGCATCTGCCACACCTGCACCCGCCGCAAGACCTCCGGGACCGTACGAAACCTGGTCACCGGCGCTGTTTCCACCGCGCCCGACGAGAAGGTGCAAATTTGCGTCACCGCCCCCGTCGGCGACGTCGAGATCTCCCTCTGACCGCCCTGCCACCACGGAATACAGAAGGAAAAGCCATGTCACAGAACAAGATCAGCCTCACCAAGGAACAGGCCGACGCCTTCGGCCGCGAGCTCGACACCATCAAGGAACGCGTGATGGCCGACCTCGGCGAAGAAGACGCCGAATACATTCGCAAGGTCATCAAGCTGCAGCGCAGCCTCGAAGTCGGCGGGCGGGCGCTGCTGTTCCTGCCGCCGTTCTGGCTGTTCGGCACCGGCATGCTGGGCATCGCCAAAATCATGGACAACATGGAGATCGGCCACAACATCATGCACGGTCAGTACGACTGGATGCGTGACCCGACGATCTCCGGCCGCGACTTCGAGTGGGACACCGCCTGCCCGGCCGACCAGTGGCGACACTCGCACAACTACATGCACCACACCCACACCAACATCGTGGGAATGGACCGCGACATCGGCTACGGCATCATCCGGATGAGCGAGGACCAGCCGTGGGAGCCCTACTTCCTGGGCAACCCTGCTTACGCGTTCCTGCTGATGGTGCTGTTCCAGTACGGCGTGGCGCTGCACGAGTTGGAGACCGAACGGATCCGCGCCGGTGAGATCAAGCTGCGCGACAAGCGCGAGACGCTCAAGGAGATCTGGAAGAAGACCCGCCGGCAGACGCTCAAGGACTACGTCGCCTTCCCCCTGCTGGCCGGCCCGTTCGCGCCGTTCGTCCTCTCCGGCAACCTGACCGCCAACCTGATGCGCAACGTGTGGTCGTACATGATCATCTTCTGCGGGCACTTTCCGGACGGCACGCAGGAATTCACCGTCGAGGAGACCCGGGACGAGAGCCGCGGCCAGTGGTACTTCCGGCAGGTGCTGGGTTCGGCGAACCTGACCGGCGGCAAGGTCTTCCACCTGCTGTCGGGCAACCTGTCCCACCAGATCGAGCACCACCTGTTCCCGGACATGCCGGCCCGCCGCTACGCCGAGATCGCCCCGGAGGTGCAGGAGATCTGCGAGCGCTACGGAATCCCGTACAACAAGGGTCCGCTGTTGCAGCAATTCGGCACGGTGGTCCGCAAGATCGTGCGGCTGACCTTCCCTGACTCGTGGAAGTTCGGGTCCCGCACCAAGGCTCCGGCGCCCGCTGAGCCAGAGCTGGTGGCTGCCTGATTCTTCACCAGCCTGTACTGGTGGCGCCGAGACTGCGGCCAGGGTGTGTCACCCGATATCGGGTCACCCTGGTCGCAGTCTCGAACTGGCACCGACGTCTAGTCGGTTTCGGTAGGTGCGTCCGAGAGCTTTACCAGCTCGACCTCGGGCCGCGCCGGTACCCCGTCGGCCAGGAACCAGCGAAAGGCCAGATTGCCACGCGGGTAACCCAGCGTCGTCAACGAATTCGGGTGTCCGGTCACCTCATTGGACAACACGACGGTCACCGACCCGTCACTGTTGGGCACGGCGCTGTGGCCGTTGACCGAACAGCGGATGTCGGGGCCCTCCGAGGCGCCATAGGTTGCCATGAACTGGTTCCACACCACCAGGTTCCAGAACCGGCACGACGGGGGCCGGTGCGTGATCACGAGTGCCTCGTCGTCGTCGAGCACGAAACTGCCGTAGGCGTAGCACGCGTCGCGTGCCGACCAGCCGAAGTTGGCATCAGGCACCTGATAGGGATCGGCGAATTGGTTTGCCGCATAACCTACTTCGTGTCCCAGCGCATGCTCGTCCGCGGCCCGGGCGCCCACCGCCAGCGGTACGATCGCGAACATGGTGCGCAGCCAGGTGGTCGCTGCCCGTAACCGCGCCGCGGTCTCGGCGTCCCCGTGCCGGATCGGTTCCGGCGTGTCCAGCGCCTCGATCTCCCAGGTGACCGGGCGACCGGTGGACGGGTCGGCCTGGTAGTCCCTGGTCATCAGTACAGCAGCGCCGGGCGTCGGTGGGAACTCGAAACTGAAGTTGCCGTCGGCGTCCACGTCGAGGTCGGTGTCGCGCACGATCGAGACCACCCGGTCCGACCAGGCGCCCGGCGAGGGTTCGTTGTAGGCGGTCAGCGAAAAGTACACGCTGTCGCCCTTGTTGCCGCTGATCCGGTAGCGCCGCTGCGGGTCCACCGGACAGCAGAAGTAGTAGGCATCGGTGTTGTCGCCACCCCAGCGGCGATCGCGGCGAAACGGCGTGTTGACCGCGAAGAACTGCGGGCGCCCGGGTTCGGTGAACAAATAGGTGTCCAGCGCGACTCCGAGCGTGGTGGCCAGCATGCGGTAGCCGTCGGCGATGTGGCGGTCGTCGGTGACGGCCTTGTCGCCTTCGAGGAAGCCGCGGTCCAGCTCGCCGAGGGTGGCCAACAGGTCTTTCCAGGCCGCGGTCGACTCGTGTGTCATGCGCCGATTCCTTCCAGGAGCAGTGTGGTGGTGCGTTCGACCCAGGCATCGTCGAGTGCGGTGATCCGGGTGAGCAGGGCGATCAGGGTCAGACCGGCGATCGCCTCGGCAAGTTCGGTGGCGGATACGTCGGGACGGACCTCGCCGCGGGCGACGGCACTGTGCAGGCGCCCGGCCAGTCCGCCGGCGAAGATTCCGGCGAACCGGTCCAGCAGTGCCGAATGCAGCGTCGGGTCGGCGGCCATCTCCGCGACCAGTACGGGCAGCGCTGCCCGGGCCGCCGGTGTGGTGAGTACCGCGGTGGTGCGCCGCACCATCTCGCGCAGATCGTCGGAAAACGTTCCGGTGTCCGGGATTTCGGTCGCAGCACCGATCGGGAACACCGCCTCGTGCACCAGATGGGCCTTGCTGGCCCAGCGCCGATAGATGGCCGGCTTGCTGGTGCCGGCCCGTTCGGCGATCACCGAGACCAACAGGCCGGGATAACCGGTTTCGGCGAGCAGTTCAACGGTCGCGTTGAGCACCGCCGCGTCGATGCGCGGATCACGGGGACGACCCAGATCTAGAACCATTACGAAACTCAAAGTAACATAATTCGGCGTGACCCGCCTCGACGATCTAGAGCAGCCCCGGTTCAGCGCCGAGGCCCAGCCGATCCTGGACATGATGGCCGCGATGGCCGCGAACTGTCCGCTGGATTCCGACGCACTGCACGCCCAGGCCAGCGCCGACACCGGCCTGGTCGATTTCGGCCCCGACGACTACCGCGAACGCCTCGACGTCTACCTCGCCGCGGTGCGCGACATCGACGGCCTGCACGACGCCGGAGTCGTCAACTTCTACGGCCAACTGCTGCAAATGCTCAAGAACCGGCTGCTGCTCACCGACCTGACGAGCCGTCATCCTGAGATCGACGACATCGAACTGCACTCGCCGGTGGTGATCGCGGGCCTGCCCCGGACCGGCACCACCCACCTGCACAACCTGCTGGCAGCGCCACCCACCTTCCGCACCATGCCGTACTGGGAGAGCAACGAGCCGTTCCCGTTGCCTTCCGAAAGCGGTATCGAGGAGCGCCGGGCGCGGATGGACGTTGCGGTCAGCGTGATCGACCTGGTCATGCCGCATTTCGCGCTGATGCACGAGATGACCACCGACCACGTCCACGAGGAGATCCAGCTACTGGCCAACGATTTCTCGACCATGCTGTTCGAGACGCTCGGTCACGTGCCGCGCTGGCGCGACTACTACCAGACCCACGACCAGACGCCGCACTACCGCTACCTCGCCCGCCAGCTCAAGGCGATGCAATTCCTGCGCGGCGGGCGGCGCTGGCTGCTCAAGTCCCCACAGCACCTCGAGCAGGTGCCGGTGCTGGACCGGGTTTTCCCGGACAGCATCGTGGTGTTCACCCACCGCGACCCGGTGCCGGTGGCGTTGTCGATGATTGCGATGATCACCTACTCGGCGCGGATGCACCGCTCCCCGGTGCCGGTGCACCAGATCGCCGAATACTGGATCGAACGCCTCGATCGCATGCTCAGCGCCCTGGTCCGCGACCGCGACATCTTCGGGCACGACCGGTCCATCGACGTCCGATTCGACGACTTCATGGCCGACGAAGTGGGCATCGCCAAACGGATCTACGCGCTGGCCGACCAACCGTTCACCGACGAGGTGCGCGCCGCCGTCGCCGGCTACCTGTCTGGTCACCAGCGGGGGCGCCTGGGCAGTGTCGAGACGTCATTCGAGATGTTCGGATTGGACGAAGCAGACCTGCGCGAACGCTTCGCGCCCTACGTGGAGCGGTTCCTGCAGTAGGTTCTGTCAGATGGTCACCATGCCCGAACTTGAAGGCGTTGAACACCGGTTCGTCGACCTGGGCGACGGAGTCACCATCCATGTGGCGGATGCCGGCCCGGCTGACGGTCCGGTGGTGATGCTAGTGCACGGATTTCCGCAGAACTGGTGGGAATGGCACGCGCTGATCGGGCCGTTGGCCGCCGACGGTTACCGCGTGCTCTGCCCCGATCTACGCGGGTCGGGCTGGAGTTCGGCGCCGCCGACCCGGTACCTCAAAAGCGAGCTGGCCGACGACCTGGCCGGCCTGCTGGACGCGCTGGCTGTCGAGCAGGTCACGCTGGTCGCGCACGACTGGGGCGGGCCGGCCGCGTTCATCATGATGCTGCGTCATCCGGAGAAGGTGACCGGCTTCTTCGGCTGCAATACGGCAGCGCCCTTCGTCAAGCGCGACCTCGCTGCGCTGGGCAAGCTCTGGCGGTTCTGGTATCAGATTCCGATCTCGCTGCCGGTGATCGGCCCGCGATTGATCAGCGACCCCAAGGCCCGCTACGCCCGCATGCTGGCGTCCTGGGTGGGCGGCGGTTTCAGGCTGCCCGAGGAGGACATGCGCCTCTACCTCGAGTGCATGACCGAGCCGGGTCACGCGGAGGCCGGGTCGCGCTGGTACCGCTCGTTTCAGCGCACCGAAATGCTGCGCTGGTCGCGCGGCGAATACAAAGATGCCCGGGTGGACGTTCCGGTCCGCTGGCTCACCGGCACGGAGGATCCGGTGATCACCCCCGACGGCACCAACGGATACGAAGACCACATCAGCGATTTCGCCGTGGAGCTGGTGCCTGGCGTCGGACACTGGATCGTGGACCAGCGCCCGGATCTGGTGCTGAACCGGCTGCGCGCATTCCTCAGGGCTTGACCAGGATCCGGATCGGGTTGCCGTCCTGGCGTTCCAGCTTCGCAATGCCCAGGGCGATGTCCTCGAGCGCCACGATTTCGCTGATCGAACGTGAAAGATCAAGGCGCCCATAGGAAACCAGCTTCGCCAAGGTTTCGATATCGACGTTCTGGTAGCCGAGGTGGCCGAGTACCTGCTTGCGGGTGAGCCCGAACATCGCGGTGGGGCCCACCGTCGGTGACTCGGCGCTCATCCCGACACCGACCAGCCGGCCGCCGGCGGTCAGCGCGTCCAGGCCCTGCTCGAAGGTCGCCTTGAGCCCGACTGCGTCGAATGCGACGTCCAACATGCGGCCGCTGGTGACCTCGGCGATCTTGTCCCGCAGGGCCTCGTCGCGGGTGTCGAACGCAAAGTCTGCGCCGATCTGCAGCGCGCGTTCCAATACCGCGGGGTTGATGTCGAGCGCGATCACCGGCACCGCGCCCACCAACCGGGCGAGCTGGACGATGTGGGTGCCCACGCCGCCCACGCCCCACACTCCCACCGATTCGCCGACGGCCACCTTGCCGGTGCGCACGACCGCACCGAACGGTGTCGACACCGCGTCGGCCAGAATCGCCGCCTGCTCCAGCGGCACGTTGTCCGGAACCCGGGTCAGGCCGGCCGCCTGCGCCACCGTGTATTCGGCCCAGGCGCCGTCATAAGCGAAGGCCATCAACTGAATTCGCAGGCAGTTCACCACGTCTCCGCGCCGGCAGTTCGGGCATCGCAGGCACGGCCGGCCGGCGGCGACCACCACCCGGTCGCCCTCGGCCCAGCCGGTCACCCCCGGACCGAGTTCGGCGATGGTGCCCGACGCTTCGTGGCCCTGGGTGACCACCGGCGCTTGGGCCGGAAAGGTTCCGTTGATCAGGCTCAGGTCCGAGTGGCAGATGCCGCAGAAGGCCACCTTCACCAGCACTTCGCCGGGTCCGGGCTGGGGCACTGGAACATCTTCCAACGCAACGGTTTTGGTGTCGGCATAGAAGCGCTCGGCGCGCATGGTGGCGGGCATACTTACCGAACCTAGTGCCGGGGTCCGAGCAAAGCGACAGACGCGTCGATCGCCGGCGCCACGATGTCCCGGACCGGCCGGCCGTCCTCGACGGCCAGCGCGACCAACTCCCGCAGGCCACCGACCAGGATCACCGCCAGCGGCCAGGTCAACGGAGGCAGCTCCGCCCGCCGGAAACCGGGGCTGCTGCTGAGGCTGATCAACAAGTTCGTCAACAGCTCCAAGCCCTGCCGCTGCACGGGCCGGGCCTCGTCACCGAGGTACGGCAGTTCCCGGATCCAGCTGAGCGTCAATGCGGGACGGGCCTCGATGTGGCCGACGTAGCCTTCGACGGCCTGGCGAATCTGCTGATGCCAGTCGGCGTCCGGATCGACCGCGACGCGGATGTCCTCGGCCATCACCCCGAATTGCACCTGCAGCAATTCCAGGAAGCACTGCTCCTTGCTGGGGAATTGGTCGTAGAAGGTGCGCTTGGAGGTGCGCGCCGCACTGACGATGTGCGCGACGGTGGTGGCGCGGTAGCCACGCGCTGCGATGGAGTCGGCAAGTCCGTCCATCAGCCGGAGCCGGAACGGGTCGGGCCCGGCCAGTGCCGTGTCGCCGGCCGTAACCGTCACGTCCGACCCGCCCTTCGCGCTTGTCATGGTTGGTACCACAGAGTACCGTACCGGGATAGAGGCGTGGTACGCCGCAGTACCGCGTAGGGAGGGATGACTCGATGAGCGCCGACGCGATCAGCGACGTGATGGTGACGACCCCCGCACCGCGGCTGCCACCGGCAGTCCGGGCGCCCAAATTCGTGCAGGGGCTGGGTTTTGCCGTCCGCCGCCGGCAGTTCATGGACAGCATGGTCCGCCGGCACGGCAGCGTGTTCACCGTCCGCATCCCGGTATTCGGCCACGTGGTGGTGGTGTGTGAGCCGCAACTGGCCAAACAGATCTTCACCACCAGCCCCGAGGAACTGGGCAACATCCAGCCGAACCTGAGCCGGCTGTTCGGTTCCGGCTCGGTGTTCGCCCTCGACCGTGACGACCACCGCCGCCGGCGCCGCCTGCTGGCGCCGCCGTTCCACGGCAAGGCCATGAAGAAATACGAAACGATCATCGAAGAAGAGGCCTTGCGCGAGACGGCGAACTGGCCGCAGGGTCGGCACTTCGCGACGTTGCCGTCGATGAACCACATCACCCTCAACGCCATCCTGCGCGCGATCTTCGGCGCCGACGGTGCCGAACTCGACGAGCTGCGCCGCATCATCCCGCCGTGGGTCACCCTCGGCTCGCGGATGGCGCTGATGCCGCAGACCAAGCGCGACTACGGTCGCTACAGCCCGTGGGGCCGGCTGGCCAACTACCGGCGGCAGTACGACATCGTGATCGACACACTCATCGAGGGCGAGCGGACCGACCCGAACTTCGAGAACCGCACCGACGTGCTGGCGCTGATGCTGCGCAGCACCTACGACGACGGATCGGTGATGTCGCGCAAGGACATTGCCGACGAGCTGCTCACCTTGCTGGCCGCTGGCCATGAGACCACGGCGTCGACGCTGGCCTGGACGTTCGAGCGGGTGACCCGGCACCCCGAGGTGCTGGCCGCGCTGGTCGAGGAAGCCGACGCCGGTGGCAGCGAGTTGCGTCAGGCGACGATCCTGGAAGTCCAGCGGGTGGGCAACGTGATCGACTTCGCCGCGCGTCAGGTGCACGCGCCCATGTATCGACTGGGTCAGTGGGAGATACCCCGCGGCTACTCGATCCTGACCAGCATTTCGCAGATCCACACCAATCCCGAGGTGTTTCCTGACCCGGACCGCTTCGACCCGTACCGCTTTGTGGGGAACAAGCCGAACCCGGCGGCGTGGATACCGTTCGGCGGCGGCACCCGGCGCTGCGTCGGGGCGGCCTTCGCCAATATGGAGATGGACGTGGTGTTGCGAACGGTGTTGCGCGAGTTCAGCTTTGCGACCACCGATGCGCCGGGGGAACGCTCGCACAACCGCGGCGTCGCGTTCGTCCCGAAGGACGGCGGCCGCGTCGTGGTGCACCGGCGCCGATAGCTACTGATTTGCCTCAGCGCGGCGCGGCAGCTTCCAACCGGGCCGCACGAAGTGACAGGTGTAACCGTTGGGATAGCGCAGCAGGTAATCCTGGTGCTCGGGTTCGGCCTCCCAGAAATCGCCGACCGGGCTGACCTCGGTCACCACCTTGCCCGGCCACAGACCGGAGGCGTCGACGTCGGCGATGGTGTCCAGGGCGATCCGCTTCTGCTCCTCGTCGACGTAGTAGATCGCCGAGCGGTAACTCAGCCCGCGGTCGTTGCCCTGCCGGTTCTTCGTCGTCGGGTCGTGGATCTGGAAGAAGAACTCCAGCAGCGTGCGGTAGTCGGTGACCGACGGGTCGTAGACGATCTCGACCGCCTCGGCGTGCGTGCCGTGGTTGCGGTAGGTCGCGTTGGGGACGTCGCCACCGCTGTAGCCGACCCGGGTGGAGATCACGCCGGGCTGCTTGCGGATCAGATCCTGCACTCCCCAGAAGCAGCCACCGGCAAGAACGGCTCGTCGGGTGCTCGTCATCTCAGTCCTCCCTCGCAAGAATCCCCAGGCTACACTCCGCCCGTGAGGTGTAACGGCTCGTGAGCAGCCCAGAATTCCCCCGCAGCGAACTCGTCGAGGCCTTCGCGACGTTCGAGCAGACGGTCGCTCGCGCCGCCGAAACCCACGACTGGGACGCCTGGGTGCAGCACTACACCCCCGACGTGCTGTACATCGAACACGCAGCGGGAACGATGCACGGCCGCGACGAAGTCCGCACCTGGATCCAGCGGACGATGACCACCTTCCCGGGCAGCCACATGGTGGAATTCCCGTCGCTGTGGTCGGTGATCGACGAGCCCACCGGTCGCGTCATCATGGAACTCGACAATCCGATGCGCGACCCCGGCGACGGCAGCGTGATCACCGCGACGAACATCTCGATCATCACCTACGCCGGCGACGGGCTGTGGCGCCGGCAGGAAGACATCTACAACCCGCTGCGCTTTGTGCAGGCCGCGCTGAAGTGGTGCCGCAAGGCGCAGGAGTGCGGCACGCTGGACGACGAGGCCGCGCGCTTCCTGAAGCAGTACGGTGCGGCCAAATGAGCTCGGGGAGTGGCAAACCCAAGTTGGTGATCGGCGCCAACGGGTTCCTCGGGTCGCACGTCACCCGCCTGCTGGTGCAGGACGGGCACCAGGTGCGCGCGATGGTGCGCGACGGCGCCAACACCCGTTCGATCGACGACCTCGAGCTCACCCGCTTTCACGGGGATGTCTTCGACACCGCCACCGTGCGCGAGGCGATGGACGGCTGCGACGACGTGTACTACTGCGTCGTCGACACCCGCGCCTGGCTGCGCGACCCCGCGCCGCTGTTCCGCACCAACGTCGAGGGCCTGCGCAACGTCCTCGACGTGGCCAAGGACGCCGACCTGCGCCGGTTCGTGTTCACCTCCACCTACGCGACGGTGGACCGCCGGCACGGACACGTCGCCACCGAGGCCGACCGGATCGGCAACCGCCGGGTGAGTCCCTATGTCCGGTCCCGCGTGCAGGCCGAGGACCTGGTGTTGCGCTACGTCGCCGAGCACGGGCTGCCCGCCGTCGCCATGTGCGTCTCGACCACCTACGGCACCGGAGACTGGGGCCGCACCCCGCACGGCGCCTTCATCGCCGGCGCGGTCTTCGGCAAACTGCCGTTCCTGATGAAGGACATTCAGCTCGAGGTGGTCGGCGTCGACGACGCGGCGCGGGCGATGATCCTGGCCGCCGAGCGCGGGCGCAACGGGGAGAAGTACCTGATCTCGGAGAAGATGATGCCGCTGACCGACGTGGTCCGCATCGCGGCCGACGAAGCCGGGGTGCGGCCACCGCAACGGTCGATCCCGGTGCCCGTGCTGTACGCGCTGGGCGCGCTGGGCAGCGCGCGGGCCAAGCTCACCGGAAAGGACGCCGAGCTGAGCCTGGAGTCGGTGCGGATGATGCGCGCCGAGGCCCACGTCGACCACGGCAAGGCGGTACGGGAGTTGGGCTGGCAACCCCGCCCGGTCGAGGAATCGATACGGGAGGCGGCCCGGTTCTGGGCGGCGATGCGCACCACCGGCAAGGCGGGCAAGCCCGGCTGACGGGAATGCCGGTCGCTACTCGGCGTTGCACAGGCTATGAGCCATCCAGAAATCAAAGAACCCAGCGCCGGGCACCCCATCACGATCGAGCCGACCGAGGGCCGGGTCCGGGTTCGGGTCCACGGTGAACTCGTCGCCGACAGCACCGCGGCGCTGAGCCTGCAGGAGGCCAGTTTGCCGCTGGTGCAATACATTCCGCTGGCCGACGTGGCGCGGGACCGGCTGACCCGCTCCGACACCACCAGCTACTGCCCGTTCAAGGGCGAGGCGGGCTACTACAGCGTGACCACCACCGCCGGCGAGACGGTCGAGGATGCGATCTGGTTCTACGAACAGCCCTACCCCGCGGTCGCCGCAATCGCCGGGCACGTGGCTTTCTATCCGAGCAAAGCCGAGATCAGTATTGAGTGATGGCGTGTCAGGGGAACACCTTCGCCAATGACTGGGTGTCGGTGTACTCGCGCACCGACACGATGAGCCCGTCGCGGGTGTCGAAGATGCAGACGAAGGGACTCTCGTATTGAGTGCCGTCCGCGGTGGCGCCGTCGACCTGGCCTTCGACCACCACCGTCTCACCCTCGTTGACGCAGCGCAGCAGATCGATGTTGGTCTCGAACACTTTCCTGCGCCGCTCGAACGCTTTCCGCAGCTGCCGCTTGTCGTATTCCACCCGGGTGACGATGCTCCAGTAGGTGAAGTCATCGCTGAGCAGCGCGAAGCCCTCGTCGACGTCGCCGCCTTCGCACATGCTCTGCAGGAACATCCAGGCGAGCTCGGCCTGGGGGTCGTCGAAGGGCGTCGTCACCCCGTCATCCTGTCCCGGCGGGGAGTTCGCGGTCAATTGACCGCAGATTCATGGCCATGAGTGTTACGCGAACCGTCACCTTCCCCGGGGCCGCCCGCTTCGGGCATACGTTGGCACCGCTGCGGCGTGGCCGCGGCGATCCGTGCTGTCGGGTACCCGGGGACGGCGCTGTGTGGCGCACCAGTTTGCTGCCGAGCGGGCCCGTCACCGCCCGAATCAGCAGGGTGGCCCACGACAGTGCGCGTTGCGAAGCGTGGGGCGACGGAGCGGCGGAGTTCGCCGAGCGATTTGCGGCGCTGCTGGGCGCCGACGACGACGCCACCGACTTCGTGCCGCGGAATCCGACCGTGGCCGCCGCGCTGCGCAACGTCCCGGACCTGCGGCTGGGCCGCACCGGACAGGTGCTGGAAGCCTTGATCCCGGCCGTGATCGAACAGCGGGTTCCGGGCGCGGACGCATTCCGGTCCTGGCGCGTGCTGGTGACCAAGTTCGGCACCCCGGCGCCCGGCCCGGCGCCGGACGGCATGCGGGTGCCGCCGTCGGCGGACGCGTGGCGACACATCCCATCCTGGGAGTTTCACCTGGCCAACGTCGATCCCGGGCGGGCGCAGACGGTGGTGGGTTGTGCTCGACGGGCGTCTTCGTTGGAACGTCTGGTCGCGCTGCCGTCGGACCGGGCGCGGGCCGCGCTGATGACGCTGCCCGGCGTCGGGATATGGACCGCCGCCGAGACCGCGCAGCGTGCCTTCGGTGATGCCGATGCGTTGTCGGTGGGCGACTACCACGTGTCGAAGATGATCGGCTGGACGTTGCTGGGCCACCCGATCGACGACGCCGAGATGGTCGAGCTGCTCGAGCCGATGCGCCCGCACCGGCATCGGGTGGTCCAGTTGCTGTACGCCAGTGGATTGGCGTACGAACCGCGCCGCGGCCCGCGCCTGCCGGTGCAGCAAATCCGTTTGCTGTAACGGCATTCGGGTTAGGGAATCGTCCATCGGGTACCCGGCTGCAAGGACACCAAAGGACCACAAAGCGACTTTTCGAGGGGACATCGATGACGCAGTTCACCATTCCAGGCCTCACCGACAAGCAGGGTGCGCGGCTCGCCGAGTTGCTGCAGCGCCAGCTGAGCACTTACAACGACCTGCACCTGACGCTGAAGCACATTCACTGGAATGTGGTGGGTCCCAATTTCATCGGCGTGCACGAGATGATCGATCCGCAGGTTGATGCGGCGCGGGGGTTTGCAGACGACGTAGCCGAGCGCATTGCAGCCCTGGGCGCGTCCCCCAAGGGCACCCCGACCGCGATCATCGAGGATCGGGATTGGGACGACTACTCGGTGGGCCGCGACACCGTCCAGGCGCATCTGGCCGCCCTGGACCTCGTCTACAACGGCGTGATCGAGGACATCCGTAAAGCCATCGACGAAACCGATGACCTGGACCCCGTCACCCAGGATCTGCTGATCGGGCAGGCCGGTCAGCTGGAGAAGTTCCAGTGGTTCGTGCGGGCCCACCTGGAGAGTTCGGGTGGCGAATTGGCGCACGGTGGGGCGACCAGCGAAAAGGGCGCCGCCAACGCGGCGCGCAAGAAGAGCAAGTAGCGCTGCGCCTCGCAGCCGGGGTTGCATTTCCTCCGGCGTGGAGGAACAGGCGTCCGGCTGGACGGAATAAACGGACTGCGGTCCGGTTATATCGGGTATCTGCTATCGAGGAGGTACCCATGCCAGCTATCACCGCCGACACCCTCACCTTGACCAGGGTGGCGCCGGCCGGCCCCGCGGACACCGAGCGCCCGGTCCGATCCGTCACCACCGGTCCGAAAGGCTATGAGGGCCTCGGCTTCCCGGTGGTCCGCGCCTTCGCCGGGGTCAGCGCCGCCGCCCTGGATCCGTTCGTGCACATGGACCAGCTGGGCGAGGTGGATTACCAGCCCGGTGAGCCGCGAGGCACCGACTGGCACCCGCACCGCGGCTTCGAGACCGTCACCTACATGATCGACGGCACGTTCGCCCATCAGGATTCGCACGGCGGCGGTGGCCTGATCACCGACGGGGCGACCCAGTGGATGACGGCCGGGTCGGGTGTCCTGCACATCGAGACCCCGCCGGCCGAGATGGTCGGCAGCGGCGGACTCTTCCACGGCATCCAGCTGTGGGTGAACCTGCCGAAGCGGGACAAGTTCGCCCCGCCGCGCTACCAGGCCATCGAGGGCGGCGACACCAGGCTGCTGGCGTCCGACGACGGCGGCGCGCTGATTCGGGTCATCGCCGGCGAAGTCGACGGTCGTCTCGGGCCCGGGATCACCCACACGCCGATCACCATGGCCCACGCGACGATCGAAAGCGGAGCGCGGCTGAACATCCCGTGGCGCCGCGACTTCAACGCGCTGGTCTATGTGCTGTCCGGCGAAGGGTCGGTCGGTCCGGTCGGACACCCGGTCAAGCAGGGCCAACTCGCCGTACTCGGGGTGGGGGATCGCATCACCGTCGCAGCCCGGGCCGGCCGGGAGACCCCGCTCGACGTGCTGCTGCTGGGCGGGCAGCCGATCCGGGAACCGGTCTTCCACTACGGCCCGTTCGTGATGAACTCCAAGTCGGAGGTGATCCAGGCGTTGGAGGACTACCAGGCCGGCAAGTTCGGCAGTATCCCGCCGAACGCCCTGATGCCGCACCGTAGCGGTGGCACACTCTAGGGATGCCGCACCTGGCAAGTCGCGGGCCCGGGCGCCCTCCCGCCGCGAAAGCTGACGAGACGCGCAAGCGCATCGTGCGCGCGGCCCGCCAGGTGTTCAGCGAACGCGGCTACGACGGGGCGACGTTCCAGGCCATCGCGATGCGCGCCGATCTGACCCGGCCGGCGATCAACCACTACTTCGCCAGCAAGCGCGTGCTGTACACCGAGGTATCCGACCGCACCAACGAACTCGTCGTCACCGCCGGCATCGACCGGGCGCGGGGGGAACGGACGCTGATGGGGCGGTTGGCCGCGTTCATCACCGTCGCGATGGAAGCGGACGCGGAGAACCCGGGAACCGCGGCGTTTCTGGCCACTGCGGTACTGGAGTCCCAGCGGCATCCGGAACTGCGGCGGGTCGAAAACGACGCGGTGCGCGTCACCCGGGACTTCCTGCGGCGGTCGGTCACCGAAGCCCTGGAATGTGGAGAACTCGCCTCTGGCATCGACGGCGACCGGTTGGCCGAGGCGTTGCTGCTGATGTTGTGCGGGGTCGGGTTCTATGCGGGCTTCGTGGGCTCCTTCCAGGAGGTGGAGAACATCCTGGGTACGTTGCGGCAGTTGATCGGGGGCAGCTTGTGGAGTCCCGGGTCGCAGCGGTCCTGACGGCGCTGATTCGCCCGCCGTGAACTGCCACACAGAGCGTATAGTTTGCCTAACTTACGAGGTAAGATGTCGGTTCATGACCGACCTGCACTTACCCCTGCTCCGCACCGCCGGCGACAGCTGGAATATCACCGAAAGTGTCGGTGCCACTGCCCTGGCGGTCGCCGCTTCGCGCGCCGTGGAAACGGCCGGCTCGAATCCGCTGATCCGCGACGAGTTCGCACAGCTGCTGGTCTCCGCTGCCGGCCCCGCCTGGGCGCAATTGGCCGACCCCAGCATCGCCTGGCTGGACGGCGACGAGCACGGGCAGCGGCTGCACCGGGTCGGCTGCGACTACCAGGCCGTGCGTACCCGCTACTTCGACGCCTACTGCGCAGCGGCAGCCGAGGCCGGCATCCGCCAGGTCGTCATCCTCGCCGCCGGACTGGACTCGCGCGCGTACCGGCTGCAGTGGCCGTCGGGAACGCAGGTGTACGAGATCGACCAGCCCAAGGTGCTGGAATACAAGGCCGAGATCCTGAGTGCGCACGGCGTGGCCGCCACCGCGACCCGGCACGCGGTCGCGGTCGATCTGCGTGACGACTGGCCGGCCGCGCTCACCGGGGCCGGATTCGACCCGACCCGTCCGACCGCGTGGCTGGCCGAGGGACTGCTGGCCTACCTGCCCAGCGATGCCCAGGACCGCCTGTTCCAGATGTGCACGGCGCAGAGCGCGCCGGGCAGCCGGATCGCCGTCGAGGCGTTCAACATGGTCGTCGACGGCAACCGGCGGCGCTGGGACCGGATGCGCGACCGGCTCGGTCTGGACGTGAACATCGGCGACCTCACCTACCACGAGCCGGACCGTTCGGATCCGGCGCAGTGGCTGGCCGACCACGGCTGGCAGGTGCACAGCGTGGGTAACCACCAGGAGATGGCCCGGCTGGGCCGTCCGGTACCCGAAGACCTGGTCCCCGACGCCATCACGTCGACCCTGATGTGGGGCCACCTGACAGGAGCACAACGATGAGCGGACTGCGCACCCACGACGACACCTGGGACATCAGGACCAGCGTCGGCACCACCGCTGTGATGGTGGCCGCCGCGCGGGCCGTCGAAACCGAGCAACCCGACGCGCTGATCCGTGACCCGTTCGCCAAACTGCTGGTGACCAACGCCAACGCCGGGGTGCTGTGGGAGGCCATGCTCGACCCGGCCGTCGCGGCCAAGGTCGAAGCGATGGACCCCGAGGCCGCCGCGATGGTCCGCCACATGCGCGGCTACCAGGCGGTGCGCACGCACTTCTTCGACACGTTCTTCCGCGACGCCGTGGCCGCCGGGATCCGCCAGATCGTCATCCTGGCCTCGGGCCTGGACTCGCGGGCCTACCGCCTGGACTGGCCGGCCGGCACCACCGTCTTCGAGATCGACCAGCCCCAGGTGCTGCAGTTCAAGTCCGAAACCCTCGCGGACAACGGCGTGACGCCGTCGGCCGATCGCCGCGCGGTGGCCATCGACCTGCGCCAGGACTGGCCGGCGGCCCTGCGCGAGGCCGGCTTCGACGCCTCGGCTCCCACGGCGTGGCTGGCCGAAGGGCTGCTGATGTACCTGCCCGCCGAGGCGCAGGACAAGCTGTTCACCCAGGTCGGCGAGCTGAGCCCGGCCGGAAGCCGGATCGCGGCCGAGACCGCGCCCGCGCATGCCGACGAGCGGCGCCAGCAGATGCGCGAGCGGTTCAAGAAGGTCGCCGACGAGATCGGCCTGGAAGAAACCATCGATGTCGGCGAATTGATATACCGCGACGAGCATCGCGCGCCGGTGGCCGACTGGCTGAACGCCAACGGCTGGCAGGCGGTGGGCGTGAGCTCCGCCGACGAGATGGAGCGGCTGGGCCGCTGGGTGGCCGAGGTGCCGATGGCCGACGACAAGAGCGCCTTTTCCGACTTCGTCACCGCGCAGCGCCGGTAGCGCCTGCGCGTTCGTCGTTTTCTTTCCTACCGCCGTCCTACTGCGGCTACCGCCGGGTGACTAGGATCGCGGTTATCACCCACGAGCGACCGCGCGCCGACGGCGTGCGGGCCCTGGGGAAGGAAGGACAACGATGACCACCGAATCCCCACCCGCCCCCTCGCAGGCGCACGTCACCCCGGACACCGACGCGGTGGCGGGTACGGTCGCCCGGCTGCGCAGCACGTTCGCCTCGGGACGCACCCGCAGTTACGAGTGGCGTAAGCAGCAGCTGCTGGCCCTGGCGAACCTGGTCGAGGAGAACGAACCCGCCATCGCCGCCGCTCTGGCCGAGGACCTGGACCGCAACCAGGTCGAGGCGTTCATCGCCGACATCGCCACCACCGCCGGCGAGGCCAAATATGCGGCCAAGAAGCTGAAGAAATGGATGCGCCGCAAGTACCTGCTGCTGGAGGCGCCGCAGCTGCCCGGCCGCGGCTGGGTGGAGTACGAGCCGTACGGCACGGTGCTGATCATCGGCGCCTGGAACTACCCGTTCTACCTGACGCTGGGTCCCGCCGTCGGCGCCCTGGCCGCCGGCAACGCCGTCATCCTCAAACCGTCGGAGATTGCTCCGGCGTCGTCGCGGCTGATGGCCGAGCTGGTACCGAAGTACCTGGACACCGAGGCGGTCGCGGTCATCGAGGGCGATGGCGCCACCACCCAGGAGCTGATCAAGCAGGGCCTGGACCGCGTCCTGTTCACCGGCGGCACCGAGATCGGCCGCAAGGTCTACGAAGGTGCGGCCAAGCACCTGACCCCGGTCACGCTGGAACTCGGCGGCAAGAGCCCGGTGATCGTGGCGGCCGACGCTGACGTCGACGTCGCCGCCAAGCGGATCGCCTGGATCAAGATCATGAACGCCGGGCAGACCTGCGTGGCACCCGACTACGTGCTGGCCGATGCCACCATCCGCGACGAACTCGTCGAGAAGATCGGGGCCTCGCTCGCCAAGTTCCGGAGCGGGGACAACCCGAGTGGTCTGCGCATCGTCAACCAGCGCCAGTTCGACCGGTTGAGCGGCTACCTCGAGGAGGCGCAGTCCGACGGGAAGTCGACCGTCGCCGTCGGTGGCAAGTGCGACCCATCGACGTTGCGTATCCAGCCGACCGTGGTCGTCGATCCCGACCCGGACGGTCCGTTGATGCAGAACGAGATCTTCGGACCGATCCTGCCGGTGGTCACCGTCAAGTCCCTGGACGAGGCGATCCGCTACGTCAACGCCCGGCCCAAGCCGCTGTCGGCCTACCTGTTCACCAAGGCCAAGGAAACCCGCGAACGGGTGATCAAAGAGGTCACCGCGGGCGGCATGCTGATCAACCACCTCGCCTTCCAGGTGTCCACCGCCAAGTTGCCGTTCGGCGGCGTCGGCGCCTCCGGGATGGGTGCCTACCACGGCAAATGGGGCTTCGACGAGTTCAGCCACCGCAAAGCGGTGCTGACCAAGCCGACCCGTCCCGACTTCTCCAAGATGATCTATCCGCCGTACACCGACCGGGCCTTCAAGCTGGCTCGCAAGCTGTTCTAGCCTGAGGCGTCCATTGAGCGCGTTGCAGAGTTGCGGAAAGGAAACTGATGCCCGGAGTGCAGGATCGCGTCGTCGTAGTTACCGGAGCCGGCGGAGGGCTGGGTCGTGAGTACGCCCTCACTCTCGCCCGGGAGGGCGCCAGCGTCGTAGTCAACGACCTCGGCGGTGCCCGCGACGGCACGGGCGGCGGCTCGGCGATGGCCGACCAGGTCGTCGCCGAGATTCGGGACGGCGGCGGCCGTGCGGTCGCCAACTACGACAGCGTCGCCGAGGCCGACGGCGCGGCCAACATCATCAAGACCGCGATCGACGAGTTCGGCGCCGTGCACGGGGTGGTGAGCAACGCCGGGATTCTGCGGGACGGCACGTTCCACAAGATGACGTCGGAGAACTGGGACGCCGTGCTCAAGGTGCACCTCTACGGCGGCTACAACGTGATCCGTGCGGCCTGGCCGCATTTCCGGGAGCAGAGCTACGGCCGGGTCGTTGTGGCCACCTCCACCAGCGGGCTGTTCGGCAACTTCGGCCAGACCAACTACGGCGCCGCCAAGCTCGGCCTGGTCGGTCTGATCAACACGCTGGCGCTCGAGGGTGCCAAGTACAACATCCACTCCAACGCCGTCGCCCCGATCGCGGCCACCCGCATGACCGAGGACATCATGCCCAAGGAAGTGCTGGACAAGCTGACGCCCGAGTTCGTCGCGCCGGTGGTGGCCTACCTGTGCACCGAGGAGAACCCGGACAACGGGTCGGTGTTCGTGGTGGGTGGCGGCAAGGTGCAGCGCGTTGCGTTGTTCCAGAACGACGGGGTGAACTTCGACAAGCCGCCGACGGTGGAGGACGTCGCCGACCATTGGGGCCAGATCACCGACTTGTCGGCCGCGCAAAAAGCTGGCTTCAAGCTGTAAGACGAACCTTGAAAGCTTCTGTGGTTCAAGAGCTTTCCGGTCCGTCCGGCATCGTCTACACCGATATCGACGACGTACCCGATGGCGGTGGCAACATCGTCATCGAGGTACGCGCCGCCGGGGTGTGCTTTCCTGATCTGCTGCTGAGCAAGGGCAAATACCAGCTCAAGTTGCCGCCGCCGTTCGTGCCCGGCATGGAAACGGCCGGGGTGGTGCGATCGGCGCCGGTGGACTCGGGTTTCCGGGTGGGCGAACGGGTTTCGGCGTTCGGTGTGCTGGGTTGTTACGCCGAGCAGGTGGCCGTGCCGGTGTCCCACGTGATCCGCAGCCCGGCCGAACTCGACGACGCCGAAGCGGTGTCGTTGTTGGTCAACTACAACACCATGTATTTCGCCCTGTCCCGGCGCGCGGTGCTGCGGCCGGGACAGACGGTGCTGGTACTCGGCGCGGCCGGCGGCGTGGGTACCGCCGCCGTGCAGATCGCCAAGGCGATGGGTGCCAGCCAGGTGATCGGGGTGGTGCACCGCGAAGCCGCGATGGCCTACGTGGCGGCACTGGGCGCCGACCAGGTGGTGCACCTGGCCGACGGCTGGGTCGAGCGGGTGCTCGAACACACCAACGGCCAGGGCGTGGACATCGTCGTGGATCCCATCGGCGGCAAGACATTTGACGACGCAATCCGGGTGCTGGCCATTGACGGCAAGCTCCTGGTGATCGGCTTCGCCGCGGGCAGCATTCCCACGCTCACCGTCAACCGGCTGTTGCTGCGCAACGTCGGGGTATTGGGTGTCGCGTGGGGCGAGTACCTGAACAAGGTGCCTGGTTCGGCGGTGGTGTTCGCTGCGGGTCTACACCAATTGGTCTCACTGGGCCTGAAACCACCTCCGCCGCAACGCTATCCGCTGTCCGAGGCGCGGGCCGCGCTGCAGAGCCTGGATGACGGCGGGGTGCTCGGCAAGGTCGTTCTGGAGCCTTAGGCGAACAGGCCGTTGATCTCGGCGACGATGTCGCTGGCCGCGTGCTGGAAGACCCGCACCTCGAATCCGCCCATCAGCACTCCCAATCCGACGGTTGCGGCTACCGGTTTGCCGAACGCGTTGATCAGCCCGTTGACGGGGTCGCCGTTGAGCGCCTGCAGGATTCCGTTCCCGAACAGGCTGACGTTGTAGGCGGGGATGGCAGTCAGCGCGGCGTTCACGATGTCGGTGGTCGGCAGGACGGTCGAGTAGGCCGACGCAGCGATGGCCGACGTGGCGTAACCGATCTTGAGGTTCGCATTGAGCAGGGACTCGACCAGATGCTGCGGCGACGACAACGAGTACTGTGCGCCCGTCAGCACCCTGTTGAGCCCGGCGGTATCGACCGTCGGCAGCAGCGAGGTGAAGTCCGACGGTCCGATCAGCGACAGTTCGTGCGCGAAGTCGACGACACCTTGCTGGGCCCCGGCGGCCAGAGCGGCGACGATCTCACCCGGCGGTACCGGCGGGATGACACCGAATCCGGTGGCCACGTTCGGCGGATCCGGCGACCAGCCGTTGGTGGTGCTGCCGTAGCCGAGGTTCACGATCACTTCCGTGCACGGCTCGACCAGCGCGGCGAGCGGGTGCCCGATGATCGGGATGGCGCGCAACGGGGACAGGATCGGCAGATTCTCGGTGGGAATCATGTAGTACTCGGTCAGCGTCGGGTGGGTGGTGTTGGTCAGTTCGACCGCGTTGGCCAACGTCTGCGCGGAAAGGAACGGGTAGCGGCCGTGGAGCTCGATGATGCCCAGGAATGCGTTGATGTCGGAGACCACGTTGAGCGGGTATTGCGGGAAGCCGCCGAATCCGTCGTACTCGATCGTGTAGATGCGCGACGGGAACGAGTTGTCCGGCGTCGCGACGCCGAACACGTCCAACCCCAGGCTCGGCAGCGCCAGCCCCGGGAAACGTGCCAGCAGACCGCCATTCGGGTTGCTGGGATTGCCCACCAGGGTGAAGTTCAAGTCGGTGAAGACGCCCGCGCCCGGGATATTGGCGGGATTGAGCGCGATCATCTCCATCGAGGCGATGACCGCGCTCTGGGAGTAACCGAACACGTTGACCTGGCTGGCGGTCAGTTCACCGAAGGCCGCCCGAATCGCGTTGTCCAGGATGGTCAGCCCGCGCGCCGCCGACACGTCGAAGGTGAGGTCCTTGATTCCGGTGAGCGGATACAACCCTTCGGGGGTATTGATACCGAGGTTGATCCCCCCGCCCCAGATCGGGTCGATATACGACGGCGGGATGCCCTGGATGTAGTCCTCGATGGGAATCGGGTATCCACTGGCGCCCATCACCAGGGTGAACACACCCGCGGCCGGGGCCGCGGCGGTGTTGGCGATCAGCGACCGGACCGGCGCCAGTGCGTTGTCGACGGCGTTGGCGAGTTCGGTTTGGGCATAAGCCAATCCACTGCCCGCGACCAGACCGGCGAACTGCTCGTGAAACGCTGCGGCCTGCCGCGCGGCGCCCTGGTATCCCGCGGCGAACTCGTTCATCAGCCGGGTGAACGCGACCGACACCTCGTCGGCGGCCGCGGCCAGCACACCGGTGGTTGGAGACGTTGCTGCCGTGTTCGCCGCGCCGATCGTGGAACTGAGTTCTTCGAGGCTGGTGACTGCCGAAGTGAGCAGGTCCGGGTGCACGGTCACATACGACATCGGCCCATCCTTCAGCTGTTAAGGCCCCCCATGCCGCACTGCGGCATGTGCCAGCGTAGAGCCGTTCGCATTTCCACGCAGCACTTTTACCAATGCGTCGACTACGGAATCACATCGATAGGGATGAGAGCGCCGGTCAGATTGTCGATGATCGAAGTGAGCGCGTCCATCACCACGATCAGCTGGAAACCTCCGGCCAGCGTCAACAACGCGACGTCAGCGGCGATCGGGTTACCGAACGCGTTGATCAACCCCGCGGGGTCACCATTGAACGCCTGCTGGATGCCGTCCAGGAACAGATTCACGTTGTAGGAAGGCAGGGTGGTGAACAGCGAGTTGACGATGTCGGCAGTGGGCAGCAGCGTCGCGTAGGCGGCTGCGGCCGAAGTGGTGACTGCGGTGGTGACGTTGGTGTTCGCCGCTTCCAATGCGTCGAAGATGCCGTTCACCGAAATGCCCTCGAGGGAGGGCAATTCGAACGGCAGCCCGCCACCGTCACCGCCGCCACCACCTGTCGGGAGCAGATCCGTCAGTGCCGGCAGCGACGTCGGAACCATCGCGCCGACCTCACCCACGAACGCGCCCCAACCCTGGTTGGCCAGCGCGATCTGGTCACCGATGAAGTTCGGTGGGATCGGCGGGATCAGCCCGAACGGCGTGTGCACATCGGCGTAGCCGGTCGAATAGCCGTAGCGCGGGTCGCCGTATCCCCAGTTGACCAGGTAGGTCAAATTCGGTTCGACCAGCTCTGCCAACGCATTCCCGATCACCGGGATCGCGCGGATCGGCTGCACCAGCGGTAGGCCGTCGTAGGTGATCAGATAGTAGTTGTCGGTGCCATTGCCGGGCGACACCGGCAACTCCACCATGCTGTAACCGGGGGCCAGCGTCCCGTCGGCCTGGATGATGCTCGGGTAGTCGCCGTGCACCGTCTGGATGCCCAGGAAAGCGTTCAGGTCGGCCAGCAAGTTGATCGGGTACCTCGGAAATTGCGTGTAGCCGTCGTACTGCAACGAGAACATGTTGACCGGGTAGCCGGTGTTGGACGGTGTCGGGCCGAAGAAGTCCAGGCCCAGGGCGGGCAGCGTCAGGCCCGGGAAGCGGGCGAGCAGGCCCCCGTTGGGTGCCATCGGGTTGCCCAGCAGGGTAAAGGTCAGCGGGTTGGCCGGGTCGTAGGGGATGTTCGAAGCAACCAGGTTGCGCAACTCGATCGAGGACAATGCGGCGCTCTGCGAGTAACCCAGTACCGAAACGCTCTGGTTGTTGGTGATCAGCCCGGTGGGGGAGAAGAGCGCGTTGTGCAGCATCTCGACGCCACGGTCGACGGAGATGTTGAGGGGCAGATCCTTGATCGCGGTCAGCGGATACAGCCCCTCGGGGGTGTTGAGCGGTATCAACAGACCCTGGGTGAGCGTGGCTGCAATCCAGGGCCGCACACTCGCCATGTAGGCCAGCGTGGGAATCGGCGTACCGCTGCCGGTCATGATCAGCGCCACGTCGGTTGACGGCAACACCTGGGGCGCGGTCACCGGAGTTCCGCCCGAAATGGCGGGCGGTCCGAAGAGCGACTGGAACGGTGCGAGCAGCGGGGCGAATAACGCCTCGATCGGCGACGGTGCCGCCAGCGCTGCCGCACTGGCCAGCTCGGCTTCCGCGTAGGCAAGGCTGGCCGCGGCCAGGGCACGGTTGAACTCCGCGTGGTACGCCGCGGCTTGACCGACGATCTGCTGGTACTCCAGCCCGAACACACCGAACAATTGGGCCGCGGCCTCGGACACCTCGTCGGCAGCTGCGGCCAGCAGACTGGTGGTCGGTCCGGCGACGGCAGCGTTGGCTTCTGCCAGAGCGGCTCGGATACCGGCCAGGTTCTCTGCGGCGGCGGTAATCGATGACGGTTGCACGGTCAGCTGCGACACGGCGAAGTCCCTTCACGGCCAGGGTATTTCGTTGCGGAGCTGAGCTCGATAACCCGGCGCTGAGGACACCAGCGAGCTCGGCACTTGTCAGACTAGAACGGTCAGGTCAACCGCATACTGCTTTTGCCGACTAAATATCCGACGGGATCTTTCAGGCGAAAAGGGACTGGATGTCGCGGATCGTGTTCACCGCCGCCTCGGCGATCACCAGGACTTCGACGCCGCCGGCCACCGTCGCCAAGCCGATGTCGGCGGCAATCGGATAGCCGATCGCATTGATCAGGTTGCCCTGCGCGAGTTGTTCGGTGAACAGTTGCAGGTTGTAGGCGGGCAGCGAGGTCACCATGGACAGCCCGATGTCGGCGGTGGGCAGCAGCACGCTGTAGTTGGTCGAGATGATCGACGCCACCGTGTTGGCGATGGTCGACGGCGACGGCAGCGCGGTCGGGATGGGCAGGTCCAGCGTCGGCACCACGGGCGGCTGGCTGAGCAGCACCTGCACGTCGGAGCTGAAATTGGTGACCCCCTGCTGCACCCCGGCTGTCAGCGCGTTGAAGACAGTGCTCGGAGCCACCTCGGGGAACAGGCCGAACGGGGTTGGTACGTCCGGCGGGCTGGTGGAGTAGCCATAGGCCGGGTCGCCATAGCCGAGGTTGACGATCGCCCGCGTAGTCGGCTCCAGCAGATTGGCCAACGGATTGCCGATGCCGGGTATCGCGCGCAGCGGTTGGAGCAGTGGCAGGTGTTCGGTCGGGATGATGTAGTACTCGGTGTTGCCGGTATAGCCCGGCGACGGCGTCAGCTGAATGGCGTTCGCGACCTGCGCCTGCGTCAGCGACAAATACGTCGGGTGGACATAGATGATGCCGGCGATCGCATTGAGGTCGGCGACGATGTTCAGCGGGTACTTGGGGAAATCGGCGAAGCCGTCGTATTCCAGTGTGTAGATCTTGGTCGGGTAGATGGTGTCCGACGGGGTGGAGCCGTAGAAGTCCAGGCCCAGACTCGTCATCGACAGGCCCGGGAAGCGCGACAGCAGACCGCCATTCGGATTCATCTCGTTGCCGGCCAACAGGAAGTTGAGTTCCCCCGCCCCCGGCGGGTTGGCTCCGAAACTCGTCAGACCCGCAGCGAGATTCCGCATGTACAACGACGAGATGACCGCGCTCTGCGAAACCCCGAAAACAGTGACGGTCTTTCCCTGCTGGATCTGCTCGAAGACGGCGTTGTCGAGAATGGTCAGTCCCAGATCGACTGACTTGTTGAAGTACAGGCTCCTGACTCCGGTCAGCGGATACAGCTCCTCAGGAGTGTTGAGTCCGCGCAGTAGGCCGGTGGCGCCGACATAGAGGTCGTTGGCCTTCTGGATGAACTGTGACGTGACGATCGGGACCCCGGTCCCGCTCATGAACAGCGACACGTCGTTGGGAAGCCAAGGCAGGGCCGCGGCCGCCGCCACCTCGGTGGTGGAGTACGCGGTCGCCGCTGCGGTTATTGTCCGCTGGAATTGGTTCTGATATCCGGTCAGCTGCGTGAGGAGGTCCTGGTACTCGCGCCCGAACGCGCCGAAGAAATTCGCGACGGCCGCGGACACCTCGTCGGCGGCCGCCGCCAGCAGGTTCGAGGTGGGCGCAGCCGCGGCGGCGCTGGCGGCGCCGATCGCGGAGCCGACCTCTGCCACCTGCGCGGCCGCCACCGTGACGATTTCCGGCTCAACGAATAGATACGACAAGGCCACACCCTTTCCCGACCGTCAGGCTGCGCTGACCCCTGAACCCAGGCGCAAGCGTAGGGGGAACACCCGGAAACATCGGCGTTTTACGGTGATTTGTTGCTGCGCAACCGAATTGAGATCAACGCCCGGCCGGTCTCAGAAGGAGAGACTCTGCAGGTCCTGAGCAATTTCCGCCGCCGCTTCCACCACCGCGATGAATTCGATCATGCCGCCCAGCGCCGCCAATCCGGCCGTCGCCGCCAGTGGAAGTTCGATCGCTTCCCTGATGTTGCCCTGCAGTAGTTGGCTCACGAACAGGGTCGCGTCGTAGGCCGGCAGGGTGGTGGCGAACGCGGTGGCCAGGTCGGCCGTCGGCAGCAGCACCGAGTAGCCGGTGGACACCACCGAAGCGAACGTGTTGGCGATGTTCACCGGGGTCGCCGGCACCCTCGGCGGCGGGTCCGGCAGGTAGGCCTGGATCAGCGGCGGGAACGCGGGGGTGGGGATCACCGGCGGCGTGCTGAGCGCAACCGGCAACGCGGCGGCAAAGTCGTTGATGCCCTGGTTGGTCCCGGCGACCAGGGCATCGAAGATGACGCCGGGCGGCACGTTGGGGAACAGTCCGAACGGGGTGGGTACGTTGGCCGGGCTGGTGGAATAGCCGTAGTTCGGGTCGCCGTACCCGAGGTTGACGAAGACCTTCAGGTCGGGTTGCACCAGGGCCGCCAGCGGCGGGCCGATCACCGGGATCGCCCGTACCGGGTCCAGCAGCGGCAGATCGGGATGCGGGATGATGTAGTACTCGTTGTTCGTCGGACTCTCGGTCGGCAGCAGAATGGCCGAATCTATCTGGGCCTGGGTCAGATCCGCGTACGTGGTGTGCACCGTGAGGATGCCGAACACCGCGTTGATGTCGGCCAGGATGTTCAGCGGGTAGCGCGGAAAGTCGGCGAAGCCGTCGTATTCCAGCGTGTAGGTGGTCGTCTGATAGGGGCCGTCGGGGGTGGCGCCGTAGAACGGCAGGCCGATGGTGGAGATGTTCAAGCCCGGGATGCGGGCCAGGATCCCGCCATTGGGGTTCATCTCGTTGCCGGTGAGGACGAAGTTGATCAGGTCCGGGTTCGGCATGTTCGGACCCAGCGAGATGTAGTGCTGCATCAGCAGCGACGAGATGATGGCGCTCTGGGAGTAGCCGAAGACGGTGACGTGGTTTCCGGCGGCGAGTTGCTCCGAGACGGAGGCATTGAGAATCTCCAACCCCTGCTGCACGGAGGTGGCCAGCGGCAGCGACCGCACGCCGGTGATGGGGTAGAGCTGCTCGGGTGTGGCCAGCGGTATCTTGACGGCAGGCGGGTTGAAGGGCGCCACGAACAGGTCATAGACGGCATTGACGTACGTGGGTCCCGGTATCGGCGTGCCGGTCCCGCCCATGATGATCGCCACATTCCCGATCGGGACGGCCGGGCCGGTCGGCGGGTTGGGGAGCCCACCCGTCGCGCCCTGGACCAGCTGAGCGACATTGATCGCCTCGGCGTTGGTGTAGTACGCCACGGTGGCGTTGAGCCGCTGCACGAATCCGTCGTAGAGCAGGCCGAAATTGGCGCTGACAGTTTGGAATTCGAGCCCGAAGCCACCGAAGAAGTTGGCGATGGCGGCCGACACCTCGTCCGCCGCGGCGGTCAGGATGCCGGTGGTCGGTGCAGCGGCGAGCGCGGCGGCATCCCCGACGGCCGAGCCGATCCCGGCCAACTCGGTTGCGGCTGCAGTCAATACGGGCGGTTGTGCGAATACGTGAGACAAGCTGACTCCCTCCTGCGTAGAGGGTAGGGCGAATCCCGCCGGGCTGTCCGGGCTTTGGCCGAGCTCATAGGGAGCTCAGCCCAGCAGCGCACTCCGCAGCCGGGCCACATCGTCCTCGGTGATTCCCGTGTCACGCAGATAACCGTCCAGCGACCCGTGTGACTCGTCGATCGATTGCCATGCCGCCTCGAGGTATTCGGCTCGCACCCCCAGCACCCCGTCGGAGAGCCGGGCTTTGGTGAACGTCTCCACCTCGGGAGTCAGTTCGACGTCGGTGCGCTGCGCGATCATGTCGCTGATCCGGTCGCGCAGCGTGGCGACGGCGTCGTTGCTGCGCAGGTAGTCGGTGATGATGACGTCACGGTCCAGCCCGACCGCCGCCAGGACGGTGGAGACCACGAAACCCGTGCGGTCCTTGCCGGCGAAGCAGTGGGTGAGGACCTGCTGGCCGGAGGCCAGCAGGGTGAAAACCCGGTGCACCGCGCGTTGCGCCCCGTTGCGGGTGGGGAATTGGCGGTATTCGTCGGTCATGTAGCGGACGGCTTTGGCCTCGATGGCCTCGTCCGACTCGTCGGATTCACCCTCGATCATCAACCGCTTGAATGCCGACTCGTGCGGCGCCTCGTCGTCGGTGCCGGCGTCGGCTGCCTTGTCGTCGTCGGCGAGGTCGGGAAACGGCAGCAGGTGGACCTCGACGCCGGCGGGCACGCGTCCCGGACCTCGCCGGGCCACCTCCCGGGCCGCGCGCAGGTCGGCGACGTCGGTGATGCCCAGTTGCCGCAGTATCGCGCGGCCGTCGTCGTCGAGGCTGCTCAGCTCACTGGACCGGAACAACCGGCCCGGACGCAGCGCCGGGACCGTGTCGGAGACGTCGCGAAAATTCCACGCGCCCGGCAACTCTCGCAGGCCGTCAGCCATGGCGGGTGACCGCCGCGGCGAGCGCGGACTGCTCCCCGCCGAGCTCTTTGCGCGCGATGGTGCGCATGTGCACCTCGTCGGGACCGTCGAAGATGCGCATGGCGCGGTGCCAGCCGTACAGCCGGGCCAGTGGCGTGTCGTCGCAGACGCCGGCGGCACCGTGCACCTGGATGGCGCGGTCGATGACGTCGCAGGCCACCTGCGGGGCAACCGCCTTGATCTGTGAGACCAGCAGATGAGCGGCCTTGTTGCCGTGCTGGTCGATGGTCCAGGCCGCCTTCTCGCACAGCAGGCGCGCCTGGTCGATCTCGTTGCGGGACTTGGCGATTGCGTGCTGCACCAGTCCCTGGTCGGCCAGCGGCTTGCCGAATGCAATCCGGGTGTTGGCCCGGTGCACCATCAGCGCCAGCGCCCGTTCGGCGCCGCCGAGGGCACGCATGCAGTGATGGATGCGGCCCGGACCCAGCCGGGCCTGGGCGATCGCGAAGCCCGCGCCTTCCTCACCGAGCAGGTTGGTGGCGGGCACCCGCACGTTGTCGTAGACGATCTCACAGTGCCCGTGCTGGTCCTGCCAGCCGAACACGCCCGTCGAGCGCACCACGGTCACCCCGGGGGTGTCGATCGGAACCAGGACCATCGACTGCTGTTGATGGCTGGCGGCCTCCGGATTGGTGCGGCCCATCACGATCAGGATCTTGCAGCGCGGGTCTGCCGCACCCGACGTCCACCATTTGCGGCCGTTGATCACGTAGTCGGCGCCGTCGCGCACGATCGACGTCTCGATGTTGCGGGCATCGCTGCTGGCCACCGCCGGCTCGGTCATGGAGAACGCGCTGCGGATCTCACCGTTGAGCAGCGGCTCCAGCCAGTCCTTGCGCTGCTGCTCGGTGGCGAACAGGTGCAGCGTCTCCATGTTGCCGGTGTCCGGCGCCGCGCAGTTCAGCGCCTCGGGCGCGATCTCCAGGCTCCAGCCGGTCAGCTCGGCCAGCGGCGCGTACTCCAGGTTCGTCAGTCCGGACTCGGCCGGCAGGAACAGGTTCCACAGGCCACGCTCGCGGGCCTTGATCTTGAGGTCTTCGACCACCGGCGGCACGCTGTGGTCATTGGGGCCGGCTTCGTGCCGGTACCTGTCGTATTCGGCCTCGGCCGGAAACACGTGCTCCGTCATGAAGTCGGACAATTTCTTGTGGTAGTCGCTGCCTTTGGCCGACATCGCGAAGTCCATGACCGCCACGATATGACAATCCGCTCCGCCGCGGGGTAGGGGTACCTCCCGCTGGCGAGCAGACGCAGAATCGCATGTGGCAGGCAGGATTTGTGCGATTCTGCGTCTGCTCGCGGGGAAGAATGGTGGTCATGACCGAGCCCCGCCCGCCGTTTCCGCCGTTCACCGCCGCTACGGCGCAACTGAAAGTGCAAGCCGCGGAGGATGCCTGGAACACCTGCGATCCCGACCGGGTGAGCTTGGCCTACACCGCCGACTCGCAGTGGCGAAACCGCGACGAGCACCTCGTCGGCCACGCGCAGATAGTGGAATTCCTGACCCGCAAGTGGCAGCGCGAACTCGACTATTCGCTGCGCAAGAGCTTGTGGAGTTTCCACGACAACCGCATCGCCGTGCGATTCCAATACGAATGCCGCGACCGCACCGGCCAATGGTTTCGCAGCTATGGCAACGAGTTGTGGGAGTTCACCGCCGACGGTCTGATGGCGCGGCGCGAAGCGAGCATCAACGACGTACCGATCACCGAAGCGCAGCGGCGAATCTTCGGTCCGCGCCCGGCGGTCCAGCACGACAGCGAAATACCGCTCTGGTAGTCGCGTTTCTTGGGCGGCCGAACAGTCCCGTAGGGTGTCTGAGCAATCTAATCGGGGTCCACCCCAACCTATGAGGGAAGTAGATGTACGCGCCATGACAGAAGCGCAGACGGGACTCGTGAAGGTCGGGGTCGTCGCCGAGTCCGGAGTCGACGAGCGCCGGGTCGCGCTGGTCCCCAAGGCGGTCGCAGGACTGGTGAAAAGCGGCGCAGCCGTCGTGGTCGAATCCGGCGCGGGTGAGCGGGCGCTGCTGCCCGACGAGCTCTACACCGACGCCGGCGCCAGCATCGGCGATGCCTGGGCCGCCGACATCGTGGTCAAGGTGGCACCACCCACCGCCGAGGAGGTCGGCAAGCTGCGGGACGGGCAGACCCTGATCGGTTTCCTCGCGCCGCGTAATGCCGAGAACGCGATCGGTGCCCTCAAGCAGGCCGGGGTGCAGGCGTTCGCGCTCGAGGCGATCCCGCGCATCTCGCGTGCCCAGGCCATGGATGCGCTGTCGTCGCAGGCCAACGTCGCCGGCTACAAAGCCGTGCTGCTGGCCGCCTCGGAGTCCACCCGGTTCTTCCCGATGTTGACCACCGCGGCGGGCACCGTGAAGCCGGCGACCGTGCTGGTGCTAGGCGTCGGGGTAGCCGGACTGCAGGCGTTGGCCACAGCCAAGCGGCTGGGCGCCCGGACCACCGGGTACGACGTGCGTCCCGAGGTGGCCGACCAGGTGCGCTCGGTGGGCGCCCAGTGGCTCAACATCGGCATCGACGCCGCCGGCGAGGGCGGGTACGCCCGCGAACTCACCGACGAAGAACGCGCCCAGCAGCAGAAAGAGCTGGAGAAGGCGATCAGCGGTTTCGACGTGGTGATCACCACCGCGCTGGTTCCGGGCCGCCCGGCGCCGCGCCTGGTGACCGCTGCTGCGGTCGAGGCGATGAAGCCCGGCAGCGTGGTGGTGGACCTGGCCGGCGAGACCGGTGGGAACTGCGAGCTCACCGAGCCGGGGCAGACCGTGGTCAAGCACGACGTGACGATCGCGTCGCCGCTGAACCTGCCGGCCACCATGCCCGAGCACGCCAGCGAACTGTTCAGCAAGAACATCACCGCGCTGCTGGAGCTGCTGATCAAGGACGGCAAGCTGGCGCCGGACTTCGACGACGAGGTCGTCGCAGGCTCGTGCGTGACCCGAACCACCGGGGAGGACTCCTAGATGTACGACCAGCTGTTGGCCAACCTGGCGATCCTGGTGCTCGCCGGGTTCGTCGGATTCGCGGTCATCTCCAAGGTGCCCAACACCTTGCACACGCCGCTGATGTCGGGCACCAACGCCATTCACGGCATCGTGGTGCTCGGTGCGCTGCTGGTGCTGGGTGAACTGCCCGCCGACGCCGGCTGGGGGGTGCGGGCGATCGCGTTCGTCGCGCTGATCTTCGGCACCCTGAACGTGATCGGTGGCTTCCTGGTGACCGACCGGATGCTGGGCATGTTCAAGTCGCGCAAGCCCGCGCCCGACAAGGAAGCCGTCAAATGAGCGCGCAGAACGTCAACTACGGCGTGGACGTCCTCTATATCGCGGCGTTCGCGTTGTTCATCTACGGCCTGTCCGGCCTGACCGGCCCGAAAACCGCGGTGCGCGGCAACTGGATCGCCGCGGTCGGTATGGGCATCGCTGTGGTCGCGACGCTGATCAAGGTGCGCGACACCGCGCCGTTCAACTGGATACTGATTGCCGCGGGCCTGACCATCGGCGTGGTGCTGGGTGTGCCACCCGCCAAGAAGACCAAGATGACCGCTATGCCGCAGCTGGTGGCGCTGTTCAACGGCGTCGGCGGCGGCACTGTCGCCTTGATCGCCTGGTCGGAATTCATTGAGACCAAAGGTTTCTCGGTCTTCCGGCCGGACCAGTCGCCGACCGTCGCGCTGGTCGTCGGATCACTGTTCGCCGCGATCATCGGGTCGGTGTCGTTCTGGGGTTCGCTGGTGGCGTTCTTGAAGCTGCAGGAGTCGATCCCCAAGAACGTGGAGAAGCGGCTGGTGGCGTCGGCCAAGCTCTTCCAGCTCTCCAACATCGTGCTGTTGTTCGGCGCGGTCGGCGTTGCGGTCTACCTCGGGCTGACCCCGGGCCGGCCGGTCTGGTGGATCCTGTTGGTGTTGGCCTTCGCGGGCGTGATGGGGCTGTTCGTGGTGTTCCCGATCGGCGGCGCGGACATGCCGGTGGTGATCTCGCTGCTCAACGCGATGACCGGATTGTCGGCGGCTGCTGCGGGTCTGGCGCTGAACAACACCGCGATGATCGTCGCCGGCATGATCGTGGGCGCCTCGGGTTCGATCCTGACCAACCTGATGGCGGTCGCGATGAACAGATCCATCCCGGCGATCGTGTTCGGCTCGTTCGGCGGTGACGGCGGCGCGGCGGCCGGTCCGGGCGGCGAGCAGGGCACCGTGAAGTCCACCTCCGCAGCCGACGCCGCGATCCAGATGGCCTACGCCAATCAGGTGATCGTGGTGCCGGGTTACGGGCTCGCGGTCGCGCAGGCCCAGCACGCGGTCAAGGAGATGGCGTCGCTGCTCGAGGCCAAGGGCGTCGAGGTGAAGTACGCGATCCACCCGGTGGCCGGCCGGATGCCGGGCCACATGAACGTCCTGCTGGCCGAAGCCGACGTCGAATACGACGCGATGAAGGAGATGGACGACGTCAACGGCGAGTTCAGCCGGACGGATGTCGCGATCGTGATCGGCGCCAACGACGTCACCAACCCGGCGGCGCGCAACGACGCGTCCAGTCCGATCTACGGGATGCCGATCCTCAACGTGGACGAGGCCCGTTCGGTGATCGTGCTCAAGCGTTCGATGTCATCGGGTTACGCCGGCATCGAGAACCCACTGTTCTTCGGTGACAACACCACGATGCTGTTCGGGGACGCGAAGAAATCGGTGACCGAGGTCGCCGAGGAACTGAAAGCGCTGTAGCTCTAGACGGGCGGGTAGGCCGGCGGCGGGTAGCCGTTGCCGGACTCCACCCCGCGCAAACCCCAGGTCAGATAGCTGAAGAAGAACTCGATCTCGTCGCTGCCGTCGTAGTCAGGAGTGGGGTCCATTCCTTCGCCTCTCTCGTCGCGACTGGGTCCGAAAATCGAGTCTAGTCCCATCCGGGTCGCAGCGACAGGCGGCATCGCCCGTAAACTGTCCAACCAGTTGATTGGTAAATGTCGCGCCGGGTGCTGTTCGACCGGGGCGGCAGTGACGAATAGCGAGTACCGATGCCGTCCGAAACTGGCCTGACACGCCGCGAAGAGTTGCTGGCCGTTGCGACCAAGCTGTTCGCCGCCCGTGGCTATCACGGCACCCGGATGGACGACGTCGCCGACGTGATCGGCCTGAACAAGGCGACCGTCTATCACTATTACGCCAGCAAGTCGCTGATCCTGTTCGACATCTACCGTCAGGCGGCCGAGGGCACCCTGGCCGCGGTGCACGACGATCCGACCTGGACCGCCCGGGAAGCGCTGTACCAGTACACCGTCCGGCTGCTGATGGGCATCGCCAGCAACCCGGAGCGGGCCGCGGTGTACTTCCAGGAACAGCCCTACATCACCGAGTGGTTCACCAGCGAACAGGTGGCCGAGGTCCGCGAGAAGGAAGCCCAGGTCTACGAGCACGTGCACGGCCTGATCGACCGGGGGGTCGCCAGCGGCGAGTTCTACGAGTGCGACTCGCACGTGCTGGCGCTCGGCTATATCGGGATGACGCTGGGGAGCTACCGCTGGTTGCGGCCGAGTGGACGGCGGTCGGCCAAGGAGATCGCCGCCGAGTTCAGCACGGCGCTGCTGCGCGGTCTGATTCGCGACGAGGGGATCCGCACCACCGCTCCGCTGGGACCGTGACCGTCCTGCTCAGTTGAAGATCGGCGGGATGATGTGCAGGACGTTGCCCAGCGCGCCCCCGACCGTCGACAGCAGCGTCACCGGCGGCTGGCTGAACTGCGGACCGAGGTAGAAGTTCAGGCCGGGGTTGGTCGAGGGGACCCAGGGATAGGCGTCCGGGAAGTGCTCGGGACCCCAGAACCCGGCCTCCACGCCGATCTCCACCGCCGCGCCGTAGGGGCCCATCCACAGACTCTGGCCCAGGTGGTACGCGACGGCAAACGGGTTCGGGATGTTGATCAACCCGGCCGGAGTCGGCAGGTCGGCGTAGCCGTAGTCGGAATAGCCCAGGTCGACCATCACCCGCAGGGCCGGCTGGAAGATGTCGGCGATCGGCGGACCGGCGTAGGGGATGTCGCGGATCGGTTGTAGCAGCGGCAGATCCTGCGTCAGGAACATGTAGTACTTGGTGGCACCGTCGTAGCCGGGCGAGGTGGGCAGCTGGACCGCGTCCAGAGGATTCAACGTCGGGTACTGGTTGTGCACGTAGAAGTAGCCCATCAGCGCGTTGACGTCGGCCAGGATATTGGTCGGGTACTGCGGCGCATGCGCGACGCCGTCGTATTGCGCGGTGTAGATCAGGGTCTCGTACGGGTTGTTGGCCGGCGTCGCGCCGTTGAACGGCACGTCCAGGATGGGCAGGTAGAAGCCGGGGAAGCGGGCCAGCAGGCCCCCGTTCGGGTTGTTTCCGGCTGCCGCCATGATGAACGACAGCTCATCGTGGTACGGCGAGCCGTTCGCCATGAGGTTCAGGATCTCGTTGTTGATGATCGACGCGCTCTGCGAATAGCCGAACACGACGGGACTGTTGCCGAAACCGATCTGCGATTGGATCGCGCTGTGCAACGCGGCGACACCTTTGGCGACCGACTGGCTGTACGTCATGGTGCCGATGTCGGGGGTGACCGGCCAGAACTGTTGCGGAGTGAGTAAGCCGAAGGAAGGTACGCCCGAATAAAGTCTGCCGAGCCAATTCGTGCGGATGTCGTCGATGTACTCCTGAATGGGCAGCGGATTGTTGGTGCCGCCCATGATCAGCGCGACGTTGGTGGCTGCCGCCGGCAGCGCCGCTCCCGTCGTGGGGCCGACCAGTGCCTGGACCGCCGCAGCCTCGGCCTGTGCGTAGGCATTGCTGGCTGCGGCCAGCGTGCGGGTGAATTCGCTCTGGAAGGCGCCCAGCTGGCGCACGACTGCCTGGTATTCGGCGCCGTAGGCGTTGAACAGCGCGCTGACGGCGGCCGAAACTTCATCACCGGCCGCGGCGAGCAGTCCCGACGTGGGGCCGGCGGCTGCGGCGTTGGCCGCCTGGATGGCCGCGGCGATGCCGTCTACGTCGGTGGCCGCAGCTGCGAGCGTGTCGGTCGTGGCAAGCAAGTAGGACATTTCCCCCGTCCTTCCCCTACCCGAGACCGCGGGTAGTAGGCACCCTCAGAGGGTAGAACGGTGCCGCCGGGTATTTCGGCGTTTCGCGACAGCAGTGCCATCGGAACCCCTTCAAAAATTATGGACTACTGTCTGGAAAAGTTCGGATCTCTTCTGGGCCCTACGGACGGAAGGACAGTCATGGCGATTCGTGTCGCCCATGTCGGCACCGGAAATGTCGGCGGGTTGGCGCTGGCCGGACTCATCACCAATCCGACGTTCGAGTTGACCGGGGTATGCGTGTCCACTCCGGGAAAAGTCGGTAAGGATGCCGGCGAACTCTGCGGAGTCGGCCTGGACGCCCCGGCGGAGACCGGGATCAAAGCCGTCGACGACCTCGACGCACTGCTGGCCACCCGACCCGACTGCATCGTGTACTGCGCCATGGGTGACACCCGGTTGCCGGACGCGATGGCCGACGTGATGAACATCCTGGCCGCCGGGATCAACGTCGTCGGGTCGTCGCCCGGGCTGCTGCAGTACCCGTGGGGCGTGATGCCCGAGAAGTACATCGGTCGGGTGGAAGCCGCTGCGCAGCAGGGCAATTCGAGTATTTTCATCACCGGCGTGGACCCTGGCTTCGCCAACGACCTGGTCCCGTTCGCACTGGCCGGCACCTGCCAGCGCATCGAGCAGGTGCGGTGCATGGAGATCCACGACTATGCCAGCTACAACGGCGCGGAAGTGATGCACTACATGGGGTTCGCCCGGCCCATGGACGAGATTCCGATGCTGCTGCAACCGGGTGTGCTCAGCATCGCCTGGGGAACCGCGATCCGACAGTTGGCGGCCGGCCTGGGCATCGAGGTCGACGAGATCACCGAGTCCTACCAACGTGAACCGGCGCCGGAGGACTTCGACATCGCCGTCGGCCACGTGGCCGAGGGCACCGTCGCGGTCCTGCAGTTCGAGATACGCGGCCTGGTCAAGGGACACCCGGCCATCGTCATCGAGCACATCACCCGGCTGCGTCCGGATCTGCGGCCGGATCTTCCGCAGCCCGCCGCGGGCACCGGCTCGTACCGGGTCGAGATCACCGGCGAACCGTCGTACGCCGTGGACATCGTGCCGACCAGCCGCAAGGGCGACCACAACCACGCCGCGATCGCCGGCGCTGCCGGCCGCATCGTCAACTCCATCCCGGATGTGATCGCCGCCCCACCCGGCATTCGGAACACGCTGGACCTGCCGCTGGTCACCGGCACGGGCCTGTTCGCGCCGCCGGATCCAGTCGCCACATAACCGAAAGGACTCTCAATGGAACGACCGGGACGGGTCGAGGGCAAGGTCGCGCTGATCAGCGGCGGCGCCCGCGGAATGGGCGCCGAGGACGCGCGGCTGCTGGCCGCCGAAGGCGCCAAGGTGGTGATCGGCGACATCCGAGACGACGAGGGCAGCGCACTGGCCTCCGAAATCAACGAAGCAATCGGTGACTCGGCGCGCTACGTCCACCTCGACGTCACCCAACAGGACCAGTGGGAAGCAGCGGTCGCCACCGCGACCGGCGAATTCGGGAAGCTCGACGTGCTGGTCAACAATGCCGGCATCGTCGCGGCCGGGCCGTTGCGCGCGTTCCGGATGGACAAGTGGCAGCAGGTGCTCGACGTCAATCTGACCGGCACCTTCCTGGGCATGCGCGCGGCCGTCGACCCGATGACCGAGGCCGGCGGCGGGTCCATCATCAACGTGTCCTCGATCGAAGGGATCCGGGGCGCGCCGATGGTGCATCCGTACGTCGCGTCCAAGTGGGCGGTGCGGGGCATCACCAAGTCGGCGGCACTGGAACTGGCGCCGCTCAACATCCGGGTGAATTCGCTGCACCCCGGCTTCATCCGCACCCCGATGACCGCCCACCTGCCCGAGGACATGGTCACCATTCCGCTGGGACGTCCCGCCGAGGCGCGCGAAGTGGCGACCTTCGTGGTTTTCCTGGCCAGCGACGAGGCGTCCTACGCGACGGGCAGCGAGTTCATCATGGACGGCGGCTTGGTGACCGACGTGAACCATAAAGATTTCAGCGCTGGATGACCGCGGCGGGTCTGGCCGGCGCGTTGCGGGATGTGGTGGGCGCCAATCACGTCGTCACCGATCCCGACGTGCTCGCCGGTCGCAGCGTCGACCACACCGGACGGTACCGCGGTCGTGCCAGCGCGCTGGTACGCCCGGGTTCGGCCGACGAGGTCGCGCAGGTGCTGCGGGTGTGCCGCGATGCCGGCGCCTTCGTGACCGTGCAGGGTGGCCGGACCTCGCTGGTGGCCGGCGCCGTTCCCGAGCACGACGACGTGTTGTTGTCCACCGAAAGGCTCTGTGCCGTAGGTGATGTCGACTCGTCGGAACGCCGGGTGGCGGCCGGTGCCGGAGCCACCCTGGCGGCGGTGCAGCAGGCCGCTTCGGCGGCGGGCCTGGTGTTCGGCGTCGACCTGGCGGCCCGCGCTACCGCGACCGTCGGCGGGATGGCTTCGACGAATGCCGGCGGGTTACGCACGGTGCGCTACGGCAACATGGGCGAGCAGATCGTCGGTCTGGACGTGGCGCTGCCCGACGGGACAGTGCTGCGCCGGCACAGCCGGGTGCGCCGGGACAACACCGGTTACGACCTGCCCGCGCTGTTCGTCGGCGCCGAAGGCACCCTGGGCGTCATCACCGCGCTGGACCTGCGGCTGCACCCGACCCCGGCGCACCGGGTGACGGCGGTCTGCGGGTTCGACGATCTCGCGGAGCTGGTCGACGTTGGCCGGCAGTTCGCCGAGGTCGACGGGATCGCCGCGTTGGAGATGATCGACGGCCGGGCCGCCGCGCTGGTCCAGTCCGAGCTCGGGGTGCCTCCGCCGGTGCCCGGTGACTGGTTGCTGCTGGTGGAGTTGGCCGCCGACCATGATCAGAGCGAGCGGTTGGCTGAGTTGCTCGACGGAGTGCGGTTGTGCGGGGAGCCGGCGGTGGGCGTGGATGTGGCTGCGCAGCAACGGTTGTGGCGTGTCCGGGAATCACTGGCCGAGGTATTGGGCGGGCACGGGCCGCCGCTGAAGTTCGACGTGTCGCTGCCGTTGTCGGCGATCTCTGATTTCGCCTGTAGGGCAGTGGAGTTGGTGACCGGTTCGGTTTCCGAGGCGCTGCCGTTGCTGTTCGGCCACGTCGGCGAGGGCAACCTGCATTTCAACGTGTTGCGCTTTCCGGCGGACCGCGAGGACGAGCTGTATGCGCAGATGATGGACCTGGTCGCCGGGTGCGGTGGCAACGTCAGCTCCGAGCACGGGGTCGGCACCCGCAAGCGGCCGTATCTGGGTATGTCCCGCGAGGCGGCGGATATCGCGGCGATGCGGACACTGAAGGCGGCGTTGGACCCGACGGGTTATCTCAATGCGGCGGTGCTGTTCTCGCGCGAGCAGACGTAAAAGCCCCTAAAAAGCGCCCCCTCAGGGGGCTTTTGCGTCTGCTCGCGCACCGAGGTTGCCGGGCTAGTCGGTGTTCTTGATGCCGACGGCGTGCCGCAACTGCGCCAGGAACTGGTCGGCGTCGTCGCTGCGAACCACGTAGTGCGAGATGGCGATTCGAATGACCGTTGCTGCCTTGACCGCGGCGTTGGGGCCCGGGATTAGCCGTTGCAGGCCTGCGCGCATCTCCGGGATCACCCCACCCATTTGCGAGATGACGTGTTCGGGTTCGATGTCGACCATCCGCACACCGGAGTAGGAATATTGGAAGTCAACGATGAATCGCATTGCGGCGTCGAGTCTTTCGACACCCTTGAGCCCGGCGGTGGCTTTAGCTATGCCGCTTTCGAAGACCTCGCGTTCGTAGCGGGAGAACGCCGACATCAGCTCCTCTTTGGAGGCAAACCAGCGGTACAGCGTAGGCCTGGACACCCCGGCCTGGGTGGCGACCTCGGAGAGGCTGAGCTTGGTCTTGCCGCTGCGCGCCAGCACCTCAGCGGTGGCCGCCAGGATGCGCAGTCGCGTGGAACTGTCGGACTCGAAGGTGTCCATTTCAGAGGCTTGAGTCATGACTGCACCTTCGGCGGCTTAGGCGGTCGGGGCCGTACCAGCACCGACTGCTGGATGGCCCCGACCGCACCCGTTTCGTCGAACAATGACCCGATCGTCGTGCCGATCCCGTCGGGCCCGTAACTTGTCTCCGCTCGGATCCCGATCCAGTCCCCGTCCGGGACCCGGAACACGTGCACCGCCAGATCGGTGTTGAGGAAAGTCCATTTGCTGATGTCCAGCGTGCTGCCGATGCCGTTGGCGCAGTCAGCCACCGCGAACAACCGTTCCAGCGGGGTCATCGCCTCACCGGCGACCAGGTCGGCGATCGGTCTGATCCAGGATTCACCGCCCCCCGGGGCCAGCGGCTCGGTCAGCCACAGCCATTCCAGGCTGTGCACGTAATTGCGGTCCCAGCCCTGCGCCTTCATGTTGCGTTCGCGCGCCTCGGATCGTGGGCGCGGCAACAGGATCGACGCGTGCGCGACCGCCTGTGTGCCGAGTTGTTGCAGTCGCCAACCGCTGGCGCGGGCCACCGGCCGGGGCTGCCCGTCGGGACCCGGCGCCAGCATCTCGGCGGTCACCAGTTCGATCTGCTTGCCCCCGCGCTCGATCCGGGATCGCATCCACAGGTCGCCGTCGGCAGGGACCGGGCCCAGCAGGTCGACGACGACGCGACTCAGCCGGGTGTCGTCGCGCGCCTCGCAACGCTCCAACCCGCGCACCAGCAACGCCGACACCGGCGCACCGTGCTGGATCGTGGCCGACCAGGTGCCCCGAGCCAGGTCGGTGGCCCGGAACTGCTCGCCGTGCGCGCCATCGCCTATCAGCTCGTAATACGAGTCGGACATTCATTCACCTTTTCGTGTCACGGCAGACCTTACGTTCAGGGCAGGCCGGGAATCTCGACCCGCACGGCGTCCAACCGCGACAGCCGGGTGCCCACCAAGCGCTTGGGATAAGCATCGGTGCTCGACAGTAGAAACAGGGTGCGCCGCTCCGGGCCGCCCAACGCGCAGGCGATCGCCACCCGGTCTTCCATGTCAACACGGTCAGTCACCTCGCCGCCGGCAACGATCCGTTCGAACTGGTGGGCCAGCGTCATCGCCGCCCACACCCCACCCTGCGCATCCAGCGCGATGCCGTCCGGGGGACCGTCGAGATTGTCGGCGAAGACCCGGCGGTCGTGCAAGGCGCCGTCGTCCCCGATGCTGAACGCGGTCAACCGCCGGCCGACCGACTCGGCGACGATCAAGGTCCTGCGGTCTTCGGTGATGACCATCCCGTTGGGGAAGTCGAGGTCGTCGGCGACGACGACGGCGCGGCCGTCCGGATCGAGGCGGATGATCAGCCCGCCGTGGAATGCCTGCGATCCGATGTAGGCGCGTCCGGAGTCGTCTACGACCATGTCGCCGAGGCTGGCCGGGGCGAGCTCGGAGAGGTCGGCGACAGGGACGACGGCCTCGCCGTCGTAGCTCAGCACCACCCGGTCTTCGGTCGACACGATCAGCAGCGAGCCGTCGGGCCGGAACCCCAGACCCGCAGGCGTGCGACCCGGCAACGGCACCGTGGTCAGGGAGCCGCGCATGTCCACGGTGTGAACTGCTTCCCCGAGCATGTCGGAGAACCAGAGCAATCCCTCGAACCAGCGCGGACCCTCGCCGAAGCAAAAGCCGTCGGCGAGCGGGGCCGCCGCCGAGCCTTTACAAATCACTGCAGAAGTGTCATGCACTGCGGGTATCGCTGTCAACGCGCGTTGTGGCCGCAGACCCTTACCTAGCTTTACAAACAATGCGCAAACTGTCACGCTGGGCGAGAGCTGCCGGAGCAAGAGGTGAACGCATTGACGACAGAATCTGACCAGGCCCAATGGTCGGTCGCGGGCCTGCTGGATCTTTTCGCCGTGCAGGCCATCGACGGAGTTGATCGCTACGCCGCCGAGACCGGGCTGCCCGGGCAGGACGGCCGGCAGGTGGTGGAAGGCACCCAGGTGGTAGCCCAGGCGATTGTGGCGGCGGCAACCCGGTTCCAGGGCAAGTCGGTGCGATCGGCGCACGCGGTCTTCGCCCGCGCGATCATGGTCGGGCCGCCGATCGAACTCGTCCTCGACGTGCTCAACGAGGGCAGGTCGACGGCGACCGCGGTCATCTCGGTGTACCAGAACCAGAAGCGCTGCGTGGTCGTGACGGTTCTGACCGATGTCCCGACCGAGGACGTGATTCGCCATCACCAGCCGCGACCCGAGGTCGCCGCGCCCGCGGACGCGAACGTGTCGGAGATGCCGATGATCGGTCGGGAACTGCGCCTCGTCGACGTGGTCGACGTCAACAGTCCCGACGAGGTCGGACCACCTGAATTGCACGCCTGGTTGCACTACGACCCGATCCCTTCCCGGGACGACCTCGCCAAGGCATTGATCGCGTATTTCACTGGCCACCTGGGGATTTCAACGACTATGCGCGCCCATGAGGGCATCGGCACCGCCCAGGCGCACTTGACCGTCTCCACCGCGCCGATGTCGATCTTCGTCTCATTCCATGAACCGGTGCGCTGGGACGGCTGGCTGCTTTACAGCCACGAGAGCACCCAAGTGGGTGCCGGGATGTCCTATGTGCGCGGCACGGTGCATACCGAGGGCGGCGAGCTGCTGTGCTCCTTCGCGCAAGAGGCACTGATCCGCCCGTTACGCACCACCGACACGTCGATCGACGCACGGGCACGGTTCTGAATCCCATGCGTTTCACCGTCACTCACCCGATGCACAGTCATCCGTACAACCCGGAGCTGATCTCTGGGGCCGGTATCGCGACGGTCGCCGCTGCCGTCGAACAAGCCGGTATACACGGCTTCGGCTTCACCGACCACCCGGCGCCATCGCAGCGCTGGCTGGAGGCCGGTGGTCACGATGCGCTGGATCCCTTTGTCGCACTCGGGTATGCGGCCGCCCGGACGACGACGTTGCGGTTGATCCCCAACATCGTGGTGCTGCCCTACCGAAACCCGTTCGTGGTGGCCAAGTCCGGGGCAACATTGGACGTGCTGTCGGGTGGTCGTTTCACGCTGGCGGTGGGAGTCGGTTACCTCAAGAAGGAGTTCGCCGCGCTCGGTGTGGACTACGACGAGCGTGCCGAGTTGTTCGAAGAAGCGCTCGAAGTCATCCGCACCGTGTGGACGTCTGACAATATCTCTTTTGAGGGCAAGCATTTCACCGCGCGTGGCATCACCGCGCATCCGCGCCCTTCGAGCCATCCGCACCCGCCGATCTGGGTGGGCGGCAACACGACCACGGCTCGTCAACGGGTGGCTCAATTCGGCGACGGCTGGTGCCCATTTCCCGCACCGGCGGGCCTGGCTCGTACCGCGGGCACCGCCTCCATCGACTCCATGGACAAGCTCGCCTCCGGTATCGACGATCTGCGGCGCCGGTGTGAATCTCTGGGCCGCGACTGGTCGGCGGTGGATGTGACGTTCACCAACTTCGACGGCGGCAATCCGGCGACCGACGACTTCAACGCCGATGCCTATTTGGGTGGCCTGGAAAAGCTTGCAGCACTGGGTGTTACGTGGGTCACGGTGCATCTGCCCGGCGACAGCCTGACGCACATCCTGGAAACCATAGACCGGTTCCGCTCTTCGGTGATCGATGTGATCTGAATGGACTTCTCGCGAGTAGAACTCTCCGCCGACGACCAGGCCTTCTACGATCGGACTCAGGCGTTGGTGACGTCGCTGGTCACCTCCGAGGTGTTGGCGCGGAATCGTGAGTTCGGCGAAAACTTCGATGAGAAGGTACATCTAGCGCTCGGCGAAGCCGGCTATCTGGCCGCAGATTGGAACGACGAGTCCGACGGCGGGTTCAGTCCGGTGCGCCGGCGGATCTTCAATCTGGAAATCGCGCGGGCGCACACACCGTGGTACCACTGGGGCACCACATCGGTGGTTGCGCACCTGGTGCAACAGTTCGGGGCCCGGGAACTCGCCGAGAAGGTATTGCCGGGGGTGCTTTCCGGCCACATCCGGTTGTGTCTGGGTTACACCGAGCCGGAGGGTGGGTCGGACGTCGCCACCTGCAAGACCCGCGCGGTACGGGAGGCGGATGGGTCTAGCTGGATCATTAATGGCTCCAAGATGTTCACCTCCAACGCGCAGAACGCGAAATACGTATTCCTGCTCACCAACACCGACCCGCAAGCACCGAAACACCAGAGTCTCACCATGTTTCTGGTGCCGCTCGACTCGCCCGGGATCGAGATCCAGGGCATCCGCACGCTGGACGGTGACCGCACCAACATCGTCTTCTACAGCGATGTGCGAGTCGACGACCTCTACCGCATCGGTGAAGTCAACGGCGGCTGGACGGTGATGCGGGCAGCGCTCGACTCCGAGCACGGCCTCACCGAAACCGAAGACCATGGCCTGCAGGATGTTGCGGCGATGGTGATGCAGGGCATGCTGATGGCTGAGGCGCTGGACGGGGTGGCCGGCTTGGTCGATGTGGACGACGGGGGCGTGGCATACCGACTCGGGCGCAGTTGTGCGCAAATCGAGGCTTCGCTGTCCACCCCGGGGATGTATGGCCGGGTCGCGATCGCGCAGACGATGCGGGATATCTCCCGGGATCTGATGGAACTCCTTGGTCCGGCGTCGGTGCTGCCGACGGATGCCAAGGGATCACCCGATGATGGTGCGACCGAACAGGTTTCGCGACTGGCGGTGCCGGTGGGCATCTACGGCGGCTCGTTGGAGGTGTTCCGCAATATGATTGCCCAGCATGAATTGCGGCTGGGGCGGCCCGCCTACGGTAGTTCGGCCTCCACCTCGGCCTGAGCGGCATCGAAGCTGAAATAGCCTTTGATGGGCCGAGTTTCGGGCAGCGGGTCCTCGTAGCTCCAGGCAACTTCTCTGCCGGCTGCTGCCCAGTACGTCGCGAAGCCCTTGTAGTTGCAGTAGGTGGCGGTGTCGGTCTTGCGCAGCAGGTCGGTGCGCACGTGTTGTGGTGATACGTAAAGCCTTGCTGGCAACGCGGTTTCAAACACTGCGACCGTGTCGTCGGTATCGACCAAGACGGTGCCGTCAATGCTTACGCTGAGGCGCCGATTAGTCGGACGGCAGTCGACACGGTGATACGGATTCGGCGGGTAGTGGACCAGTTTGCGCCCCTCTTCGAACCAGGTGTCCACGGCGTCCCAGGGCACGTGCCGGTAACCCGGTGCCTCGGGTTCGGGCTCGCTGGGTAGGTCGGCGACCGCATCGGCGGGGAAGGCGTAACTGAGCGGGCGGTCTGGCCGGTGTACCAGCAGGGCCTTCTCGGTGTCGATGACGGTGCGGCCGTTGATGATTGCCTGGATTCGACGCGGATGCGGCTCGATGTAGATAACTTTGGCGGGTATCGGCGGAACGAAGCGTCCGGCCGGGTTGCTGCTCAACGGACCGTGGCCAGTTACCAGACTCATGGGCATGTCTCCGATCTCGACGGAGGTCGAGGTGTTAGGGAGAGCATGCTCAGTTAACCCGCCGGCTCAGAGGCCGGCCTTGTTGTGATCGACGCACGCCTGGTAAGCGCGCTTCCAGCTGCTCTGTGGCGGCATCAGTACGACTGGCGTGCGCGTTTGGACACCGTTTGCGAAGAAGTATGCGGAGTGCAGACCGTCCTTGAACACCCACTCGTAGGTGCCCTTGCGCCCCGTCCCGATTGAGTACTCAGCGCCATCGGAGCGGCGCAAAAAATCACGGCCTTTGCCAGGATTCCAACTGAGCTTCAGAGATGACGGAGTGTTGTTGGCGGCCATTTGTTCCTCCTCGGCATACGCATCTGCCGACCGGTCCCGTGTATCTGCACGGCTATCTTAACGACGGCCAGGCGTCCAATGGTCTACGCGAATGAACGGAGGGCGTCCGTGAGCGGAGGCCGCGCCCGGCGGCGTTGCGACCGGACCAGGCCGGTGGCCTGATGCGTCATGGTGATTGACTTTGAGGGTAGAGGGCTTAACGGCAACAGTGTCGTTCTCATTGACTGCATACGGGGTTGGGCCTGAATGGTGCCGCAAACTGACTGCAGGACAGGCGCATTATTCGTGACGAATCCGATTTCGACAGGCGGCGCAACCCCCGCGGGTCGCATCCCTGGAACTGCCACCATGAACTTTGACATCACAGGAATTGTCACACCCACATGGCACAATCGAATGTATGTTCGATGAGTTCGAGGACCTGAGTGCCAATGCGCTGGTGGCGAAGGTGGAGTCGTTACAGCGCGAAGAGTCGGTGCTGATGGCTCAGCAGATGGCAGCGGTGGCCGCGTTGTTGCGACACCGGCTCGACGCCGTACAAGAGCGCGATGAGGAACGTGGGTACGCCACTATGGACGGGTATCACCTAACGTCGGCGGACGTAGCTGCGGCGATGAACCTGTCGCCGATGGCCGCCAGTTTCGTGGTGGGTTACGCCGAGACTCTCGATACCCGGCTACCGGAGATCGCCGAGCTGCTGGCCCAAGGGTTGACCGACTGGCGGACCGTACGGTTGATCATTACCCGCACCGAGCTGGTCAACGACGACGAAGTGATTGCCCAGTTGGATCGGTCGCTGGCCAAACGGATCGGTAGGTGGCACGGCTGGTCTCGGCGGCGCATCATCAACGCCGTTGATGCCGCGGTCCGCGCTGCGGATCCCGATGCCATCCATGAGCAGCGCCAGGCCAAAGAGGACGAACGCCATATCGTGGTGACCGCGACTGAGGACGGGGTGGCCGAGCTGCGCGGCAAGGTCACCACGCCGGTAGCGACGGCGTTCGATCAGCGGCTTTCGCAACTGGCCAAAGGCGTATGCCCCGGGGATCCACGCACGATGGATCAACGTCGAGCCGACGCGCTGTGGTCTTTAGTCATGGGGAGCCGGCTGGCGTGCGGGTGTGGACAGCCCGACTGCCCGGCAAAGACCGAGAAGGCCGCCGATCCCGCGGGTGGGGCGCGGGTGGTCATCAACGTGATCGCCACCGATCAAACCGTGGCCCGCACCGGCGCCGAACCGGGTTATCTGGAGGGCTACGGGGTGATCGACGCCGAGCAGGTACAGCAGCTGGTGGCCACCGCAGCACTACATGTGATCAACCCTTACACCACTCCGGCGCAGGCGCTGGCCTATCAGCCCCCGGCCTCGTTGGAGCGGGCAGTACGGTGCCGCGACCTGACCTGCAGGTTTCCCGGATGCGGGCGACCGGCGATGCGTTGCGATCTTGACAGAGAAGATGGGTTGTCGCTCGCGGTGGCGGTCTGACTCTGACTTCGATTGACGCCGGCGGTTGTCTTTGTGTGGATCTGTCGGCCCCTGCCGCGGGTGACGCGCTTGACGTCACCGACGCGACGGCTGTGACTTCATAGGAGCTTGCGCCACAAGCTGCCCATTTCTGTCTTGTCCAACCGTCAACGCCGGTGGCGCCACCCATCCACCGGAACAGAGGACGGCAGGTATAAGCATGACAAGCCAAGCGGGCACTCGTCACATCGTCGCTGGAATCGATACCCACAAGTCGACGCATCACGGCGCAGCGCTCGACGCAAGTACTGGAAAATTGTTGGGCGATCGTGAATTTCCTGCCACCCGGGCCGGCTACCGCCAGCTCTACACATGGATGTGCTCGTTTGGGTCGGTCGTCAAGGCCGGAGTGGAGGGCACCGGCTCTTATGGTGCGGGTCTGCAGCGCTATTTGCAGTCTCAAGCGGTGACAGTGATCGAGGTGTCGCGGCCGAACCGCCAAGATCGTCGCCGGCAGGGCAAGTCTGACCCGATCGATGCGATTAACGCCGCACGTGCGGTCATAAGTGAGCTGGCAACGACCACGCCCAAGTGCCGAGACGGCTATGTCGAGGCTGTGCGTCAGATCCGTGCGACCCGGCGCGGCGCGGTCAAAGCACGCAGGGCCGCACTGGCTCAGATTCATGGCCTGCTGTGGTGCGCCCCTGAGGAGTTGCGTACGAAATTGGCTGACTATGACCGTGCTGCCCTGGTGGTACGTTGCGCCCGGCTGCGCATTCCTCGCACCCACTCACTCGATGATCCCACCGTCGGCGCCCGTCGGATGCTGCGCAGGTTGGCCAAGCGAATCCAAATGCTTGACCTCGAGATCGCCGACGCAAACGCCGAACTCAGCGCCGTTTTGACCCATCACGCACCCAACCTGCTGGCCGTCAATGGCGTAGGCACTGAAGCCGCCGGGCAACTTCTTACCACCGCCGGCCAAAACATCGATCGGCTCAAATCCGAGGCATCTTTGGCGCGACTATGCGGCGTTGCCCCCATCCCAGCAAGCAGCGGAAACACCAGCCGCCACCGCCTACACCGCGGCGGCGACCGCAGCGCCAACAGCTCGATCCACCTGATCGTCGTCAACAGACTTCGCTGGCACGAGACAACCAAGCGCTACGTCGAACGTCGAACCCAAGAAGGTAAAACCACCAAGGAGATCATCCGTTGCCTCAAACGCGCAGTAATCCGCGAGCTCTACCGCGCACTTCAAGCCGATTTGAACCCGCCAGCAGCCACCCTTGACGGTGCATAGGAGCATCCACACCGTCCCGTTCAACCACCAGAACCCCGAAGCCGGCGGACGCACGGTGTTCGAAAACCTCAAATGCCTGTGCCGCCAGCACCATCGGCTCAAAACCTTCGGTGGCTGGCGAGATCAGCAACTGCCTGACGGGACGGTGGTGTGGACCTCGCCTCTGGGGCGGACCTATCGAACCTCACCCGCCGGAGTCGATCTGTTCCCGACAGTCGGTCGCCCACCCTGTGCGCCGCCGACACCGAACCGGCGCAGCCGGTCCAAGCAACGCGCGAGCCGAATCATGCGGGCTCGCAAGCATAATCGAGAATTCCGCCCGATCAACGAGCAACGTCGCGAGCTGGCCCAAGCCCGCAAACAGGAGATCGCCGACCGGCGTTGGCGAAATCACATGCGCGACATGTTGCTCCTCTTCAAAGGCGGCGCGCCCAGCACCAGCCCGTTCAGCACCTGGATCAACGACCCCCGCGAACCCGAAGACCTCCCGAAGGACTGGGCACCCGAGACACCACCCCACGAACTGCTGCCCGACGAACCTCCGTTCTGACGCGGCTGACGAAAGTCAGCAGGTCAGCGTCAGCGCGAGTCGTAACACTAGCTCTCCAAAGCACTCGCGCAGGAGTCAAGGATCGCTCGAAAGTTCCACGGGAATAGCCGGGAGGTGACGGCTTCCAGTGCCTTCCCGCCCGAGTGAAGTGGGTGCGTATAGGTGGTCGACCAACGCACATGGGTGCCGTCGCCGGACGGGGTCAGAGTCAGCGTCCCGCCCTCGTGCTTGAAACCAGGGAAAGAACGGATGATCCGATACGAGTAGGTCCTCGGCGGGTCGTACGCGGTGATTTCCTCGCGGAGCCACATGCCGACAGCGGTAGCCTGCCGAAGTGCGCCTACGCCGGGCTGCGAGGAATTTTTCGCCCATCCAGCTCTGAGGATCAAAGGAGCGGTCGTCAGGTCCGCGGGGTCGGCAAGCCAGGAGAAGACACGCTCCGGCGATGCTCTGATCGTGCGCTCCACGTTGATCGTGACCATGTGACTCCCTGCGCGATCGGTTACCGGCCCGAACGATGTTAGGCCCGTGCGCATCGTGGATGGCCCGCTGGTCAATTCCGCTCCTTCGCGGGGCTCTGCGGAATCGCCTGCGGGGCCGCTCATCTCTAACGGCGGCGCGCCCAGCACCAGCCCGTTCAGCACCTGGATCAACGACCCCCGCGAACCCGAAGACCTCCCCAAGGACTGGGCACCCGACACACCACCCCACGAACTGCTGCCCGACGAACCTCCGTTCTGACGCGGCTGATTAAGGTCCCTGTCATGGCTGGACCGATGGAGGGCACCAAAGTCGTAGAGCTCGGGGTATGGGTCGCCGGCCCTGCGACCGCGGGCATCTTGGCCGACTGGGGCGCCGACGTCATCAAGATCGAACCGCCCACCGGTGACCCCGGACGGTTATTCGGCCGGATGCTGGGCTGCGATCTCGGGGTGAACCCGCCGTTCGAGATGGACAACCGGTCCAAGCGCAGCGTCGTCCTGGACCTGACGACCGTTGCCGGTCGCGAGACCGCATTCGAATTGCTCTCCGACGCAGATGTTTTCGTCACCAACGTCCGGCCCGCAGCGTTGCAGCGGTTGGGGCTGGACTACGAGACGGTGTCGACCCGCAATCCGATGTTGGTCTACGGCCTGATCACCGGCTACGGCGAATCCGGGCCGGACGCCGACCGCGCCGCTTTCGACGTGGCCGCATTCTGGTCGCGCGGCGGGATCGCCCACCTGCTTACCCGGCCCGGCGACACCCCACCGTTCCAGCGCGGCGGCATGGGTGATCATTCGGCCGGCATGACGCTGGCCGCGGCTGTGTGCGCGGCGCTGCTGGCCCGCGCTCGCACCGGCGAGGGCCAACTGGTGACCACCTCGCTGTACCGGCAGGGCGCGTACACGGTGAGTTTCGACCTCAACACCTATCTGCTCACCGGTCAACCGATTGCGATCGGACAACGCACGACCATGGGCAATCCGTGCATGAATAACTACGCAGCGGGCGACGGCCGCCGGTTCTGGATTGTCGGACTGGAAGTCGACCGCCACTGGCCGGCGCTGTGCCGGGTGGTGGGCAAGCCGGACTGGCTTACGCAATACCCCAGTGCCCGCGCCCGCGCCGAGAACGCCGTGCAACTCATTGCCGGCCTGGACGAGATCTTCGCGACCAGGCCGCTCGACGAATGGGCTGAACTCTTCGCCGGCGAACCGGACTTCTTCTGGTCGCCGATCAACTCCCTGGAAGACATCGTCGCCGACGAGCAGTTCCATGCCGCCGGCGGGATCGTCGACGTACCAGCTGGTGAGGCGGGTGTGCCGATGGTGGCCACGCCGGCGGACTTCCACGGTACGCCCTGGTCGCCGCGCTGGACGGCGCCAGAACTGGGCCAGCACACCGACGAGGTGATTGCCGAGCTGGCGTCTCGCCGCGACTCCTGAACGCAGCTGGGAGCTTTACAAAACTACGCAAAAGTGTCACGCTGTGCACAGCCCATGACAAGCGCGACAGGTACGGATTGATGGTCATTTCAACAATCAATGTGACGAGCGCGGCGCGACGCACTCGCGACGACGGCCAGGTCCTACGGCACCGGCTCGACGTGGTGGCCGCAGGCGCTGATGACGTCGTGCAGACGACCGGAGGCTGGCTCTTTGACCGGGTGATGGCCGGCTGGGAAGTCAACGTCATGCTGCCCCGGGGCTACGATCCCCGGCCGCTGCGCATTCTGGGAGTGCGGGTGCTGGACCTGGAATCCGACTTCGACATGACGGGCCCGATGGGCCAGGGTCTGGCCGTCAGCGCCGAGGCTCTCGCGGCCTACGACTGCGTCCGCGAGATGGTGCGGCAGGCCCTGGGCAATCGCGTCACCGGAGTCGCCCTGTGGGGCGAGGGCTGGCCGCTCGGGGTCAGCCGTGGGCTGACCACCACCCGCTACCAGCTCAGTGCCGCCGCCCGGGCATTCAAAGGGCAGGCGCTACGCGCAGCCGGAATACCTTATCTCTCAATAGATCCCATTGAAACACTGCTGACCGACTCGGCTTGGCTGGGCTAGCCGGGGATGAAAAAGTACTACCGGCACACACTGCTCTACCTGCACGAGACGATCGACCTGGGCGCCGGCCGCAGCGACCGGTTCACCGAAGTGTTCAGCGACACCTACCAACCGATGATGGAAGACCTCGGTGCCCGGCTGTTCGCGATCTGGGAGTCCACCCCCTTCAACGGCCACTGGCCCCAGGTCACCGTGATCTGGGAGATCGACGGGTTCTCCGACTACGCACGCATCGGCGCCGCGCAGGCCCGCGGCGGCAGCCATGAGGCGGCAGCCGGGAAGTGGTCGGCGTTCCTGTCCGACACCGGCGCCAAAGGAGAGGGACGCATCATGTACGCGGGCCCGAGCAACCGGAGTCTCGCGCAACTCACAGAAGCCAATTTCAGTGCGAGTCTGGTGATTCAGGAGATCATGCAGACCAAGCCCGGTCGGCAGGACGACTACATCCGCGAACTGGAACGGCTCTACGTCCCGTGGTCGGAGAGCACCGGCAAGTACTGGCTCGGCTCCTTCACCACCACCTTCCGCTTCAACGAGGTCATCCACTACTGGGCGCTCGAAGGCGGCTGGGAATGCTTCGCCAACCACTACCCGTCGTGGAAGGACAGCCCACCGGCGGAGATCGTCACCTGGATGAGTGTCGCGCCCGCTCTGCGCGACGGCTGGGAGGATTCGATCCTGCAGGCGCTACCACCGTCGCCGTTGCAGTGACAGATTTCCGGTACGACCCCTTCGACCCGCAGGTGATGGCGAACCCGCCGGTGTACTACCGCACCCTGCGTGACGAATACCCGGTGTATTACATGCCGCAGTGGGATACGTTCGCGCTCTCCCGGTTCGACGACATCTGGCGGGTACTGGAAGTCAACGACGGGACGTTCGTCGCATCGGAGGGTACGTTGCCGCCGGCCTCGGTGCTGGCCAAGCACAACGACGGGCCGGTCGCCGATCCACCGTTGCACCCCTTGCCATTTCACGCCGTATTCGACGCGGACCTGTACGGTGAGATACGCCGTGCACACTCCCAGCCGTTCCGGCCGCGGTCGGTCACCGCGCTGGAGACCCGCATCCGCTCGCTGGCCAACGAACGCCTCGACCTGCTGTTACCGCGCGGCGAATTCGATCTCACCCAGGAGTACGGCGGTATCGTCGCGGCGTCGATGGTGTGCGATTTACTGGGCATATCAACAGATCTCGCGCCGCAGGTGTTGGCGGCGGTCAACGCCGGCAGCCTCGCCCAGCCCGGCGAAGGTGTCGACACCGCCGAATCCCGGCCCAACTACCTGCAATTCCTGATTCCGGTGGTGGAACGTCACCGGGAAGGTGGCGGCAACGTCTTGCCGATCGTTGATGGCCTTCTCGCTTATCAACTGCCCGACGGTAGCGGGCTCAGCGACATCGAGGTGGCCACCCAGATGTTGTGCGTCTTCATCGGCGGCACCGAGACAGTGCCCAAGATCGTGGCTACGGGGCTGTGGGAGCTCAGTCGACGCCCCGATCAGATGGCCGCGGTCCGAGCAGATCTCGCCGCCAACGTGCAGATCGCGCGGGAAGAGATACTGCGGTACTGCGCACCCGCGCAGTGGTTCGCCCGCACTGCGCGCAAACCCTTCACGATTCACGGTCAGACCATCGAACCCGGACAACGGGTCATCACGTTGCTCGCGTCGGCGAACCGGGACGAACGGGAATATCCGGACCCCGACGAATTCATCTGGGACAGGCCGATAAGACGTTCCCTGGTGTTCGGCCGCGGCCAGCACTTCTGTCTCGGTTTCCATCTCGCGAGATTGGAAGTTTCTGTGCTGCTTGAGGAATGGCTGCGCCGCGTGCCGAACTTCGAGATCCAGGACGACAGGGCGACCCGGCTGCCGTCGAGTTTCCAATGGGGCTGGAACAACTTGCCGGTGGAGGTTTGACGTGTGGTCCTATCGGATCATCGCGCCCTATCAATTCGAACGGACTGCCATCCCAACGAAGACCGCGGACGATCTCTCGGATCGTCAAGTGCTGCTGCGCTTTCTGGCTGCCGGGGTGTGCGGTAGCGATCTGCCCGCGTTCCGCGGCACCCGGGGCCGCCTGCCCGGTGACGACGGGCGCAGCGCGGCGGAGAAGGACGGCTTCCCCATCCACGAGGTCGCGGGGGAGGTGATCGCCAGCCGGCACCCCGAGCATCGTCCGGGTGACCTGGTGGTGGGCTGGGCATCAGGCTTCGACGGGTTGATGGAATGCGTCATCAGCAATGGTGACGGTCTGGCACCGTACGACCCGGCCCTGGAACCCGCGCAGGCGGTCGGCCTGCAACCGCTGGCCTGCGTGCTGTATGCCTGCGAACAGCTGCCGGACTTGGCCGGACGGCACGTCGCGATCATCGGGCAGGGATCGATCGGGTTGTTGTTCTCCTACGTCGCCAAAGCGGCCGGCGCGCGACGCGTCACCGGAGTCGACCCGGTGGATCGCGAAAAGCTCTCCCGCACATTCGGAGTCGACGACACGGTACGCGCCACCAGCGATAGGTGGGTGAGCCAGCTCGTCGCCGCCGACCGCGCCGACGTGGTGATCGAAGCGGTCGGACACCAGGTGGCCACCCTCAACCACGCGATCGCTGCCACCGCCCCGGGCGGAACCGTGTTCTACTTCGGCGTGGCCGACGACGACGCCTACCCGATCAATATGCGCGGCATGTTGCGCAACAACTTGACCTTGAAATCCGGTGTCACACTGGATCGCCGGCGCGTCCTGGAGGATGCCGGCAAGTTCGCCGCCCAACACCCGGATCTGCTCGAGGCTTACCTGACACACACCTTCGCGGTCGACGACGTGCAGGGCGCGTTCGACCTCGCCTGCCGCCCGATCCCCGAGCGAATCAAGATCGCGATCGCCCAATGAGCATCTTCCAATCCGACGTGCGGCGCCCCATCTTTGGCGGCTGGGTCACCGGGCCCACCCTGATCGGACCCGAGGAGTTCGCCAAGGCCGGCTACGACTACGTCGGATTCGACACCCAGCACGGCTATCTCGATGACGCCGACGTCGCGCGCATCCTGCGCCGTCTCGAACACGTCCCGATTGCCACCGCGGTGCGGCTGCCCGATGCCGACCCGGCGCCGATCGGCCGGGTGCTCGACGCCGGGGCGGACGCGGTGATCATCGCGATGATCGAATCGGCAAACCAGGCCGCGGCAGCGGTCGCTGCCACCAGGTTTCCGCCCTCCGGCGTGCGCAGTTTCGGCCCGCTGCGGACCAGCCTCGGACACGACCCGACGGCGCTGGAATCCCGCGCAAGCGTGTTCGCCATGATCGAGACCGCCGCAGCCGTATCCGGCATCGCGGAGATCTGCGCTGTCGCGGGGCTGACCGGAATCTATGTGGGGCCGGCCGATCTGGCGATCTCGATGGGGGTAGACGTCGTCGGGGCCTCCAGGAATCGGCAAGTGCTGGACGCGATCGCCCGGATTCACCGCGTGGCCACCGATGCCGGCCTGGTCACCGGCATCCACGGCAGCGACGGCCCAACGGGTAATGCATTGGCCAAGATGGGATTTCAGATGATCACCCTGGCGGCCGAGTCGCAGGCGCTGCGCCGCGGTGCAGCCGAACACCTGCGCGAAGCGGCCGCGGAATGAGCCGCGTCGCATTTGTCACCGGCGCCGCGGGCGGACAGGGCTCAGCGATCGCCAAAAAGCTTCGTGGGCAAGGTTATTACGTGGCAGTCGGGGATCTGAGCGTCGACGAGATCGATACCGATGCCGCGGATTTGACGGTCCCGCTGGACATCACCGATCCCGCGCAGTGGGACGCCGCCGTGGCCGCCACCGTCGACCGGTTCGGTGCGCTGACCGCCCTGGTGAACAACGCCGGGGTGTTGCACCGTGCCGCGCTGGCCGACGAGACCGTCGAAGACTTCGAGAACTCCTGGCGGGTCAACTGTCTGGGCGCGTTCCTGGGCATGCGCGCCGCGCTCGCGCCGCTACGAGAGGCCGAAGGTGCCGCGATCGTCAACATCTGCAGCACCGGGGCGATCCGGCCCTTCCCGCAGCACTGCGCCTACGGTTCGGCCAAGTGGGCGCTGCGTGGTTTGACCCAGACGGCGGCCGCCGAGCTCGCGCCGGACGGTATCCGCGTCAACGCGGTGTTCCCCGGCCCGGTCGCCACCCCGATGCTCGACGAAAATATTCAGCAGCGGCTGGCCGCCGTCGCGATGTTCGGGCGACTCGGCCGACCCGCCGAGATCGCCGACGCGGTGGCCTTTTTGGTGTCCGACGCGGCCTCCTTCATCACTGGCTCGGAACTCGTCGTCGACGGTGGCCAGTGCCTGCAGATCCGATGAGCGCGACGCAGTTGCAGGCCGTCGACCGACTGCATCCGGCCCTGCGGGCCGTAGCGGTCACCCGAACGGTCTTCACCGCCGAAGCCATCCCGCTGATCCGCGAATCGATGAACCAGCGGCGCGCCGACATCGCCGGGGACACCGCCGGGGTGGCCATCGAGAACACGCTCGCCGCGGGCGTGCCGGTGCGCATCTATCGGGGCGGCCCGGCGCCGGCGCCCGCCCTCATCTACTGCCACGCAGGTGGTTTCGCACTGGGTAACTTGGACACCGACCACCGGCAGTGCATCGAACTCGCCCGCCGCGCACGGTGTTCGGTGATCTCGGTCGACTACCGGCTGGCGCCCGAGCATCCGTTCCCGGCCGCGCTCGAAGACGCCGTCGCCGTGCTGCGGTGGGTAGCCGACAGCGCGACGCAGCTGGAGGTAGACCCGGCGCGGCTGGCCGTCGCGGGTAGCAGCGCCGGTGCCGCGCTGGCCGCCTGCCTGGCGCACGGCGCCGCCGACGGAGTGTTGCCGCCGTTGGTGTTGCAGCTCCTGCATCAGCCTGTCCTGGATGACCGCAGCACCGCGTCCATGACGGAGTTCCGCGCCACCCCGGCCTTCGACGGCGAGGGTGCGCAGTTGATGTGGCGGCACTATCTGGCCGGCCAGGCCCCGTCGGCGGCATCGGTCCCCGCCCGTCGTGACGAATTGACCGACCTGGCACCGGCATTGGTGACGTGCGCCGAGATCGATCCGTTCCGGGACGAAGCGGTCGAATACGCGCTGCGGATGCTGCGCGCTCGGGTCGGCACCGGCCTGCACGTGTTTCCCGGCGCCTGCCACGGATTCGATTCGCTGTTGCCGGAATGGTCGGCCAGTCAACGACTTTTCGCGCTGCAGGGCGATGCGCTGACAAAAGCCTTTTACCCGGATTAAGACGTCTCGCTGGGTGGGCGTGGCCCGGGAAGCTGCAACAGCAACCTCGCGCCGCCGAGCGGACTGGCGTGCAGAGAGGCTGTGCCGCCGTGTAATTCGGCTTGTTGTGCCACCAGAGCCAGGCCGAGGCCCGAGCCCGAATGCGACGCCGTCGAACCGCGGGAGAACCGGTCGAAGACCGTATGGCGTTCGTGCTCGGGTACCCCGGTGCCGTCGTCGTCGATCGCGATCTCCACGCCGGCACGGGAACTGACCGCCGACAGTTGCACCCGGTCCGCGTGGCCGTGCTTGACCGCGTTGGCGATCGCGTTGTCCACCGCCAGCCGCAGACCGGTGGGCAGACCCAGCATCAGCAGCGTCGGGGAAGGTAGCAGCGATACCGTCAGCTCGGGGTAGCTGCGCTCGGCGTCATGCGCGGCGCGATCCAGCAACTCGGTGATGTCGACCGGCACGAAGTCGTCGGTGGTGATGGTCTGGCCCTGGGCGAGCCGTTCCAGTGCGGACAGGGTTGCTTCGATGCGGTTCTGGGTGCGCAGCACGTCGGCCATCACCTCTTCGCGCTGCTTGGCGGGCAACTCCAGCGTGGCGAGCACTTCGAGGTTGGTCCGCATCGCCGTCAGCGGGGTGCGCAACTCGTGGGAGGCGACGGAGGCGAAGTCGCGGGCCGAGTCCAGGGCATTCTTGGTGCGCTGCTGTTCGTCGCCGATGCGGGCCAGCATGCCTTCGACGGCCTCGGCGATCTCGACCGCCTCCCACACCCCGCGGACCTGGACCTCGTCCGGTTTGGATTGTGCGTTGATGGCCCGGGCCTGCTGGGCCAGCAGCCGGAACGGGTTGATCATGATCAGCCACATCACGCTGCCCACCAGGAAGGTGCCGACGATCACGCTGCCGCAGATCAGCAGCACGCGCAGGTGCAACCGGTCGATGCGGTCCTCCGCCTGCGCCAGCGGCGCACCCAACGCGACGGTGGCGTTGCCCGCGGTGAAGGTGCGCACCCGATAGGGGACGCCCTTGATGGTGGTGGTGACGTACCCGACCGGCAACTCGGGAAGGTCGATGCCGCTGGGCACCGTCGTGGTCTTACCCCCCACCCGCACGGTGCGGACCACGGTGTCGTCGGCGGCGGGCCGCTCGGAGCCCGACTGCGCCGGGCTCTGCAGCAGCGTGCTCACGTCGCCCAGACTGCTCACCGAGTCGAGTCGGCGATCCAACTGGCTGTACTGGTCGTTGGTGACGCCGACCCATACCCAGGTGCCCAACAGGATGACCAACGCGATCACCGACATCGCCGCCACGATCACGATGGTGCGCAGCGACACCAGCGGCAGTGGCAACCGCAACAGCCGATATACCCGATCGTTGATCGACATGTCCTGATCCCCGTCAGAAGGTGATGAGCTGACGCACCGCGGTGCCGTCGGCCAGGTTGTCCATCGCCTCGTTGATCGCGTCCAACTGGATCGTCGAGGACACCAGCGATTCCACCGGCAGCCGGCCCGACTGCCACAACGACACGAACCGGGGAATGTCGCGACTGGGCACCGCCGAACCCAGATAGCTGCCGATCAGCGAGCGGCCCTCGGCGACAAAACCCAACGGCGACACACTGATTCGCGCGTCCGGTGGCGGCAGCCCGACGGTCACGGTGCGCCCGCCCGGCGCGGTGAGTCCGATCGATGTCTGCAGCGCAGCGGGATGACCGACGGCCTCGACGACGACGTCGGCTTTAACCGCTGCCTCGTCGGCCTGCTGCGGTGTGTATGTCTGGTGGGCGCCCAAACGAGTTGCCGCAGAAAGCTTTTCCGCCAGCTGATCGACAGCGATGACGCGGACGTCGGGAAAGGTCAACGCAGTGAGCACCGCGGCCATGCCGACCCCGCCGAGCCCGACGACGGCGACCGACTGGCCCGGTTGCGGATTACCCACGTTGAGCACCGCACCGCCGCCGGTCAGCACCGCGCACCCCAGCAGCGCGGCGACCCCGGCCGGCACGTCGGGCGGTACCGCGACCGCACTGGCCGCGTTGACCACCGCGTGCGTGGCGAAACCCGAGACACCCAGATGGTGATGAACCGGATGCCCGTCCCGGGACAACCGCATCCCGCCACCCAACAGCGTGCCGGCATTGTTGGCCGCGCTGCCCGGCTCACACGGTGTCAGCCCCTGCGTCGCGCAGGCTCGGCAGTGCCCGCAGCGCGGCAGGAACACCAGCACCACCCGCTGGCCGACGGTCAACCCGTCCACGCCGTCGCCGAGCGCTTCGACGATCCCGGCCGCTTCGTGGCCGAGCAACATCGGCACCGGCCGGACCCGGTTGCCGTCCACCACCGAGAGGTCGGAGTGGCACACCCCCGCCGCCTCGATGCGAACCAACACCTCACCCGCTCCGGGAGGATCGAGGTCCAGGTCGGTGACGGTGATCGGGCGGGATTGCGCGTACGGCCGCGGCGCACCGATCCGCTCGAGTACCGCGCCCCGGATCGCAGACATGTTGGAATACAACCATGAGTTCCGTGCCGCCCGCTGTACCGGCTGGGCGGGATGACCTGACCAGCAGCGACTTCCCGGTGCTGTGGCCGGTGCGCACCCGCTGGGCCGACAACGACATGTTCGGCCACCTCAATAACGCCGTCTACTACCAACTGTTCGACACCGCGATCAACGGCTGGATCGCCACCGAGGCCGGTGTCGACCCGCTCACCATCCCCGAGTTGGGCATCGTCGCGGAGTCGGGCTGCCGATACTTCGCCGAGCTCGCTTTTCCCGACGAACTGACGGTCGGACTGGCGGTCGCCCGGCTGGGCCGCAGCAGCGTCACCTATCGACTGGGGGTATTCCGGGCCTCGGATTCCCCGCAACCGATCGCCGCGCTGGGCCACTGGGTGCACGTCTATGTGGACCGCGCCAGCCGCCGGCCCGTCCCGATTCCCGAGACGATCCGGCCGTTGCTGGCCGCCTGCACCGATTGATCACGGGCGGCCACCAGTATGCTTCGCCAATGCCAGTTTTGAGCAAGACGGTCGAGGTCAGCGCCGATGCTGACGCCATCATGGGCATTGTCTCCGACATCGAGCGCTACCCGGAGTGGAACGAAGGCGTCAAGGGCGCGTGGGTCCTTGCCCGCTATGACGACGGCCGCGCCAGCCAGGTGCGCCTCGACACCTCCGTGCAGGGCATCGACGGCGTCTACATCCACGCCGTGTACTACCCGGGCGAGAACCAGATTCAGACCGTGATGCAGCAGGGTGACCTGTTCACCAAGCAGGAGCAGCTGTTCAGTGTGGTGGCCACCGGCCCCAGCAGCCTGCTGACCGTGGACATCGACGTCGAGCCGAGCATGCCGGTGCCGCCGCCGATGGTGAAGATGCTGCTGAACAACGTGTTGGATCAGCTCGCCGCGAACGTCAAGCAGCGCGCCGAGCAGCTGGCCGGTTAGCCCGCGCCGGCGCGCATGTCCGAGCTCAGCGTCCGCCAAGCGGCTCCGGAGGATATCGGGTGGATCGCCGATCTGCTTGTTGCCGTTGATCTTTGCGAGCCCGAGGGGCTGCACGCGAGAGTCCGGCAATCGATCGAGCACTCTCCCGAGACCTGCTTGGTGGTCCTCGATGACGCAGACTGGGTGGGCGCGGCGCTGGCTGTCTTCAACGGTTTCCACGTCTTCCTCAGCCACATCGCCGTCAGCGTCGAGTGTCAGCGGTCCGGCGCCGGAAAGGTATTGCACGAAGCGCTCGTCGATAGGGCGCGACTGCTCGGGGCCAGGGGAGTCATCGCGGACTCCAGGCTCACGTCGACCGCCTTCTTCTATCGGCTCGGCTACCGGGTGCCTGGCGCAGTCTTCCTCATCCGCAGTCTGCGGTAGCCCGCTACCGCTCCCGGAATATCCCGGTCCGGTCCAGCGCCTCCGTAAGCCGCTGGCCGGCGTCGGTGAATTGCCACACCGTGTGCTCGACCACGGCGGCGGCGTCCCGGCGGCGTAGCGCGGCGATCAACTGCAGGTGATTGCCGACCGCGGCCTCGCCCCACTGCGGGTCGGCGGCATACATCTGCGCCGGCATGTACCGCGCGGCGTTGAGCAGGAACCAGGCCAACTTGATCCGCCCGCTGGCCTGGTTGAACACGCGGTGGAACGCGAACTCATAAGTGGCGATGGCCTCGGCGTCGGCCGCGGCGACGGCCGCGGCCAGCAGGTCGTTGATGCGTTCCAGCTCGGCGATCTCGACCTCGGTGATGCGGCCGGTGGCGGTGGCCGCCAGCTCCTGGGCAATCGTGGCCTGCAGCCAGAAGATGTCCTTGATGTCCTGTCGGGTCAGGGCCAGCACGACGTGGCCGCGGTGCGGCTCGAGTTGAACCATGCCTTCGCCGCGCAGCTTCACCAGGGCTTCACGCACCGGCGTGATGCTCACCCCGAGTTCGGCGGCGGTCTCGTCCAACCGGATGAAGGTGCCCGGACGTAGGGTGCCGGACATGATTGCGGCGCGTAGGTGGCCGGCAACCTCGTCGGACAGCTGTGACCGACGTAGCGGCCGCCGGCGTCGTGCCTTGGACGACGCTGCCGGCGAGGGTGCGTTCACGTGGGCCTGCCAGGCCTTTCAGGCGCTTATCGGTCTCGTCTCGGGTGTGTTGCTGGGCCTTGTTAATGGCTCCCATGCCCGTTAATGTGACCCAGACAACACATGTTTTATCAAATATCACCGGAACGCAAGCGGTGCGTATGTGACTAAACAGAAGGCGTGAAAGGAATTGAGTTGACCGCGCAACTCGCCGGCCATGCTACCCAGGCCTATGCGCACGAGCAGCCTTACCTGTCTCGTCGGCAGAACTGGGTCAACCAACTCGAGCGGCACGCCATGATGCAGCCGCAGGCCACCGCGCTGCGCTTCCTGGGCAACACCATCACCTGGGCCGAGCTGCGGCACCGCGTCGCGACGCTCGCCGGAGCCCTGAGCCGTCGCGGGGTGGGATTCGGCGACCGGGTGATGGTTTTGATGCTCAACCGCACCGAATTCGTCGAGTCGGTGCTGGCGGCCAACATGCTGGGGGCCATCGCAGTACCGCTGAATTTCCGGCTGACCCCCACCGAGATCGCGTTCCTGGTCGAGGACAGTGGAGCGCGGGTGATCATTACCGAAGCGGTGCTGGTACCGGTGGCCATCGGCGTCCGCGACATCGCCGCGCTCCTTGAGGCCGTGGTGGTGGCAGGTGATGCGGACGGCGCGACGACTGACGACCGAGCCCATTTATATGAAGACCTGATGAGTGAGGCGGGCGACCCGGCGGTACTCGTCGACGTCCCGAACGAGTCACCGGCCCTGATCATGTACACCTCGGGCACCACCGGCCGGCCGAAAGGCGCGGTGCTCACCCACACCAACCTGACCGGTCAGACGATGACCATGCTCTACACCAACGGAGTGGACCTCAACAACGACGTCGGCTTCATCGGTGTCCCGCTCTTCCACATCGCCGGAATCGGCAATTTGCTCGGCAGCATGCTGCTCGGCCTGCCCACGGTGATCTACCCGCTCGGTGCCTTTGAACCCGGACAACTGCTCGACGTGCTGCAGGCCGAGAAGGTCACCGGCATCTTCCTGGTCCCCGCGCAGTGGCAGGCGGTGTGCTCAGAGCAGCAGGCCCGGCCGCGCGACCTCCGGTTACGGGTGATCTCGTGGGGCGCGGCCCCGGCGCCGGATGTGTTGCTGCGCCGGATGTCTGAGATGTTCCCCGGCACCCAGGTACTGGCCGCCTTCGGGCAGACCGAGATGTCACCGGTGACGTGCATGCTGTTGGGCGACGACGCGACACGCAAACGCGGGTCGGTGGGCAGGGTGATCCCGACGGTCGCCGCCCGAGTGGTCGACGACGACATGAACGACGTACCGGTGGGTGAGGTAGGCGAGATTGTCTACCGCGCAGCGACCCTGATGAGCGGCTACTGGAACAATCCCGGCGCCACCGCCGAGGCGTTTGCCGGCGGCTGGTTCCATTCCGGGGACCTGGTGCGCATGGACCACGACGGCTACGTGTGGGTGGTCGACCGCAAGAAGGACATGATCATCTCCGGGGGGGAGAACATCTACTGCGCCGAGGTGGAGAACGTCTTGGTCAGTCATCCCCGGGTCATCGAAGCGGCCGTCATCGGGCTCAGCGACGACAAATGGGGTGAGGTGCCGATCGCGGTAGCCGCTGTAACAGAAGACCACCTACGCATCGAAGAGCTAGATGAGTACCTGACCGAGCGGCTCGCGCGGTACAAGCACCCCAGGGCGCTCAAGATCGTGGACGCCTTGCCTCGCAACGCCGCCGGGAAAGTGCTCAAAACTGAGCTGCGCTTGCGGTACGGGACACCCAATGGATGCGAAAGCGATTCTGCGACAGAAGGATCGATCAATTGAGAGGAAAGCGGACGGGACTCAAGATGTTTGCCAGGTGCTGACGAAGTGTCAATTGTCGCGTTGCGGTACACACGGGAGCAACCATCGGGTACATTCCTGTGGTCTCAGTTACTACCTGCGGGTAGGAAGCGCTGGGTCACACACACAGGCTCGGGGCTAGGAGGAGGCGTGAACCGAAATCCGCCGCACCGTTCCGGTGCGATCGGTCCCGCTCTCCCAGGGCGTTGGTCTGTGAGGGGGCAGCAGTGACGACATCCTCCCGGCCCCAACTCGTCAGCTACGTCCGCGATCAGCTAGAGACACCGCTGACCATGGTCGGCGGCTTTTTCCGCATGTGCGTGCTTACCGGCCGGGCCTTATTCCGCCGGCCGTTCCAGTGGCGGGAGCTGATTCAGCAGTGCTGGTTCATCATGCGGGTGGCCTTGCTGCCAACCATCATGGTGTCGATTCCGCTGACCGTGCTGCTGATCTTCACCCTCAACGTGCTGCTTGCGCAGTTCGGTGCCGCGGACCTGTCCGGCGCGGGCGCAGCGATCGGTGCAGTGACCCAGTTGGGTCCGCTGACCACGGTGCTGGTCGTCGCCGGTGCTGGCTCCACTGCTATCTGCGCCGACTTGGGCGCCCGCACCATCCGCGAAGAAATCGATGCGATGGAGGTGCTGGGCATCGACCCGATTCACCGGCTAGTTGTACCCCGGGTGATCGCTGCGACCGTGGTCGCCACCCTACTCAACGCCTTGGTGATCACTGTGGGTCTGGTCGGCGGCTACCTGTTCGGCGTGTATCTACAAAACGTGTCCGGTGGCGCTTACCTGGCCACGCTGACCACCATCACCGGCCTTCCCGAAGTGATCATCGCCATGGTCAAGGCCGCGACGTTCGGACTGATCGCGGGTCTGGTCGGGTGTTACCGCGGGTTGACCGTAAGTGGCGGCTCGAAAGGGCTGGGCACCGCCGTGAACGAGACCGTCGTGCTGTGCGTGGTCGCGCTCTACGCCGTCAACGTCATCCTGACCACGATCGGTGTGCGCTTTGGGACAGGACGCTGAAATGTCGACAGCTGCGGTAGTCCGGTCCCGGTTCCCCAGGGCAGTCGAGAATTTCAACAAGTATGCAGGCAGCTTCGGGCGTGGGCTCAACGAGACCGGCGAGATGGCCTGGTTCGTCCTTCGCAGCATCGGCCTGGTCCCCCAGACGCTTGCGTCGTACCGAAAGGAGACGCTGCGCCTGATCGCGCAAATCGGTATGGGTACCGGTGCGATGGCTGTGGTCGGTGGCACTGCGGCGATCGTCGGCTTCGTGACCTTGTCGGGTAGTTCACTGGTGGCCATCCAGGGTTTCGCGTCGCTGGGCAACATCGGTGTCGAGGCATTCACCGGCTTCTTTTCCGCGCTGATCAATGTGCGTATTGCCGGGCCCGTAGTGACCGGCATTGCGCTGGCGGCCACCGTCGGCGCCGGTGCCACCGCGGAGTTGGGCGCCATGCGAATCTCCGAAGAAATCGATGCGATGGAAGTAATGGGTATCAACTCGATCTCGTACCTCACCTCCACCCGCGTAGTCGCGGGGCTGGTAGTGATCATCCCTCTCTACGCGCTGGCAATGATCATGTCCTTCCTGTCCCCGCAAGTCGTGACCACCGCACTGTACGGCCAGTCAACTGGCACCTACGAGCATTACTTCCGGACGTTCCTTCGGCCCGAGGACGTCTTCTGGTCGTTCTTGGAAGCCATCATCATTGCGTTGATCGTGATGGTGACCCACTGCTACTACGGGTACAACGCCGGCGGGGGACCTGTCGGCGTCGGCGAGGCCGTCGGTAGGTCCATGCGGTTCTCGCTGGTTTCAGTGCAGATAGTTGTCTTGTCCGCTGCGTTGGCGCTGTATGGCGTCAACCCCAACTTCGCACTGACGGTGTAGCGCCATGACTGGTCCAGGCAGACAGAACAAGATGCCGAGCACCCCCTATAAGACCATCGGCATCAGCGCGCTCGTGGTGCTCCTGCTGGTGCTCTCGCTGGTATACATACAGTTCCGCGGCGGATTCACGTCCAAGGACAAAGTGACGATGTACTCGGAGCGGGCCGGCCTGGTGATGGACCCGGGCTCCAAGGTCACCTACAACGGCGTCCAGATCGGCCGCGTGGGCAGCATCGAAGAGGTAACACGCAACGGCAAGCCGGCCGCGAAATTCACCCTGGAGATCTACCCGCAATACCTCGGCCCCGACGGCGTGGTCCCGGAGAACGTGGACACCCAGATCAAGGCGACCACCGTGTTTGGCGGCAAGTACGTGTCGCTGACGACGCCGAAGGACGCCAACGGCCAAATCGTCTCGCGGGGTCACCTATCGGCCAAGGGCACCATCACCGCGTCCGCGGTGACCACCGAAATCAACACCGTTTTCCAGACGCTGACCTCAATCTCTCAACAGGTGGACCCGGTCAAGCTGAATCTGACGCTGAGCGCAGCCGCGCAAGCCCTGACCGGACTGGGCGATCGGTTCGGCCAGTCGGTCGTCAACGGCAACGCCATCCTCGACGACATCAACCCGCAAATGCCGCAGGCCCGCCGCGACATCCAGCAATTGGCAGCGCTCGGCGACGTCTACGCGAACGCCGCGCCCGACCTGCTGGACTTCCTCAACAACTCGGTGCCGACCGCGCGCAGCATCAATGCCCAGCAACGGGATCTGGACCAGGCGCTGCTGGCGGCCGCCGGGTTCGGCAACACCGGCGCCGACATCTTCGAGCGCGGTGGACCGTATCTGGCCCGCGGCGCTGCAGACCTCAGGCCCACCGCCGAACTGCTCGACACCTACAGCCCGGAGCTGTTCTGCACGTTGCGCAACTACCACGACGTCGAGCCGACGGTTCGTGCCTTCTTGGGCGGCGACGGTTACGCGCTGAACAGCCGCACGGAGCTACTTTCCGCGCTGGGTGGGCTGCTGAACCCGGTGTCGCTGGTGCCACTGCTGCTTTCAGCGGTCGGTGGGTTGGCCGCCGGCCTGGTGGGTGGGGCGCCGAACCCCTACATGTACCCGGAGAACCTGCCGCGGGTCAACGCGCACGGTGGGCCGGGCGGCGCCCCGGGTTGCTGGCAGCAGATCACCCGCCAGCTCTGGCCGGCGCCGGAATTGGTGATGGACACCGGCAACAGCATCGCGCCGTACAACCACTTGGATACCGGTTCGCCCTACGTGACTGAGTACGTCTGGGGCCGTCAGGTAGGGGACAACACGATCAACCCATGAAAATCACCGGGACGTTAGTCAAACTCAGCATCTTCGCGATCGTGCTGCTGATCTTCAGCGTCATGATCATCGTGGTTTTCGGTCAGATCCGTTTCGACCGGACGAGCAACTACTCCGCGGAGTTCAGCAACATCAGCGGGCTGCGTAACGGGCAGTTCGTACGGGCCTCCGGCGTGGAGATCGGCAAGGTCAAGAACGTCGAACTGCTCGACGGCGGCCGGCGCGTCAAGGTTGATTTCGACGTCGACCGCACGATCCCGCTGTACCAGTCGACGACCGCCCAGATTCGCTACCTTGACTTGATCGGTAACCGTTACTTGGAGTTGCGGCGCGGCGAAGGTGACGGCGCGGACAAAGTGATGGCGCCCGGTGGCTTGATCCCGCTGTCGCGGACGTCGCCGGCGCTGGACCTGGACGCGCTGATCGGCGGTTTCAAACCGGTCTTCCGGGCGCTGAACCCGGACAAGGTCAACGCTATCGCGTCGTCCCTGGTCACCGTTTTCCAGGGGCAGGGCGGCACCATCAACGACATCCTGGATCAGACCGCGTCGCTGACCTCGCAACTCGCCGAGCGCGACCAAGCCATCGGTGAGGTGATCAAGAACCTCAACACGGTACTGGACACGACCGTTCGGCACCGCAAGGACTTTGACCAGACGGTCAACAATCTCGAGGTGTTGATCACCGGGTTGAAGGACCATAGCGACGGCCTGGCAGGCGGAGTGGCAAACATCAGCAACGGTGCCGGGACGGTGGCCGACCTGCTGGCCGAGGACCGGTCTTTGCTGCACCGCACTGTCAACTACCTCGATTCCGTGCAGCAGCCAATCATCGACCAACGTCAGCAGTTCAGCGACTTCCTGCAGCACGTGCCGCCCGCGTTGAACCTGATTGGCCGGTCTATCGGGTCCTACGGAGACTTCGTGAACTTCTACTCCTGCGACATCAGCCTTCGGCTCAACGGCTTGCAGGCCGGCGGTCCGGTGCGCACCGTCCGGCTCTTCCACCAGCCGACAGGAAGGTGCTCGCCGCAATGAGAACGCTGGAGCCCCCCAACCGCTTGAAAATCGGACTGATGGGCATCCTGGTGACGCTGCTGGTCATCGGGGTTGGCCAAAGCTTCACCAGTGTGCCGATGTTGATGGCAAAGCCGTACTACTACGGGCAGTTCACCGACACCGGCGGCATCAACAAAGGCGACAAGGTGCGCATCGCCGGCATGGATGTCGGCAAGATCGAGGCAATCAAGATCGACGGCGACCACATCGTGATGAAGTTCCAGATCGGCACCCAGAGCATCGGCACCGAAAGCCGCCTGCAGATCCGCACCGACACGCTGCTGGGCAAGAAGATCTTGGAGATCGAGGCGCGCGGCAATCAGCCGTTGCGCCCCAACGGCGTCCTTCCGCTCGGTCAAAGCACCACGCCCTACCAGATTTACGATGCCTTCCTGGACGTCACCAAGGCGGCACGCGGCTGGGACATCGACACCGTCAAACAATCACTGCATGTGCTCTCCGAGACGATCGACCAGACTTACCCTCAGCTGAGCCCCGCGCTGGACGGGGTGTCCCGCTTCTCTGACACCCTCGGCAAGCGTGACGACGAACTCAAGCACCTACTCGCCCAAGCCAATCAGGTGGCCAGTGTGCTCGGCGACCGCAGCGAGCAGGTGGACCGGTTGCTGGTCAACGCCAAGACGTTGCTGGCCGCGTTCAACGAGCGGGGTCGTGCGATCGACGCATTGTTGGGCAACGTCGCCTCCTTCTCGACCCAGGTGTCCGGTCTGATCAATGACAACCCCAATCTCAACCACGTACTGGAGCAGTTGCGCACCGTCAGTGACCTGTTAGCGGAGCGCAAGCAGGACGTGGCCAATGCCCTGCAGATGGTCGGCGGGTTCCTGCCGTCGCTGAACGAGTCGATCGGGTCCGGTCCGTTCTTCAAGGTCGTGATCCATAATTTAGTCCCCGGCCAGCTCATCCAGCCGTTCATCGACGCCGCATTCAAGAAGCGCGGCTTGGACCCGGAGAATTTCTGGCGCAGCGCCGGGCTGCCGGCTTACCGGTTCCCCGACCCCAACGGCACCCGGTTCCCCAACGGCGCCCCGCCGCCGGGACCGCGGGTTCTGGAAGGCACCCCGGACCACCCGGGGCCGGCCGTGCCGCCGGGTTCGCCTTGCTCGTACACCCCGCCGCCGGACGGCGTCCCGACGCCCCAGAACCCGCTGCCCTGCCTGGGACTCAACGTGGGTCCGTTCGGTGGAATAGGCTTCCCCGCGCCATTCGACGTGCAGTCCTCGCCGCCCAACCCGAACGGGGTGCCATACGTGCCGGGTCTGCCGATAGCCGGACGGCCGGGCGAACCGGCGCCGGAGGTGCAGGGCACCCCCGTGCCGATACCGCCGAACAGCCCGCCGGGTTCGCGCACCGAACCGCTGGGACCGGCCGGCCCGGTAGGTCCGCCATCGACCTTCGCGCCCGGGCTGCCCCCGGGCCCGCCGGCACCACCCGGGCCGGGGGCTCAGTTGCCGGCTCCGCTTATCAATCCCGGTGGATCCGGTGGCAGTGGCGCAGCGGGAGGTAGCCAGAATTGAGCACCATCTTCGACGTCCGCAACATCCGGCTACCGAGGATGAACCGGGTGACAGTCATCATTGGCGCGCTGGTGGTGATCCTGGGACTCGTCGCCGCGTTTGTGGGATGGAAGTTGTACATGAGGTTGACGACCAACACGGTGGTCGCCTATTTCTCCGAAGCCAACGCGCTTTATGCGGGCGACAAAGTCCAGATCATGGGCCTGAAGGTGGGCCGGATCGACAAGATCGAACCGGCCGGCGACAAAATGCGGGTTACCTTTCACTACGAGAACCAGTACAAAGTGCCGGCGAATGCGTCGGCGATGATCTTGAATCCCACGCTGGTGGCGTCCCGGGCGATCCAGCTAGAGCCGGCGTACAAGGGTGGCCCGGTGCTGGCCAACAACGCGGTCATCCCGATCGAGCGCACCCAGGTTCCGGTCGAATGGGACGAACTGCGCAACAGCATCACAAACATCATCTCCAAGCTCGGTCCGACCAATGAGCAGCCGACGGGTCCGTTCGGCGAGGCGATCAACTCCTTCGCAAACGGTCTCTCCGGCAAAGGCCGGCAGCTCAACTCCACGCTGGACAACCTTTCCAAGGCGTTAACGGCGTTGAACGAAGGGCGCACGGACTTCTTCGCCGTGGTCAAGAGTCTGGCGCTGTTTGTCAACGCGTTGCACCAGGACGACAAACAATTTGTGGCGCTCAACCAGAACCTGGCTGATGTCACTGGTCGGCTGGCCAGCACCGACGGTGCGCTGGCCGCAGCGATCCGGCAGTTCGATGAGTTACTGACCACGATTCGGCCGTTCCTGGACAAGAACCGCGAGGTGTTGACCCACGACGTCAACAACCTGGCCGACGTCACCAATACCTTGCTTCAACCGGAGCCTTACAACGGGCTGGAGACCGCATTACACGTCCTTCCGACGGCAGCAGCCAACATCAACCAGATTTATCACCCCTCGCACGGTTCGGTGGTCGCTATCCCGGAGATCACCAGCTTCGCCAACCCGATGCAGTTCATCTGCAGCTCGGTGCAGGCCGGTAGCAGGTTGGGATATCAGGAGTCAGCGGAACTGTGTGCGCAGTACTTGGCGCCGATCCTGGACTCGATCAAGTTCAACTACTTACCCTTTGGCCTGAACGCCTTCAGCACTGCGGAGGTGTTGCCCAAGATGGTCGCTTATTCCGAGGAACGGTTGCGTCCTCCGCCTGGTTACAAAGACACCACGGTGCCCGGGATCTGGGTGCCCGACACCCCGTTGTCGCACCGCAATACTCAGCCGGGATGGGTGGTCGCCCCGGGTATGCAGGGGCAGCAGGTGGGACCCATAACCGCGGGTCTGATGACACCGGAATCGCTCGCCGAACTGATGGGTGGACCCGACATCGGTCCGATCCAGTCGAACCTGCAGACCCCGCCGGGACCGCCCAACGCTTACGACGAGTACCCCGTTGTCCCGCCGGTGGCGTTGAACGCTCCGGTACCCGTCCAGCCGCCCCTGCCGGGGCCGAACGTAATCCCTGGTCCGGTCGCTCCGACACCAGCTGCGCCGGGCCCGCCACCAGCGCCGGTGGGCGCCCCGCTGCCGGCTGAGGCAGGAGGCAACCCGTGACCGAGTCAGGCGTGCTCCGGAGGTTCCGTCGCGGGGCCTGGCAGGTGTCGGTGCTGCTCATGGTGGCATTGATGCTCAGTTCGTGCGGGTGGAAGGGCATCTCTCAGGTACCCATCCCAGGCGCGCCCGGCAGTGGCGACGGAGCGTTCGTCGTCTACGCCCAGGTGCCGGACACGCTGGCCATCAACGGGAACAGCAAGGTGATGGTCGCCGATGTCGAGGTGGGTTCGATCCGCAAAATCGAACTGAAGAACTGGATTGCCACCCTGACGCTCGGGTTGAAGAAGGACACTAAGCTTCCCAGGAACTCGCTGCTAAAAATCGGCCAGACCAGCCTGCTGGGCTCGCAGCATGTGGAGTTGCTTGCTCCGGAGCGCCCGCAGGGGCAACTGAAGAACGGCGACACCATCGCACTGCGGAACTCGTCGGTATACCCGAACATCGAGCAGACACTGGCCGTAGTCTCGCTGATCTTGCGTGGCGGCGGCATCCCCAACCTGGAAGTGCTGCAGAACGAGGTCTACGCCATCTTCAAGGGTCGCGGCGAACAGATCAGAGGGTTCCTGGGCAAACTCGACACCTTCACCAGGCAGCTCAACGAACAGCGAGATGACATCACGCACGCCATAGATTCCACGAACCGGTTGCTCAGCTACGTGGGCAACCGCAACGATGTGCTGGAGCGGGTACTCACCGACTTCCCGCCGCTGATCAAGCACTTCGCCGACACCCGGAATCTGCTGATCAACGCAGTGGACTCGGTCGGCCGGTTGAGCGGGGTCGCCGCGCAATATCTGTCGGAGGCGCGCGGCAACCTGCACAGCGACCTCCAATCCCTGCAGTGCCCGCTGCGGGAACTGGGCAAGGGCTCGCCGTACCTGCTGGGTGCGCTGAAACTGATCCTGACCCAGCCGTTTGACGTCGACTCGGTGCCTAAGACCTTCCGCGGTGACTACCTCAACATCAACGCGGTACTAGACGTCACGCTCAGTTCGGTGGACAACGCGGTGCTGAGTGGAACAGGGTTCTCGGGCCTGCTGCGAGCGATCGAGCAGTCCTTCGGGCGCGACCCCGAGTCGATGATTCCGGACATCCGATACACGTCGAACCCGAACGACGCCCCGGGTGGGCCACTGGTGGAGAGGGCGGAGCGAGGCCAATGCTGACACCCTTCATCAAACGCCAGTTGCTGTTGTTCCTGACCTTGACAGTGGTCGCACTGTCGGTGCTGGGTATCTACTACCTACAGGTGCCCACCCTGGTCGGCATCGGGCGCTACGAACTGAGCGCGAACCTACCTGCGTCAGGCGGCCTGTATCCGACGGCGAACGTGACATACCGCGGCATCACGATCGGCAAGGTCGACGAGGTCGAACCGACAGCCTGGGGCGCTCGGGCAAAGCTGAGCATCGACAGCCGTTACAAGATCCCGATCGATGCGGTGGCGAACGTGCACTCCGTCTCCGCAGTCGGTGAGCAGTACCTGGATCTGGTATCGGACGGCAACCCGGGGAAGTTCTTCGCGTCCGGTCAGACCATCACCAAGGGCACCGTGCCCAGCGAGATCGGCCCGGCGCTGGACACCGCCAACAGAGGCCTCGCGGTGTTGCCGAAGGAGAAAATTCCGGTGCTGCTCGACGAGACCGCCTTGGCCGTGGGCGGACTGGGTCCAGCGTTGCAACGGTTGGTGGATGCCACCCAGGCGATCGTCAGCGATTTCCACACGCAGATCGGAGACGTGAACGACATCATCCAGCACTCCGGTCCGATCCTGCAGAGCCAGGCGACCTCGGGCGACGCTATCCAGCGGTGGTCGCACAACCTCAACGTGCTGGCAGCCCAGAGCGCGGCCGAAGATCAGCATCTGCGCAGCGTGCTGACCCAGGCGGCGCCGACGGCGGACCAGCTCAACTCGGTATTCACCGACGTCCGGGAATCACTGCCGCAGACGTTGGCCAACTTGGAAGTCGTGTTCGAGTTGCTCAAGCGCTACCACAAGGGCCTCGAACAGGTAGTGGTGTTTCTGCCACAGGGTGCGTCGATCGCGCAGGCGGTCGGAACTCCGTTCCCGAACTATTCCGACTTGGACCTAGCGCTGGCGATCGGCCAACCGCCGCCGTGTCTGACGGGGTTCATCCCGCCCGAGCAGTGGCGCTCGTTCGCAGACACCAGCGTGCAACCGCTGCCGGTCGGGACCTACTGCAAGATCCCGATGGACACTCCGGCCAACAGCGTGCGTGGGTCACGCAACATTCCATGTGTCGATGTGCCCGGCAAGCGGGCCGCCACGCCGAAGGAATGCCGCAGTACCAAGCCGTACGAGCCGGCGGGCACCAACCCCTGGTACGGCGACCCAAATCAGCTGCTGACCTGCCCGGCACCCGCGGCGCGATGCGACCAACCGGTGAAGCCGGGTCTGGTGGCGCCCGCACCTTCGGTGAACAACGGACTAAATCCGCTGCCGGCGGACCGGCTACCACCGGGCGGCCTGACTCCGCCGCCGATGAGTGACCCACTGACGCGACCCGGTTCGGGCGCCGTGAATTGCAACGGCCAACAGCCCAACCCGTGCGTCTACACCCCTGGACCGCCGTCCGCGGTATACAGCCCGCAGAGTGGTCTGCTGGTAGGCCCAGACGGCGTGAGATACTCCGTCGAGAACTCAACCAAAACAGGAGACGACGGATGGAAGGAGATGCTGGCACCAGCCGGCTGAACCCCATCGACAGGGACGATTCGAGAGGCTCCGCTGCGACGACGGAGGCTACGGAGCTAGCCGAGGTCGAAGCAGATGCGATGGATTCCAAGGCGACGACGGAAGCTCCTGAGGTAGCCGAGGTCGGAGCCGGATCGGCCGACCCGGCCGACGAGGCCAACGCCGCAGCAGAACCCGAGTCAGACGGTTCACCCGAGCCCACCGCCGCGGTCACGGAGCGGCGCCCGTCTCGGGTGAACCGTGCCTGGCTGGCGACTTTCGCGGCGTTGCTGATCATCGCGAGCGGTGCCGTCGGGTTCGGCGGCTACGTCGCGCTGCGCTATCACAAGGACGTTTGGGCGACGACGCGCAACGACGCCGCGGCAATGCAGATTGCCAAGGACTGCGTCGCCGCAACCCAGGCACCGGACACCAACAGCATGGCCGCCAGCGAACAGAAAATCATCGACTGCGGCACCGACCAGTACCGCACTCAGGCTTTGCTCTACAGCAGCATGCTGGTTCAGGCATATCAGGCCGCAAATGTGCATTTGAAGGTGACCGACCTGAGAGCGGCCGTGGAGCGGAACAATCCCGATGGAACGGTCGACGTGCTGGTCGCGCTACGCGTCAAGGTGTCCAACGACCAGGCGCAGGATCAGGAGGCGGGTTACCGCCTGCGGGTGAAGATGGCGCCCACGGACGCCAGCTACAAGATCTCCAAACTCGAACAGGTGACAAAGTGACGGTGGTGGTCGACGACATCGAGACCACGAAGATCTCTCAGGACTTACCCGAGAAAGCACTAGCTCCGTGGCGCGAGCGTGCCGCTGCGTTCTGCGTGGACATGGTGCCGGGATCAGCCGCGGCGATGTCGCTTGGGGCGGTGTCGTTCAGCTTGCCGTCGCGTGGCCCCTGGTGGTGGGTGTGTGTATCGGTGCTGGGCGCAGTCGTCCTGGCGGTGTTGGTCAACCGGTTGCTGCTCCCGATGATCACCGGCTGGAGTCTGGGACGCGCGCTGTTTGGCATCGCGGTGTCGCGGTGCGATGGCGCCGTGCTCAGCCCGTGGCGACTGTTGCTCAGGGAGCTGGCTCATCTGCTTGATACTGCGGCATTGTTCATCGGCTGGCTGTGGCCGCTTTGGGATGCCGAGCGCCGCACTTTCGCCGACCTGCTCACCCGCACCGAGGTACTTCAGGTTGTGCCCCATGAACACCCCGACAAGGTGCGGCAATGGACCGTGCTTACCTTGCTCGTCGCTGCCACGGTGTGCATGGACACCGTCGGAGTCGGGTACGAGGTCGGCTACGCTCCCGCGCGAGCGATGGACCAGACGCGGGCCGAAGTCTCGATACAGGGACCCAAGATGGTCGCACAGATGTTGACCTACGATCCGGCGACATTGCACGACGATTTCGCCCGCGCACTGGCTCTGACCACAGACCGGTATCGCCCCGAATTGGCCGCTCAGCAGCAATCGGTGGAGAAGAGGCATCCTGTCATCAACGAATACTGGGTGACTGCGGCGTCGGTCCTGACCGCCGGCGTGGACCGCGCCACCATGTTGCTGTTTATGCAAGGTCGGCGGGGATCCGGGGAGGCTACCCGCTACATCACTGCCAGCGTTCGGGTGAAGTTCCTCAAAGACCGGCAGAGTCACTGGCGCGTCGACGATCTCGCCGTGCTGGCGAAGCCGAAACCGCCCGGGGGCGAAAGGTGAGCCCGCGCCGCAAATTTCGGCCGGGTGAGCAATCCTTACTGGTTGCACAACCGGTGCCGCCTCGGCACACGGAGCTGCGGATTGTGGCAAGCGCAGCGAGCTTGTTGATGGTTGCCGCGGTAACGCTGTCCACCCTGATGCTGATCAATCACATGCAGCGGGCGCGGCAAGCGGAGCGAGCGGCATCGGCTGTCAATTACGTCAAATGGTTCATGACCGGCTTCACCACCCTTGATCCGTTTCACGCCAACGATTACATCGATCGGGTACTGGGCCAGGCGACCGGGGATTTCCATAAGGACTTCGAATCCAAGGCGAACGAAATCCTCTTGCAGGTCGCCCGCGCTGAGAAATCCTCCGGGACGGTACTGGAGGCCGGGGTAGAACGGTGGAACGACGACGGCAGCGTCACCGTGCTGGTGGCCACCGACGTCACCTCCAGAGCGCCGGACGGCAAACAGGTCTTGGAAAACACCAACCGTTGGTCGGCAACGGCTGAGCAGGAAGGGAATCAGTGGAAGATCAGCAACCTGCTACAAGTGATCTGACCCGCGCAGTCAACGACGACCACACCCAAGCCGAGCCTGCTGCCAACGACGCGACGACGGACGATTCGGACAACGAAACCGGCTCCGCAACAGACGAGGCCGGAGAGGTCGGAGAAACCGCGACGGACGACGAAGCGGGAACCGCCGAGGCGGAGTCCACTACCAACAAGAGGCGGACCGGGCGGTGGGCGGTGGTGGTGGTCGCGCTCCTGAGCACCTTGTTCGTGGGATCCGCGGCTTTCGCCGGGGCGACGGTCCAGCCCTACCTTGCCCAGCGGGCCAACGTCGAGATCAAACTCAAGGTCGCCCGCGCGGCAGCGAATGCGATCACCACGTTGTGGACCTACACGCCGGACAACATGGAGACATTGTCCGATCGCGCCGCCAATTACCTGACCGGCGATTTCGGCGCTCAGTATCGCAAATACATCGATCAGATCGCGGCCCCCAACAAGCAGGCCAAGGTGACCAACAACACCGAGGTCACCGCGGTGGCGGTTGAGACGCTGAAAGGTTCTGACGCCACCGTAATCGTGTACACCAACACCACCACGACCAGCCCGCTGACGAAGAATATCCCGTCGCTGAAGTACCTGGCCTATTTGCTAACTATGAAGTACAACAACGGCCGCTGGAAGGTCATCCGCATGAACACCGTCACCTCGCTGGACGTCACGCCGCACCTGTAGCAGTTCCGGCTTGCGTGAGGCTCCCGCAGTGGTGTCCACACCCCGGAATCCACTCAGGTACTACGTTGACCCAGTTGGCGGTGGCTCCGGTGTTTGCACTGGCGGCGGCGATCACCGCCTCGAGCATGCTGATCTTCCGGTACGGGACTAGTTGAAGGCGAGCCAACTGGGCAGCGCGCGTTCATGCGAGTCGCACAGCACCTGCCGGGTGTCGCACGAGCCCTTGGGTGACCCGGCGCCGGCCCACATGCCGCCGGTATCGCGGCGCAGCACGATCGCCGACGAGCCACCACCGTCGAGCAATATCGCTGTGTCGCTGCCCAGGCCGCGGAACAGGTCCTGGATGTTGTCGGGGGTGTAGTTGCCACCCTCGAAGATGTACATCTCGTCCTTCTGCTTGTTGTAGGCCAGTGCAGTGCGCGCCGCACTGGGTCCACCGTCGTTGAGCTGGCCGGTGCTGCCGGGCGACAGCAGGCCGATGCCGGCCACCGCCACGAACTTCGCGTTCTTGTTCAGCAGATCCTGGATCACTGGCGTGGCGAGGTCGTAGTCTTCTCTGCCCTTGGGCCGCAACACATATGGCGCTCCGCCGACCGGAATGATCATCGTCGTCAGCGACGTCCAGGACTCGTTGCCACCGGAGAGGCCCTGCTTACCCGGATAGGCGACGGTGCCGGTGACGGCCTGGTTGGCGCGGCCCTGCCCGTGGGTGTTGTCCACGAAGGCGCCCAGCGGCGAACTGCAGCCGGTGTCGCGCCACGACCCGCCCTTCTGGCCGCGCACGTCGAAGAAGTTCGCGTTGATCGCGACGGTCGGCTGTCCCATCCGGGCCCAGGCCTGCAGCGGGGCATAGGTCTCCGAGGCCTGCCAGAGGCCTTCACCGGTGCGCGCGCCGGGGTTGTTCTCGCACTTGGCCTGGTCGCCGGTGTGGCTGTCGACCAGCAGGTGCGGCTGCAGGCGCGATGACGCGCTCTTGATGATCACCAGATGCCCGCCGTTGTTCATCTCGTATGCGCGACCCGAGCCGTCGAGCAGTGGCATCGGGTGACCGCCGCCGAAGTTGTAGACCAGATAGGTTCCCTTGGTGGTGGCGATGGCCTGTTCCAGCAACTCGCGCGCATCGGCAGCGCGGGCCAGCGGTTGCCCAGCGGTGCTTGCGAGGCCGACGCACACCGCGAGGGTGGCGCAACTCGCCGTCAGCCTGCGCAACACGGCAGATGGCGTCAGCACGGGAAACCCTTTCGGCCCGGTTCGGGTGAACAGGAACCATCCCAGGATTAGTCACATCTGTCACACTGTCAACTTATGTCACAGGTGCGTGACGGTTCGGCCGCGCCGGAATTACGTTTGCTCGCTTGGGGTTTCGGCTTTCTCGTCCGGGTCGTCTTCGGTGGGGGGCGCGGCCTCGGCGTTGCGCGCCTTCTCGGTGCGCGCCTGGTGCTGTGCCTGATGTTCCGCGGCGATCGCGAGCTCGACTGCGCCCGGGATCCGGTGAAAACCCTTGCGGTCGTACAGGTGTGTGACGATGCCGCCCAGCAGCAGCCCGATCACCAGCCCGATGGCGGTCATCAGCAGGGCCTGGGACAGGCCGGTTTCCGGGTGGCCGTCGAGGTAGAGCAGCGAACGCACACCCAGAAAAACCTGGTGCATAGGTTCGAACTCGGCCAGCCAGCGGAACAACGGCGGCACGGCTTCCAGCGGCACCGTCGCCCCGGCCGAGGGCAGGCCCAGGATCACAAAGATCAGCATGCTGAACAACAGGCCCATCGAACCCAGCACGGCGATCAGCGAACTGGACGTGATGCCCACCGCGCAGATGGCGAACACGCCGTAGAGCCAGAGGTGCCAGACCGACGGGATGGGCATGCCGAGCTTGTGCGCGATGGCGATGTACACCCCCGACGTCAGCAACGCCAGCACCACCATCAGCATCCACTTGATCAGCAGGGTGCGGAACCGCGAGATGCGGACCTGTTCGGCGAAGCGGTAGACCGGGCCGAATTCGGCTGGCACGTAACCCAGCATCGAATCCACCAGGGTGCTGACCACGATGCTGCCGGTGAAACCGGCCAGCAACAGCAGCAGCGCATAGTAAAAGGCCGACAACCCGTTTCCGGTGCCATTGGGTAGCGGGTTGTACACGGCCGACTTGATCTCTATCGGACTCTGCACGGCGAGGATGGTCGCGCCGGCCAGCGGCGTACCCGCGGCCTGGGCCTGGACTTCGGCCGAAAGACGTTCGCCGATCTTGGCATTCGCCGTGGTCGCCACCTGGGTCAGCGCCTGACCGGCGATGCTCGACCCGAGGGTGCCGGCCCGCGGGTTGGTCGAGATTGTGATGGTCGCCCGTTGCCCGCGGCTGGGCGACAACGCACTCTCGCCGAGCTCATGCAGCGTCGACGAGAACGACACCGGGATGACCAGCTCGCCGTACACCTGGGCTCGGTCGAGCAACTGTCTGGCTTCGGCCTGAGTCACGACGCGGACGTCGAACTTGTCCTTGTCCGCGTTGGCCAGCAGACCGTCCACCACCTGTTTGCCATACGGCCCGGCGTCCTGGTTGACGACGGCGACCGGGAAATGCCGCAGGTTGGTGGTCGGATTCAGGATGCCGCCCAGATACAGCGCGGACAACGCGGACAGCAACGCCAACGTGATGACGATGGGCGCCGCCCAGAACCGCACCGTGCGAAGGGACTTGGTGTTCCGGTCGGGCTTGGGCAGCGCGTGCCGAGCCTGCTTCTGAGACATGGGGCTCCTGTCTGTCGTGCCCACTGTATCGGCTCGAACCGACCGTCAGCCGCCCAGTTTCGCGTGCATCTCCCACACCAGCACTTCGCAGTTCCGCAGCGCCGTCAACCGCCGGCCGCAGGTGTCGGTGAGCCGGGCGGCGTCACCGACCGCGAGTTCGCCGGCGTCCTCGAGTCGCACTTCGCCGCGTGTGACGAACGCGTGCAGATACGGTGCCGCGGGTAGCTCCACCGAGTCGCCGGTGCCCAGCCGCGCGACGTGCAGTGCGGCCGAGCGGTTGTGCAGTGTCAGGGCCCCGTCGTGTCCGGGGATGCCCGAGGCGATGGTGAGAAGACCGCCGCGGGACAGTTGGTCGTCGACATCGACCTGCTGGTGGCCGGGGGTGATGCCGGTCTGATCCGGCGCGATCCACATCTGGATGAAATGCACTGGCTTGAAAGAGGATTCGTTCTTCTCCGAATGGACAATGCCACTGCCGGCCGACATCCGTTGTGCCAGGCCGGGATAGATGACACCCTGGTTGCCGGCCGAATCCCGGTGAGTGAGTTCGCCGTCCAGTACCCAGGTGACGATCTCCATGTCCCGGTGTGGATGGCTGTCGAATCCGGTGGCCGGCTGCACGCGGTCGTCGTTGTTGACCAGCAGCAGTCCGTGGTGGGTGTTGTCGGGGTCGTAGTGATCGCCGAACGAGAAAGAATGCCGGGACTGCAGCCAATCAGTCCTGGTGACAGCGCGATCCACGGCTCGCCGGATGTCCACGGTGGCAGGCACGGGCGCTACCGTCGTGCGGCCGGCAGGGCTCGGGCGTGCGCGTCATCGAGCCCGGTCACGGTCGGGCGTCCTGATGGCCGGGGTACGTCGCGGCGGCCAGTTGCAGGATCTCGTCGCGATCGGCCGCCAGGATGAAACCGGACTGAATCGCCTCGTCCAGCGCGAGGGTGAACCCGGCCAGGTAATCCGGCGCGCCCCCCGGGTAGAGCCGGCGCAGGGTGTCCTCGTCGAATGGTTCGCCGGAACCGAAGATCGCCGACATGATGTTTGCGTCGTCGCTGACCCCCGACGTCCGGGCGATCGGAATGTCCACCCACGGGGTGCGCACGCCACCCGCGGCGATGCCATGGGCGTCCAGCACCGGCGCGGGCGGGTCGTCCTCATGCACCTCCAGCAATGGCGCGCTGGGCGGCGGCGCGCCGGTGTGCACCCAGTTGTGCAGTGCGGCAAGCGCAGCCTGCACCACGTAGTGGTGTTGCGGCCCGAAGTTGATGTAGTGGTCGAGCTGCTGGCCCATCAGGCTGCGGGTGGGGGTGTAGGCCGCCGCGAGGTCCTCGATGGACGCCGACCCGGAGTCGATGGCTGCGACCTGGATCGTGTAATTGTCGGCGTGCGCGGCGCCGGCGATCTCCCACACCCGCAGCAGCTCGTTGTCGGGTTGCCTGGCGAAGTAGTACCCCTGCGGCGTGGCGCCGAAGAGATCGGTTTCGGTGATGACCGTGACGAGCGGCACGCGCAGGTCCGGCCGGAACCTGACCGGCGTCGAGGGGGCGTTGAGCAGCTCGAAGATGGACCGGCTGTCCACCGGCGCGGCGGGGCCGAAGCGGGAGTGCACCAGAAAACCGTCGTACACCTCAGCCAGCGGATCCACGGCATTGATGTAGCTGGTCAAGAACATCGCGGACTGCGATTCACCGAGGGCGATGACGTGCTCGGCGGTCAGCCCGTCCAGGACGGCCGGGCCGGAGTCGGTGACCAGCCGGCCGGCCTGGGAGAAGATGTCGTAGGCGAACGCATCGCCGGGGTGCTCCAGGCTCGCATACCGTTGCGGGCTTTGACTTTTCAGCGACATATCCATGCCCAGCAGATTCATTCCGCCGTCGACGCCGACCTTCTGGACCGAGACCATGACGTAGGCGTAGCCCGCGCGGATCACCTCGCGGTGAGCCATCATCCAGACGGCCGGCGCATCGATGCCACCGCTGACATTGAGCCATTCGACCAGCACGGAGCCGTTGAACCTGGTGTGATCGGCAGGAGTCAGCACCACCATCCGGGTGATGTAATCCGCTGTCTGCGAAGGGATTACCGGCCACCGGCCGCCCGGGTCCAGCTCGCCTTCGGGGGTGTAGGACCGCGCGGTGCCGGAGATGAAGAACTCGTGCGCGACGTAGCCCACCTCGCCGATGTCGAAGGCGCCCAACAGCAGCAGCGGCTGACCTGGCACAGGTGTGGCGGTAGGCGGATCTGTCACAGCGACTCCGGCAGTCCGAATGTTGTGAACAACGACCCGTCCAGAAACGCGACGACATGCGACACACCGTCGCTGCGGATGTCCAGGACGTGCAGCTGGAACGGCACATGCCGCTCGCCCACCCGCAGGTACATCGCCACCGCCGGCTGTCCGTTGGCCAGCAACGGGACCATCCGCATGTCACCCGGCAGCTCGGCGGGGCATTTCTGGTGAATGAGCGCGATGATGTCGCGCGCGCCCCGGTACCAGCCGGTGTAGGGCGGCATCTCCCAGATGGCCTCGGCGGTGAACACGTCGACCAGCTGGTCGATGTCGTAGGACTCGAACGCGGCGATGTAGCGGGCCAGCAGATCCTGGGCCTGGGCCGAGTCGGGGTCCGCGAGCCGGTCTTCCGTGCTGGGCCCGACAGCTTCCAACTGGGTGCGGGCCCGCTGCAGCAGACTGTTGACGGCGACGGTGGTGGTGCCGATGGCCTCGGCCACCTCGGCGGCCTTCCACTGCAACACATCCCGCAGCAGCAACACCGCCCGCTGCCGCGCCGACAGGTGCTGCAGGGCGGCCACGAACGCCAGCCGCACCGATTCGCGCCGGCCGACCACCTCCGCGGGATCGTGCGGGTCTGCCTGCGGCAGGGGCTCCAGCCAGGGCACCTCGGCCCGCTCGACGAGCTCCGCCGTCGGGTCCGAGCTGGAGGTACCCAGCCCGGTCGGCAGCGGCCGACGCTGCTGACCCTCCAGGGCCGTCAGGCAGGTGTTGGTGGCGATGCGGTACAGCCAGGTGCGCACCGAGGATCTGCCCTCGAACCGGTCATAGGATTTCCAGGCCCGCAGCAGGGTCTCCTGCACCAGATCCTCGGCGTCGTGCAGGGAGCCGGTCATCCGGTAGCAGTGTGCGAGCAGTTCACGCCGATAAGGCTCGGCGTGGGCGGCGAAATCGGAGGCCGAAGCACCCTCGCCACCGGCCGTGTTTTCGGTGAGCACACTCACCCGGTCGAGACTACGCAGACGCTGTGACAACTCATAGGCAGGAGACGCCTTCCGTCGCCTAAGCTGCCCTCAATGACTACCACCCGCACGGAACGGACCTTCGACGGTGTCGGCGGAGTGCGCATCGTCTACGACGTGTGGTCGCCGGATGTCGCACCGCGCGCGGTAGTGGTCCTGGCCCACGGATTCGGCGAACACGCCCGCCGCTACGACCACGTCACGACGCGGTTGGGAAAGGCCGGGCTGGTCACCTACGCCCTGGACCATCGCGGCCACGGCCGTTCCGGCGGCAAACGGGTGCAGGTGAAGAACATCGCGGAGTACACCGCCGACCTGGACACCCTCGTCGGCATCGCCACCCGGGAATACCCGGGTCTCAAGCGCATCGTGCTGGGACACAGCATGGGCGGCGCGATCGTGTTCGCCTACGGCGTGGAACGTCCCGACAACTACGACCTGATGGTGCTCTCGGCCCCGGCGATAGCCGCGCAGGAGATGGTGCCCGCGGTGGTCGCGCTGGCCGCCAAGGTGCTGGGCGCGCTGGCCCCCGGCTTGCCGGTGCAGCCGCTGGACACCGACGCGATCTCGCGGGACCCCGAGGTGGTCAAGGCCTACTACGACGATCCCCTGGTGTACCACGGCAAGGTCCCGGCCGGGATCGGCCGCGCGTTGCTGGCGGTCGGCGAGACGATGTCCCAGCGGGCGCCGGCGGTGACGGCTCCGCTGCTGGTGCTGCATGGCACCGAGGACCGGCTGACCCCGATCCAGGGCAGTCGACAGGTCATCAGATGCGTGGGTTCCGGCGATGTCCAGCTCAAGGAGTACCCGGGGCTATACCACGAGGTCTTCAACGAGCCCGAGCGGGATCAGGTGCTGGGCGACGTGGTGTCGTGGATCAACCTGCGGCTGTGAAGCGTGTCGGACCGCCGGATTAGTTTGGCCCCATGACCGACGACAAGATGCTGTCCCGTATCGCGGCACTGCTACGCCAGGCGGAGGGTACCGACAACACCCACGAAGCCGACGCGTTTCTGAGTGCCGCACAGCGGTTGGCGACGGCCGCGTCCATCGACCTGGCGGTGGCGCGTTCGCATTCCTCCAACCGATCCGCCGTGCAGATCCCCACCCAGCGCACCATTACCATCGGCAACGCGGGCACGCGCGGGTTGCGCACGTACGCACAGCTTTTCGTGCTGATCGCCGCGGCGAACGACGTGCGCTGCGACATCGCGTCCAACTCCACGTTCATCTACGCCTACGGGTTCGCCGAGGACATCGACGCCACCCACGCGTTGTACGCCAGCCTGGTGGTGCAGATGGTGCGCGCCTCGGATGCCTACCTGGCGTCCGGCGCGCACCGTCCCACGCCGACCATCACCGCCCGGCTCAACTTCCAGCTCGCGTTCGGGGCGCGGGTCGGTCAGCGGCTGGCCGAAGCGCGCGAGCAGACCCGTCAGGAAGTGACCAGGGATCGCAGTCGCGCGCCGGGGACGGCGATCGCGTTGCGGGACAAAGAAGTCGAGCTGCGTGATCACTACCGGAGCGCATCGAGGGCGCGGGGCACCTGGCAGGCCAGCCGGGCCACGGCCGGGTACTCGTCGGCTGCCCGACGCGCGGGTGACCGGGCCGGTCGACGGGCCCGGCTGGGCAACAGTCCCGAGTTACCGGGCGCCCGGACCGCGCTGGGCCGGTGACGCGAGATACCCAGCGCGCCAAGGTCTATGGGGCCGAAGTCTTCGTCCGGGCGATGTTCGACCGCGCCCGGGAGCACGGGTTGCCGAGCGTGGAGTTCTTCGGTACGCAGCTGACGCTGCCGCCCGAGGCCCGGTTCGCGTCCGTCGAGTCGGTGCAGCGCTACGTCGACGACGTGTTGGCGCTGCCCGCGGTGCGGTTGCAGTGGCCGGCGGTGTCACCGCTGCGGGTCCGGGCGCGACGCGCGGCCAGCGCCGCGCACTACGAAAACCGCGGCGGCGCCGGCACTATCGCTGTTCCGGACCGGGTCAGCGCCGACTGGGCGATGCGTGAATTGGTGGTGCTGCACGAGGTGGCGCACCATCTGAGCCAGGTCGCCCCGGCACACGGGCCGGAGTTCGTGGCGACGATGTGCACGTTGACGGAGTTGGTGATGGGTCCCGAAGTAGGGCATGTGCTGCGGGTGGTGTACGCCAAAGAGGGAGTGCGATGAACGACCACGAAGCCGATGCGCGCGCACACGAAGTCGAAGCGCAGCTGACCGACGACGAGCGGTTCGCCCTGTTGGTGGGCGTCATGGGTGCCGGGGACATGTGGCCGCTGCGCGACGAGCGCATCCCGCCGGAGGTACCGATGAGCGCCGGATATGTGCCGGGCATCGCCCGCCTCGGCGTGCCGGCACTGCGGATGAGCGACGCCGGACTCGGGGTGACCAATCCCGGTTTCCGCCCGGGTGACACCGCCACCGCCCTGCCCGCCGGGCTGGCGCTGGCGGCCAGTTTCAACCCGGAGCTGGCCCGCGCCGCGGGATCGGTGATCGGCGCGGAGGCACGCAGCCGCGGACTGAACGTACAACTGGCCGGTGCGATGAACCTGGCCCGCGACCCGCGCAACGGCCGCAACTTCGAATACTTCTCCGAAGATCCGCTGCTGAGTGGGGTGCTGGCCGCCGAACAGATCCTCGGCATCCAGCAGCACGGTGTCATCAGCACGGTGAAGCATTTCGCGCTGAACTGCAACGAGACCAATCGGCACTGGCTCGACGCGGTCATCGACCCCGACGCGCACCGCGAATCCGACCTGCTGGCTTTCCAGATTGCGATCGAGCGGGGCCGCCCCGGGGCGGTGATGGCCGCTTACAACAAGGTCAACGGCGCCTACTGCGCGGCCAACGCAGTCCTGCTCACCGAGATACTCAAAGGCGGGTGGGGATACCGCGGCTGGGTCATGTCGGACTGGGGCGGCACGCCGAGTTGGGAATGTGCGCTGGCCGGGCTCGACCAGGAATGCGGCGCGCAGATCGATGCGTTGCTCTGGCAGGCAGAGACCTTCGGCGAGCCGCTGCGCGCGGCGTACGCCGATGGACGGTTGCCCGCCGAGCGGCTGTCCGACATGGTGCGCCGCATCCTGCGGTCCATCTTCGCCGTCGGGGCGGACCGATGGGGGCCGGTGCCGGAGCCGGATATGCACGCGCACAACGCTATTGCGACCGAAGTCGCGCGTCAGGGCATCGTGCTGCTGCAGAACCGGGGAGTCCTTCCGGTGACGTCCGCAGCCCGGATCGCGGTGATCGGCGGTCACGCTCAGCTCGGTGTGCCGGCCGGATACGGCTCCAGCACCGTGCTGCCGCCCGGCGGCTATGCGGGTGTGGTCCCGATCGGGGGCGCCGGGCTGGAAGCCGGGATGCGCAATCTGTATCTACTGCCGTCGAGCCCGCTCGAGGAACTCAGAAAGCAATTCCCGCACGCCGAAATCGAATTCGACCCCGGCATCAACCCCGCCGAGGCGGTCCCGGTGGCCCGCCGCGCCGACATCGCGATCGTGTTCGCAACCCGAGCCGAAGGGGAGGGATTCGACGGCGCGGACCTGTCGCTGCCGTGGGGCCAGGATGCGCTGATCGCCGCAGTCGCGGCGGCCAACCCGAACACGGTGGTGGTGCTCGAGACCGGCAACCCGGTGGCGATGCCGTGGCGCGCTGCGGTGAACGCAATCCTGCAGGCCTGGTATCCCGGGCAGCGGGGTGGTCAGGCCATCGCCGAAGTCATTGCCGGACAGGTCAATCCGTCGGGACGGCTGCCGGTCACCTTTCCGGCGGATCTCGGCCAGACGCCGCGCCCGCAACTGCCCGAGGTCGCGGGGCTGGGGACGCCGAGCACGATCCACTACACCGAGGGCGCCGAGGTCGGTTACCGGTGGTTCGCGTCCACCGAGCAGGAACCGTTGTTCGCGTTCGGCCACGGGTTGTCCTACACCAGCTTCGAGTACCGCGAGCTCGAGATTGTCGGCGGCGATACGGTGGCCGTCACCTGCACCGTGGTCAACACCGGCGAGCGGACCGGCACCGAAGTGCCGCAGCTGTATCTGACCGCAGCGCCCGATGGAAAGCGGTTGCGGCTGTTGGGTTTCGACAGGGTGGAACTGCTGCCCGGGGAGTCCCGCCGGGTACACATCCACGCCGAGCCGCGGCTGCTGGCCCGCTTCGAGGCGGGGAGCTGGCGGATCGCGGCGGGCCGGCACGCGGTGACCGTCGGCGCGTCGGCGGTGGACCTGAGGCTGACCGGCGAGGTCGAGTTAACCGGCCGCACGTTCGGGTGCTGAGGGACGCCCCGAACGTACGACCCGCGGGCACCGGGGTGACTCAGCCGGTTCCGCCGTCCAATCCATCCAGTCCGGGGTCGCCGGCGGAGCCGTCGACACCACCAGGCGGGGTGCCGTGGCCACCGGCGCCACCGGTGCCGCCGGTTCCGCCGGTGCCTCCCGGCGCAGCCTCGCCGTCGCCACCGGCGCCGCCCGGACCGCCGGCGCCGCCGTCGCCGCCGTCGGCACCCTTCCCGCCGTCGGCGGGGGTTCCGGCGCCGCCACCACCGCCGCCGTTGCCACCGTGCCCGCCGTGGCCACCGGACTCGCCGGAAGTCGTTGCGTCACCGCCCTTTCCGCCCGTGCCGCCGATGCCACCAATGCCGCCCGCACCCGCGCCACCGCCACCGGCTGCCGGCCCGCCGCCGCCACCGATACCGCCGTTACCGCCGGTTCCACCGGCCTGGCCCGGCAGGCCGGGTGCTCCGGAACCGCCCTGACCGCCTGCACCTCCCACGCCGCCGACCGCGCCGTCATAGCCGCTGCCGCCCACGCCACCGGTACCGCCGATGCCGCCGGTACCCGCTCCGCCGACCGCACCGGACTTACCGGTCCCCGACCCGGGTTGTCCGCCACCGCCACCGTCGCCGCCGAGTCCGCCCGTACCGCCGACGCCCGCCGGCAACGGCGAGGTGTTGTCCCCGTTGCCGCCGAGGCCGCCGTCGCCACCCTGGCCGCCCGTGCCGCCGAGGCCACCGTTGCCGTTGGTGCCACCCAGTCCGGCCGAGCCGCCGAGGCCGCCTAGTCCGCCCTGTCCGCCGATTCCGCCTTGGTATCCCTGCTGGTTGGGTCCGCCGACGGCGCCCTCGCCACCCTGGCCGCCCAATCCGCCCTCGCCACCGTTGCCGGCGGTGCCACCGGGGCCGGGAAGCCCGCCGGTGCCACCCATGCCGCCGTTGCCACCGGCATAGCCCGGTCGTCCGACACCTCCGTCGCCGTCACCGCCCCAGCCGCCTTGTCCGCCGTCGCCACCGTTCCCGGCGGTGCCGCCGGTCCCCGGGTTGCCGCCGTCGCCGCCGGTGCCCCCGGTGGCACCGGGCAGGCCTGCCGCGTTGCTGCCGGCGCCGCCCCAGCCGCCCTCGCCACCGGCGCCCCCGTTGCCGCCTCTGCCGCCGGTCGCGGCGGCGCCACCTGTTCCCGGGTCGCCGCCGTCGCCGCCATTGCCACCGGTGCCGCCGATCAGGCCGGGCTGGCCGGTGGTGCCGTCCCCGCCGCCGTCGCCGCCTTCCCCGCCCTGTCCACCGTCGCCGCCGGTGCCCGCGGTGCCGCCGGTGCCGCTGTTACCGCCGAGTCCGCCGTGACCGCCGTGTCCACCCTCTGGTCCGGCCTGCCCGAGTGCGGCGTTGCCGCCGTTGCCGCCGTTACCGCCGTCGCCGCCGGTGCCGGCGGCACCCCAGCTGTTGCGCGTTCCGTCCCCGTGGAGTCCGCCGGCGGCCGAGTCGCCGCCCTTGCCACCGTTGCCACCGTCGCCGCCGGCACCGATTTCACCGCCGCCGCCGTATCCGCCGTTTCCGCCGAAACCGCCATAGCCGCCATAGCCGCCGTAACGCTGGGAACCTGCCGTCGCGTCGCCACCGACAGCGCCTGCCCCTCCGGTGCCGCCGTCGCCACCGGCGGCGGCTTTGCCGACGGCGCCGTCACCGTGGCCGTCGGCACCGCCGACGCCGCCGTGACCGCCGTTGCCGCCGTTGCCGCCGTTCTGGCCGCCGCTGCCGCTGTCGGCGGCACCACTGCCACCGGCACCGCCGTTGCCCCCGCGGCCGCCCACGCCGCCGTCGCCATTGGTACCGCCGGCCGGACTGTTTCCGCCGTTGCCGCCGTCGCCGGCGTGGCCGCCGTGGCCGCCCAGGTGCCCGGATCCCGCCAGGCCGGCCGCCCCTTGGCCACCGTTGCCCCCGGTACCGCCTCTACCGGCGGTACCACCGGTTCCGCCGCTGCCGCCGGTACCGGCGATGCCGCTGGTTCCGCCGGTGCCGCCGTCGCCGCCGCTGCCACCGTCGCCCGCGCCGCTGCCGGTGTCGGCGGCGCCGTCCGCACCGTCGGCACCGACGCCTCCAACGCCGCCGTCACCGCCATCTCCGTTGCGACCACCGGCGCCGCTGTCGCCGCCGGATCCGCCCTGCCCACCTGGACCGCCCTTGCCGCCGTTGGGACTGCCGGTCGTTGTCGCGTGCGTGCCGGCTCCGCCTTCGCCACCGGTGCCACCCTTGCCGCCGTCGCCATAAGCGCCCGAGGATCCGCCGCTGCCGCCGGTCCCGGCGGCACCGCCGGCGCCGGCATTCCCGCCATCGCCGCCGACACCTCCGGCACTGCCGCCAAAGGCATCTGAGGAGTCAGGAGCCCCGAGGCCGCCGATTCCACCAGACCCGCCGTGGCCGCCGCGCCCGCCGCTGCCATTGGTGCCGAACGGGCCCGCATTGCCACCGGCTCCGGCATCGCCGCCGGTACCGGCTTGGCCGCCGTTGCCGCCGTCGGAATAGTTCGCGCTGCCGGTCACTCCCTTGCCGCCGGCGCCACCGTCGCCGCCCCGACCACCGTCGCCACCGGTACCCCCGGCGCCGAACAGGCCGGCGGTGCCACCGACTCCGCCGCGGCCGCCACTCCCACCGTCGCCGCCCTGCTGGCCACCCGGGCCGGTGGTCCCGGCCAGTCCGGCCCCACCTGTGCCCCCTGCGCCACCGTTGCCGAGCAGCCATCCGCCGCTGCCGCCTGCGCCGCCGGTCCCGCCCGCGCCACCCAGGCCGCCGGCACCGCCGTTGCCGATGAGTCCGGCGGCCCCGCCGGCTCCACCGGTCGCCCCGGCTTTGGTGCTGGTGCCGCCCCTGCCGCCGTTGCCGTACAGGATCCCGCCTGCGCCGCCGGCGGTGCCGACGCCGTCGACGGTGGCACCGTTGGCGCCGTTGCCGATCAGCGGCCGGCCGAGCAGAACGTTGCTGGGACCGTTCAGCAGCCCGAGCAGGCCGGTGTTCGCCGCCTCATTCGACAGGTAGCTGTCCGCGCCGGACAGCAGGTTGCCGACGAACTGGCTGTGGAATGCCGAGGCATCGGCGGCCAGCCTCTGGTAGTTGGCGGCGTGCTGGGAGAAAAGCTCAGCGACGGCGAGGGATATCTCGTCGGCGGCCGCGCTGCCCACCTGGGTCGTGACGGTGGCCGCAGCGGCGTTGCCAGCCGCGACACCGGTGCCGATTCGGCGTAGGTCGGCAGCCGCGGAGGCCACCACATCGGGCGATAAACGCAGAAACGACACGGCGATACCTCAGTGGTGTGTGGGCAAGCGGGAAGGTTGATCCGGCACGACGCCGGACACCGCGGGCGACATTAGTTGAAGTTTCTGATCGCCGACGGGTAATGAAGTTTATTTGAAAAACATAGGTGTACAACAACGCTGAGCGCAGCAACCAGAATGCACTTGTGAATGGGAATGCATCTGTGTATGCGATATCCGGAAAGCGGTACCGGCGTGCTGATCAGCATAAATCTACGTAAAAACCAGTTCATACCGAACTGTTCCGGACTACGCTCCCGAGGCGAAAATTCAATCGGTCTCAGGAAAGGCACACCGGCCCGATGACGCACGTAATTGCGGTACCAGAAACAATGATTTCCGCTTCGCAGCAACTCGCTGGAATCCAGTCATCGGTGACGCAAGCCAATTCAGCGGCCGCACGTTCCACTACAGCTGTCCTCAGCGCCGCCAGCGATGAAGTATCCCTGGCTATTGCCGAACTTTTCGGCAATTACGCCCGTGAGTATCAGGCGCTGAGTGGCCGAGCGGCGCAGTTCCATGCACAGTTCGTCCAGGCCACGGCCACCGCAGCCGGCGCCTATGTCGCCGCCGATGCCGCCAGTGCCTCCCCCTTGGTGCTTCTCGAGCACCTCGTTCTGGATGTCATCAACGCGCCGACCAATCTGCTGCTCGGGCGTCCGTTGATCGGCAACGGTGTCAACGGGGCCCCGGGAACCGGACAAGCGGGCGGAGCTGGCGGTCTGCTGTGGGGTAACGGTGGCGACGGCGGGTCCGGGGCACCCGGACAGACCGGCGGCCGGGGTGGCGACGCCGGCCTCATCGGACACGGGGGCGCCGGCGGTACCGGCGGAACCGGTGTCACAGGATCGATCGGCGCCCAGGGCGCAGTCGGCGGTAGCGGCGGTGCCGGCGGTACAGGCGGCGCCGGCGGCACCGGAGGTCTGCTCTGGGGCAATGGCGGCCCGGGCGGAGCCGGTGGCGTCGGCGGAACAGGCGGTACCGGAGGCACCGGCATCAATGGCATTGCTGGCGGCGGCCCGGGCGGCATCGGCGAGCAGGGCGGTCAGGGCGGTCAAGGTGGCATCGGTGGTAATGGCGCTGGGGGAGGCGCTGGCGGGCGAGCCCCGGGTCTGTTCGGTGGAACGCAGGGCGCCCATGGCGGGGGCGGTGCCGGCGGAGTCGGTGGCACTGGCGGAATGGGCGGTCAGGGCGGCGAAGGACTTGCCGACACCGGTTCCGGGGCCACCAACGGCGGTCAGGGTGGCACCGGCGGAACTGCCGGCATCGGCGGAGCCGGCGCTGACGGCGCAGCACCCGGGGCTATCGGCACCGGGGGCAAAGGCGGCACCGGTGGCACCGGGGGTGCGGGCATGCAAGGGATCGCGGGCGTCGGCCTCCTCGGCGAAGGTGGCAATGGCACGTCCGGCGCCCAAGGCGGCACCGGAGGTACCGGCGGCGCGGGCAACGGTGGCATCAACGGCAACGGCGGGACCGGCGGTACCGGCGGTGAAGGCGGCCAGGGTGGCAACGGGTCCGCAAAGGACGGCGACGGTGGCAACGGCGGCACCGGAGGTGCCGGAGGCACGCCGGGCACCGGCGGTACCGGTGGCAGCACGGGCGCCGGCGGCACCGGAGGACGAGGCGGCGACGGCAGCGACGGCGGCGACGGGGGAGCCGGAGGTACCGCCACTACCGCGGGCGACGACGACGTTTTCGGTGGGAAGGGCGGCACCGGCGGCGCCGGAACTGCCGACGACACCGGTGTCGGCGGACGCGGCGGCGACGGTGGCGTTGCGACAAGCACCGGCAACGGAACCGCCCACGGAGGCGCCGGTGGTTCCGGCGGCGAGGGACCGTGGGGCGGCACCGGTGGGAACGGCGGTGCGGCGGTGAGCGGCGGCACGGCGGACGCGATCTCCGGGAACGGCGGCGCAGGCGGTACCGGGACCACTCATCTCGGCGGCACCGGCGGTGGCGGTGGCTTCGCGACGCTGAACAATGGTCCAGGAAACGTCACCGGTGGTCAGGGTGGTGACGGCGGTGCCGGCGCGGCCGGTGGCGGCGACGGAGGAGGCGGGGGCACGGCCATCGCCGGCGGCACCGGGAATGCCACCGGGGGCGCCGGCGGGGCCGGTGCCGACGGTGGGACCGCGGTGGCCGGTGGCAACGGCGGCCGCGGCGGGAACGCCTACTCCGTCGGCGGGCAAGCTTCGGTCGCCGGCGCCGGCGGGCAGGGCGGCACCGGCACCACCGGCGGAAAGGGCGGCGATGGTGGAATCACGCGTGGCAACGTCACCGACATACTGACCGCCGGCACCGGAGGTGCGGGCGGCTATGGCACCGCCGGCGCGGGTGGCGCGGGCGGGAACGGCGGTGCGGCGGTGAACTCCGGCACCTCGTTGACGGACGCGGTCGGCGGCGCCGGCGGGGCCGGCGGCGCCGCGACCGGTGGTCACGCCGGAATCGGGGGACGCGGTGGTGACGCGAGTGTCACTGAGCCGGGTTCCGCAGCAGATGCTGTTGGGGGGCGCGGTGGGGCGGGCGGTGCAGGCATCGCCGGCGACGGCGGAAACGGCGGTCGGGGCGGCGACGGAACCAACGCGGGAACCGGCAATAGTCTGGGCGGTCGCGGCGGGGACGGCGGCAACGCAGCCAGCCCACTCACCGACGGGGGCGACGGCGGAGACGGCGGAAACGCGGTGGGTGGTGCGCATGCTCAAGGAGGTCTCGGCGGAGCCGCCGGGGCCGGCGGTCCCGGCGGTCAGCCCGGTGCCCCCGGCACCAATGGCTCTCCGTAACGGGCCGGTCGGCTACTACGGGTCGCTGTCGTCCGGCTGGTCCGGCCGCGCCGACACGATCGCGCCCGTCTCGCCTTCGGCCTGTTCCTCGGCCTCCACCTCGGGATCCTTGGCCAGCAACACCTGCATGGCGTTGTTCAGGAACGCCACCGTCGGCACCGCCAGCAACGCGCCGACGATCCCGGCCAATACCCCACCGGTGGAGATGGCCAGCACCACCGCCAACGGATGGATCGAGACCGCGCGTCCCATCACCACGGGCTGCAGCACGTGCGCTTCGAGCTGGTTCACCACGATCAGCAGGCCGAGGGTGAGCAGCGCGTAGACCATGCCCTTGGCCAGCAGCGCCACCACCACCGCCAGCAGGCCAGAGACCAGTGCACCGATCAGCGGTATGAAGGCGCCCAGAAACACGATGGAGGCCAGCGGCAACGCCAGCGGTACGCCCATGATCGCCAGACCGGCGCCCACCCCGGCCGCATCGGTCAGCGCGACCAGGAACGTGGCGCGGATGTAGCCGGTCAGGGCGCCGTATCCGGCCTTGCCGGCCTCGTGGACGCGGTCGCGGACATGGGCCGGGAAGATCTGCTGAACGTACTGCCAGATGTTGCGGCCGCCGTAGAGGAAGAAGATCAGGGTGAACAGCACCAACACCGCGGCGGTAGCCAGCTCGGTGATGGTGGCCGCGGTAGACAGCGCTCCGCTGGTCAGCTTCGCCTGGTTGTTCCGCAGCGCTTCGATCGCGGAGTTGCCGGCGTTGTCGATCTGTTCGCGGCGCACGTGCGCCGGCCCCTCGATGAGCCAGCGGCGCAGGGAGTCGATGCTGTGCTCGACCTGGGTGACGAGGTCCGGGACGCCGACGATGAACTGGGTGACCACGAACGTCAGAATGCCGCCGAGGATCGCGAATCCGGCCAGCAGCACCAGCGCCACCGCGAAGCCGCGCGGCAGACCCCGCATGTCCAGCCAGTCCACCAACGGCATCAGCAGCGCGCTGAACATCAGGGCCAGCAGCACCGGCACCACGATGACTTCGAGTTTCTCGACCACCCACAGCAGCGCCACCGCGGCCACCACGATGACCACCAGCCGCCACGACCATGCGGCGGTCTTGCGGACCAGCGGGCTTACCGCATCGTCATCGATAGTTGCTGACATCGGATCAGCGTAGCTGGACGCCGGTGCGGTGGGTCGCACGCGCTTCCTCACGACACGTCGGTGGTCGTGGAATCGGCATCGTCGAACCGGACACTGACCCGCTGAAAGCGTTTGACCCGTTCGGCTTTCGCCCGCCTGGTGTAGGTCTTGCGGTCAGCGGGGGTCAGGTCCACGTCGTCAGTGAACGGCGTCAGCAGGGCACGCGGGTGGAGTTGCTCCACCAGCACCACGTTGATCTCGGCGCACAACACCAACGTCGACGACACCAGGAACAGGAACGCCAGCATGCCCAGCACCAGCGCGAACACGCTGTTGGTCGCGCTGGCCGATTTCACGACGTGGCCGACGTAACCGGCGCCGAACCACTGCAGGATCTGCCAGATGAACGCCGCGGCCAGGGCCCCCGGCAGCACCTGGCGATAGCTGAGGTCGCGTGCGGTGGTGAGGCGGAAGGCCACCAGGCAGATCGACGCATTGATGCCGATGGCGACCAGCGCGATGCCGATTTTCCCGAACACGCCGAGCGATCCCGTCGCGTGCCCGACGCCGGACAGCAGAGTCGACGCGACGGCCGCCGAACCCAGCACGAACAGCAGCAGCAGGCTGAATGCCCGGGAACGGAACGGGTCGCGGCGCTGGTCCCGCGGCACCGCCCACACCGAATCCATCGCGTTCTGCACCGCCTGGCCCACACCCAGGCCCCCGTAGAGCGCGCCCAGTATGCCGACCACCACAGCGACCGTCCCGCCGCTGAGTCCCTCCGGCTGCTGCAGCTGGCTACCGATCACCGGGAACTGACTCAGGGTGCTCTGCAGCACCTTCGCCTTGAGATCCGGCCGGTCGGCGAGCAACACTCCCAGGCCGGTGGTCAACAGCAACAGCATGGGAAACAGCGACACGAACGCGTAGTAGGTGATCAGGGCGGCCAGGTAACTGCCCTGGTCGTCGAGGTACTTGTAGATGACGGCGACGGCCACCCCGACGCCGCGGTTACGCCGTTGCAGCCTGTCCAACCAGCCGACCATCGCCGATCACTTCATTCCCACGCCGAGATATCACGCCGACCCGACACCCTGCCCGCAGGGTTGCGCCCGGTCATACCCCGATTTGCCGGTGGTCAATCGCGCCGGTCATCGGTGTCATTCCCCCAAAACCGCCGACGCGGGCCGCCACGGTTCGGTTACGACCCTGGAACGACCCCGACACGCTCGGCGACGTGCAGGTATGGTGTCGCCACCTGCGCGGTTACCCTAGTCCGATGTCACCGGACGCCGCTGCCCGCAAACCGGTGGGCGGGTGGTTGGAGACGCTCTCCCGCCCAGCAGACGCGCCCCCGCGCGGCAAGTACTGGTGGCTGCGGTGGGTGGGACTGTCCCTCGTGGTGCTCGTGCTCGGCGTCGAGATCGTGTTGGTGCGCGATCAACTGGCCAAGGCCTGGATGAGCTTGTTCGACGCCAAGTGGTGGTGGTTGGTCGCGGCGATGATCGCCGCGGCGGCGTCGATGCACAGTTTCGCTCAGATCCAGCGCACCCTGCTGGCGTCGGCCGGCGTACAGGTGAAGCAACTGCGTTCGGAAGCAGCGTTCTACGCCGCGAACTCGTTGAGTACCACGCTGCCCGGCGGGCCGGTGATCTCGGCGACGTTCCTGCTGCGCCAGCAGCGCCTGTGGGGCGCATCCACGGTGGTGGCGTCGTGGCAGCTGGTCATGTCGGGCGCGCTGCAGGCGGTCGGGCTGGCGGTGCTGGGTTTGGGTGGGGCGTTTCTGCTGGGCGCGAAGAACAACCCCTTTTCGCTGCTGTTCACGCTGGGCGGGTTCGTCGCGCTGTTGTTGCTGGCGCAGGCGGTGGCGTCGCGGCCGGAGTTGATCGAAGGCATCGGCATCAAGGTGCTGTCCTGGGTGAACTCCATTCGCGGCAAACCCGCCGAGACCGGTGTGGAGAAGTGGCGCGAGATCTTGATGCAGCTCGAGTCGGTGAGCCTGAGCCGACGCGACCTGGGGGCGGCGTTCAGCTGGTCACTGTTCAACTGGGTCGCCGACGTCGCGTGCCTGGCCTTTGCGGCCTACGCCGCGGGAGATCATGCCTCACTGGCAGGGTTGACGGTCGCCTACGCCGCGGCGCGCGCGGTGGGGACGATCCCGCTGATGCCGGGTGGTCTGCTGGTGGTGGAGGCAGTGCTGGTCCCCGGTCTGGTGTCCAGCGGAATGTCGTTGCCCAACGCCATCTCGGCGATGCTGATCTACCGGCTGATCAGCTGGCTGTTCATCGCCGCGGTCGGCTGGGTGGTGTTCTTCTTCATGTTCCGCCGGGTCACCGACAGCGACTCCGACGACCCGCCCACCGATCCAGGTGTCCGCGGCCGCGGGCTGAACGCTGTTGTCGATCCGTCCGACAGCGCGCTGCAGGGTCCGTTGCCGCCGCCGGAGCATGAGCCGGCGGCCGACGCCAACCAGCGAGGCTGATCAGCCGGCGGCGCGTGCCGGACCGGGACGGGGACCGGGCCCGGGGCCCGCGAGCGGGGCCGGCTGGCCGCCCACCGCGGCGGCGCCCGGCAGGCCCGGCAGCGCGCCGCCCGCGCCTTGGGCCGCCTGGAACAGGCTCAGTGCCTGCGGCAACGTGATCGGCAGTCTGCACTGGGTGCCCAGCTTGTTCAGTGGGTTGGCGAGGCCTTGCAGATCCAGCGCGACCTTCGGGTGGGTCTCGAAGTAGCTCTTGAGCGTGGTGGCCGACTGCGGGCCCGCGGGTTCCTGCAAGGCCGACGTCAGGGCCTGGTTGGTGTCCGGATGCGAATCCAGGTAATCACCGGTCTGCTTTGCGACGGTGCCCACGGTGCGGGCCACTTCGCTGGCCGCGCACGGGTCCGTCGAACCTGTTGCTGCGGGTGCCGCGACGAATGCGCTGCCGGCGCCGGTCAGACCGGCTGCGATCACTACTGCGAAAAGCCCGCGACGCGTGCTTGCTTGCATGGGTAACTCCTCGGTGGTTCGCCTCGCGATGTCTGCCGACCCGCGGGCCTCGACCATCCTGCCATCGGCGGCCGATACGTCGCCAACGCAACCTGAACGATTGCGCGGTGGCTGCGACGGCGCTGCGACTCAGCGTCCCGGTAACCCGCTGCGATCGCGGCTACGAGGGGATTCGCAAGCATTGCGGATCACAGACCGAACCGTTGTTCTGACGCTGTGGTCGGCAGATGACCGTCACGACTTAACAACGATCCCGGGGAACTGCTGTCACCGCAGCTCAGGAACCGATAAGCAAACTTCGGGCACAACGTCCTCCGGTAGGCTCGCGGGCGCGCTGCGTACGAAATCACGGAATACGGGGAGTGGGAAATCCAGCAGTTCATGATGCGGCTGAGCCGCAACCTGCGCCGATTTCGCTGGCTCGTCTTCGCCGGCTGGTTACTTGCGCTGGTTCCGGCGGTGTATCTGGCGATGTCGCAGTCGGGGAATCTGACCGGCGGCGGATTCGAGGTCGCCGGCTCCCAGTCGCTCAATGTGCACGACCAACTCGTCGCGCAGTACCCCGAACTCGGCGCCTCCCCGCTGGCGCTGGTGGCCGCCCCCCGCGCCGACGCCACCTACCAGGACATCAACGATGCCGTCGCGCAACTGAAGAAGATCGCCGCCGACCTGCCCGGCGTCACCGTCGCGCCCAATCCCACCCAACATCCACCGCAACCCGACCGGCCCTACGTCGTGACGCTGCGCCTGGACGCCCGCAATCCGGGCACCAGCGACGTCGCCAAGAAACTGCGCCAACGGATCGGCGTGGAAGACGACCGGTCCGGGGAGACCGCCAACGGTCACGTGCGCCTCTACGTCATCGGTCAGGGCGCCCTATCCGCCGCCGCGGCGGCCAACACCAAGCACGACATCGCCAAGGCCGAGGAATGGAACCTGCCGATCATCCTGATCGTGCTGCTGGCGGTCTTCGGTTCGCTGGCGGCCGCGGCGATCCCGCTGGCACTGGGCGTGTGCACCGTTGTGGTCACCATGGGACTGGTCTATCTGCTGTCCATGCACACCACCATGTCGGTATTCGTGACGTCGACGGTGTCGATGTTCGGCATTGCGCTGGCCGTGGACTATTCGCTGTTCATCCTGATGCGCTTCCGCGAGGAACTGCGCACCGGACGGCAGCCGCAGGAGGCGGTGGACGCCGCCATGGCCACGTCCGGGCTCGCGGTGGTGCTGTCCGGCATGACGGTCATCGCCTCGCTCACCGGTATCTACCTGATCAACACCCCGGCGCTGCAGTCGATGGCCACCGGCGCGATCCTGGCGGTCGCGGTCGCGATGCTCACCTCCGCCACGCTGACGCCGGCGCTGCTGGCCACCTTCTCCCGCGCGGCGGCGAAACGGTCGGTGCTGCTGCACTGGTCCAGGCGACCGGAGAGCACCGTCTCGCGGTTCTGGACGCGCTGGGTCGGCTGGGTGATGCGCCGGCCCTGGATTTCGGCGCTGGCGGCGTCGGCGGTGCTGCTGCTGATGGCGGCGCCGGCGACGGCGATGGTGCTGGGCAACAGCCTGCTGCGGCAGTTCGACTCGTCGCACGAGATCCGCGCCGGGGTGGCCGCGGCATCGCAGGCCCTCGGCCCGGGCTCGATGGGTCCGGTCCAGGTGCTGGTCACCTTCCCCGACTGGCCGGAGGGACCGGACGCCCCGCCCGCGCACGCCCAGATCATGGCGGCGCTGCGCGAGCAGATGGCCAAGGCGCCCGACGTCGCGTCGGTGCCACCCCCGGTCTACAGCGAAGACAAGAAGAGTGCCCTGCTCAGTGCGGTGTTGTCGGTCGACCCCGAAGACATGCGGGCCCGGCACACGGTGGACTGGATGCGCAGCCAGCTGCCGCGAACCGCCGGGGACGCGAAGGTGGCGGTCGGCGGGTCGACGGCGCTGATCAAGGACTTCGACGATCGGGTCGCCGAAACCCAGCCGCTGGTGCTGGGCTTCGTGGCGCTGATCGCCTTCCTGATGCTGCTGCTCTCGGTCCACTCGGTGCTGCTGGCGCTCAAGGGCGTGCTGATGACGTTGCTGTCGGTGGCGGCCGCCTACGGATCGCTGGTGATGGTCTTCCAGTGGGGGTGGGCCGCACCGCTCGGCTTCCCGCACCTGACCTCGATCGACAGCACCGTGCCCCCGTTGGTCCTGGCGATGACGTTCGGGTTGTCCATGGACTACGAGATCTTCCTGCTCACCCGGATCCGGGAGCGTTTCCTGCAGACCGGGCACACCCGCGACGCCGTCGCCTACGGGGTGAGCACCAGCGCCCGCACCATCACCAGCGCCGCGCTGATCATGATCGCGGTGTTCTGCGGGTTCGCGTTTGCCGGTATGCCGCTGGTCGCCGAGATCGGGGTGGCATGTGCGGTCGCGATCGCCGTCGACGCCAGCATCGTCCGGCTGGTCCTGGTGCCGGCCTTGATGGCGGTGTTCGCCAAGTGGAACTGGTGGATACCGGGTTGGCTGGGCCGGGTCCTGCCGTCGGTGGACTTCGACCGTCCGCTGCCCGACGTCGACCTGGGCGGCGTCGTCGTGATCCCCGAGGACATCACCGCCGCGATCGCGCCCAGCGCCGATCTGCGCATGGTGATCAAGTCGGCCGCTAAGCTCAAAACCCTTGCCCCCGATGCCATTTGCGTGACCGACCCGCTGGCTTTCACCGGCTGCGGGCGCACCGAGCCGAACCGGGACCCGGCGACGGCCGAAGACACCGACTCGGTGACGCTGACGCTCGCCACCGGCCCGGTGGGGCAGGCCACCGCACGCAAAGTCGGGCTGTCCTACCGCTCCAGCATCGCCCGGGCCATGCCGTGGACCGACCGGCCGGTGCACCCCGTCACCCTGTGGCGCGGACGGTTGGCCGTTGCCCTCGACGCCCTGCAGAGCCGGGAGCCCAGGTCGGCACGGCCCCGGTACCGGCGGCAGAGCCCGGTGGAGACCACGAATGTCCAGCTGCCCACCGGCGATCGCCTGCAGGTGCCCACCGGCGCCGAAACGCTGCGGCTCAAGGGCTACCTGATCATGAGCCGTAACAGCAGCCGCGATTATGCCGACTTTGCTGACATGGTGGAGGTGATGGAACCGGAGACCGCAGCGGTGGTGCTGTCCGGGATGGATAGGTATTACTGTTGTCAGCCTCCCGGCTCGTCTCCCCGGCGGTACTGGGTCGCCAGCCAGCTGGTCCGCCGGCTGGCCGATCCCGATCCGTGCGACCTCGACGACGTGTCGACAGATTCCGGTGTCAAGGCAAACTGGGAGGAGGTCCGGCAGCGCTGTCTGTCGGTGGCCGTCGCGATGTTGGAGGAGGCGAGGTGACGTTGGCAGCCGACCAGCGCAGACCGGCGCCTGCCCGCGGCGCCAGGTCCAGGCCCGAGGCGGCCGGGCACCCCGACCCGGATCAGCCGGTCGAATTCTGGTCCACCGCCGCTATCCGCTCGTCGTTGGAGGGTGGCGACATCGCCACCTGGAAGCGCATTGCCAGCGCGCTCAAACGGGACCCGTACGGCCGCACCGCCCGTCAGGTCGAGGAGATCCTCGGCGGTGCGCGCCCGGCCGGCATCGCCAAGGCGCTGTGGGAGGTGCTGGAGCGGGCTCGTGCGCACCTGGAGGCCAATGAGCGCGCCGAGGTCGCCCGCCACGTGAAGCTGCTGATGGACCGCTCCGGCCTGGTGCAGCAGGAGTTCGCCTCGCGTATCGGCGTCACCGCCGAAGACCTGGCCGACTACCTGGACGGCCGCGTCAGCCCGTCGGCTTCCCTGATGATCCGGATGCGCCGGTTGTCCGACCGGTTCGTGCGGGTCAAGAACGAGCGCTCGCCGCACGCCAACTAGCGGGCACTGATCGGCGCGATGTCCTGTACCAGCCAGTCGTTGCCGCGCTTGGTCAACGTCACCCGCACCGCCGGGGCCGCCTGACTGGTGGGCTGGCCGGGCGAGTTCTGCGTCACCCGCATGATCACCGCAACGCTGGCCGCCGACGGCCCGATGGCCTCGACCCCGGCCGCCAAGGTCGACGCCTGCGCCGTCACCTTGCGCTGCAACAGGTCCGCGCTGGTCCTGGTGTACTCCTCTTTGAACTTGCCGGCCTGCTCCGGCACCATCAGCGAGGCAGCACGGTCGATATTCACCCCCGGAGCCGTCGGCGAGAACGACGCCACCGCCTCGGCGGCGCCGGTGGCGACCTGCACCACCGTCACCGAGTCCCGCTTGAACTGGTCGTCGTTGGCGGTCCAATGCGTGTAGCCGGCCAGCACCGCCGCGCAGACGGCCGCCGTGGCCAGAAACGCCACCGCGAGCCGCAGCCGGGGCGCGTCGTCGTCGGTGCCGAGGGTGACCGCATCACGGCGCATCAACCAGAAATTGACGGCTACGCCCTCGACGATCAGCAGCACCAGCGCGGTGCCGACCGCCACCCACCACCGCGGCCAGGCCAGCACCACGCCGATCGCCGCCAGCGCGGCGATCGCCACCAGCGGCGCCAGGATGTCGAACGCCGCGAACCGCCAGGCGTTCCTCATTTGATCAGCTCCAGCTTGGAGATCATCAGCTTGCCGTCGATCTGCGAGACGTCCAACCGCAGGCTCCAGCGCACCACCTGCGGTTGTCCGCCGGACTTCTCGGCCACCGAAGCGGCCACCAGCATCACCGAGTCGGTTCGGGTGGCGAAGGCGGGCAGCTTGGTGGGTACCACCTGTCGCGGCGATCCGGGGACGGTATCGAGGTCGCGGTGCATGGTGTCGATGGCCACCGACTCCACCCGGCCGACGCTCTGTGCCTGTAGCTTCGCGGCCACCTGCCGGTAGCCCTGCATGGTGGCCTCGAAGTCGGTGTTGAGTTCGCCGACCGTCCCGTCGTGCAGCCGTTGCAGGCTGGCGTCGATGTTGCTGCTGTTCATGTTGATCAGCACGTTGGACCACTCGTAGGCCGTTTGCATGACCTTGGACAGGTAGATGCGCTCGCCGGAGTCGTCTTTGTGGTTGGTCCAGATGAGCACGCCGAGCACCACCGCCGCGACGCAGACCAGGCCCAGCACCGCCGACGCGATGCCGTAGGGGGAGAACACCCCGCTGCCGTACTCGGCGTCGTCGGCGTCTGCGGTCTCGCTGTCCGCCTCAGTTTTCTCCTGGTCAGGCATGGCCCGATCGTTGCACCCGAAACCAGATGGAAGGATGGCGGGGTGACAGTAGAGGCCATCCGCTCGGGTATCGATCTGAGCTACGTCGACCCAGCCGCCCGACCGCAGGACGACCTTTTCGGTCATGTGAACGGCCGCTGGCTGACCGAGTACGACATTCCCGCCGACCGCGCCACCGACGGCGCCTTCCGCACCCTGTTCGACCGCGCCGAGGAGCAGGTGCGCGACCTGATCGTGGAGGCGAGCCGCAGCCAGGCCGCGCAAGGGACCGACGAGCAGCGCATCGGCGACCTCTACGCCAGCTTCCTCGACGAGGAGACCGTGCAGCGCCGGGGGCTGCAACCGTTGCACGACGAACTGCAGGTCATCGACAGCGCCGCCGATCGTGCTGCGCTGGCCGCAGCGGTCGGGGCCCTGCAGCGCACCGGGGTGGGCGGCGGTGTCGGGTTCTACGTGGACACCGACTCCAAGAACTCCACCCGCTACCTGGTGCACTTCAGCCAGTCCGGGATCGGCCTGCCCGACGAGTCCTACTACCGCGACGGGCAGCACGCCGCCGTGCTCGCGGCCTACCCGGGCCACATCGCGACGATGTTCGGGCTGGTCTTTGGCGGCCCCGCCGACGAGCACGCCGACACCGCGGCCCGCATCGTGGCGCTGGAGCGCAAACTCGCCGCCGCGCACTGGGACGTGGTCAAGCGCCGCGACGCCGACCTCACCTACAACCTGCGCAGTTTCGCCGACCTGCAGACCGAGGGCGGCGGCTTCGACTGGGCCGGATGGACGGCAGGGCTGGGCACCACGCCGGAACGTGTCGCGGAAGTCGTTGTCCGGCAACCGGATTACCTCACCACCTTCGCCGAGCTGTGGAGCAGTGCGGATTTCGAGGACTGGAAGAGCTGGGCGCGCTGGCGGTTGATTCGTGCCCGATCCCCGTGGCTGACCAGTGAATTGGTGGACGCGGACTTCGATTTCTACGGCCGCCGGCTCACCGGCACCGAGCAGATCCGGGACCGCTGGAAGCGGGCGGTTTCGCTGGTGGAGACCCTGATGGGCGACGCCGTCGGGAAACTGTATGTGCAGCAACACTTTCCGCCGGGCGCCAAGGACCGCATCGACGCGCTGGTGGAAAATCTGCAGGAGGCCTACCGGATCAGCATCAGCGACCTGGACTGGATGACGCCGCAGACCCGCGAGCGTGCGCTGACCAAGCTGGCCAAGTTCACCGCCAAGGTCGGCTATCCGGTCAGCTGGCGGGACTACTCGGCGCTGGTGATCCGCCGCGACGACCTGTACGGCAACTACCAGCGCGGCTACGCCGTCAACCACGATCGGGAACTGGCCAAGCTGGGTGGCCCGGTGGACCGGGACGAATGGTTCATGACACCGCAGACCGTCAACGCCTACTACAACCCCGGGATGAACGAAATCGTCTTTCCCGCCGCCATTCTGCAGCCGCCGTTCTTCGACGCCGACGCCGACGACGCCGCCAACTACGGTGGCATCGGTGCGGTGATCGGCCACGAGATCGGGCACGGTTTCGACGACCAGGGCGCCAAGTACGACGGTGACGGCAACCTGGTGGACTGGTGGACCGACGACGACCGCACCGAGTTCGGCGCCCGCACCAAGGCCCTGATCGAGCAGTACGAGGCGTATGTCCCGCGCGACCTGGACGGTGGGCACCACGTCAACGGCGCATTCACCGTCGGCGAGAACATCGGCGACCTCGGCGGACTGTCGATCGCGCTGCTGGCGTATCAGTTGTCGCTGAACGGCCGGCCGGCGCCGGTGATCGACGGTCTCACCGGCGTGCAGCGCGTCTTTTTCGGCTGGGCTCAGGTGTGGCGCACCAAATCCCGTGCCGCCGAAGCGATCCGGCGCCTGGCGGTGGACCCGCACTCGCCGCCGGAGTTTCGCTGCAACGGCGTGATCCGCAACGTGGATGCGTTCTACGAGGCGTTCGACGTGTCCGAGGAGGACCAACTGTTCCTCGACCCGGGCAGCCGCGTCCGCATCTGGAACTAGGCGCACCCCCGGCCCGCACCAAACCGCAAGGTGACTCACTAGTAACTTTTCAGTACCTCAAGTATGGTTTAACCTAAGTTGTCGTGGTCAACAGACACTGAAAACCACGACACGGGGGTACACGTGATCGAATCTCGGGACGACTTGACGTTCTACCTGGCGGCGGACCTCAAGGCCCAGGGGCTGGAACGCTGGCGGCTGCGGTACCGGCTGACGCAGCGCCCGACACATTTCCAGCGGCTGCTGCGCAAATCGGAATACTGGACCAACACCGCGCGCACGCCGGTAGGACGCCTCATCGCCGGTTATTTCCAGCTACGGACCAAGCTGCTCGGCGAGCGACTCGGCTTCGTCGTCTCGCGCAACGTCTTCGGCCCGGGGTTGTCGATCGCCCACGTGGGCCCGCTGCACGTGCACTACCGGGCGAAGATTGGCGCCAATTGCCGTATCCATCAAGGGGTTTCAATCGGAGAGGGGCTCCCCGGCCAGTATCCCGTCATCGGCGACGACGTGTTCATCTCTCCTGGCGCCATCATCCTCGGCGTCGACGTCGGCGATCGCGCGAGCATTCGTGCCGGAGCGGTGGTGACCAAGCCGGTTCCCGACGATGTCGAGGTCGCCGGCGTGCCCGCCCGGATCATCTACGACCGGCGCCAACCCGCCGTACCGTCGCTGCTCAGCCGTTCGGCTTCGTAACCGCCGGGGCTACAACTGCCAGTCGTTGGAGCCGTCATTCTTCGGCACACCGACGGAGTTCTTGACGATGATCGGGTCTCCGCTGCCGAAGTTGTCGAAGAACCACTTGGCGTTGGACGGGCTCAGATTGATGCAGCCGTGGCTGACGTCCCGCTTGCCCTGATCGCCCACCGACCACGGTGCGCTGTGTACGAAGTTGCCGCTGTTGTCGAACCGGACGGCGTCGGACACGGTCACCTTGTAGCCGTTGGCCGAGTTGACCGGGACCCCGTAGGTCGAGGAGTCCATCACCACGGTCGGCATCTTCTCCAGCACGTAATAGGTGCCGTTGGCGGTCTGATGACCGCCGGAGGCCATACCCATCGACATCGGGAACGTCTGGACGACGGTCCCGTTGCGGGTGATCGTCATCTGGTGCGTGGCGTCGTCGGCGGTGGCGATCAGCGAGTCGCCGGTACGGAAGCTCGACTTGGTGCCGGCCGCATCGATGTTCACCGCGGTGTTGGGCGGCCAGAACGCCAGCGGCCGCCAGCGCACCTGCGACGGGGTCAGCCAGTAGAACTTGCCCGGCACCGGCGGGACCGACGAGATGTGGATGGCGCGCTCGGCCATCGCCTGGTCGGCGATCGGTACCTGGAAGTTGATGATGATCGGTTTTGCCACGCCCACCATCGCGCCGTTCACCGGATTGAAGGCCGGCGGCCGGAACGGCGGTTCGCCGATGAACGGGGTGTTGTCCTGACCGGCCGGCGCGGGTCCGCTGGCCACCGGCGCCGCGCCCGGGATGCCCGGAATCGGTGCCAGCGGGTCGGGCAGCGGCGGCAGGGCTATCGGATCCGGCAGCACGGGGTCACCCGGCGCGACCACGACGGGGCCGGGGTCGCCGGGCGGCTCGTCCGGGTCAGCCACTGCCGGACCGGCACCCAGCGCCAGCACTGCGACCACCCCGAAAACGTTCAGAGCGGCAGCGACAAAGGCCCAGAGACGTCCCCTCGAAAAGTCTCTCGTCCTGCGCGACATATCGATCCCTCCGGTCAAATTCTCCGACCCAGTGTGGCACAGCAGCACCACCGGTTAGCCAATCGGCGAGCTCCGGCCAACCGTTACCAACCCCAGTTCAGGCCGCTGACCTGCGGTGTTAATCGTCCTGTGAAATTGCCGTCCCGGCCCCCTGGGCAGGGTCCGCCGGCAGCGCTTCGATCACCCGCCCGAGCGCCGACATCGCCAGCAACGCCAGGCCCATCAGGATCGCCGACGCGGTCAGCATCATCGCCACACTGCGCTCCAACAGCAGCCCGCCGGCCAGCGAGCCTGCCATGATGCCCACCTGAAACGCCGTCACATACAGACTGGAGGCACCGTCGGGGTCGTCCGCTCCGGCGCGCATAGCGGCGGCCTGCAGCATCGGCGACACCGCGGTGGCCATCGCCCCCCACAGCACGATCGCGGCGGTCCCCACGATCAGCGCCGTGCGGGCGGAGTCGTGCCAGCGGTAGGCCAGCACACTCAACAACACCAGGGCGGTCGTCAGCCCGGCGATGCAGATGATGACGGCACCGCGGGGGCGGCGGTCCAGCGGCCGGCCCACCAACGCGACCGCGAGCACCCCGGCGATGCCGTAGGCGGCCAGCAGCCAGGCCTGGTTGGGGCCCCGGACCCCGACGACCTCCGCGAGAATCCGCACGATGTAGGTGTAGGAGACGAAGTGGCCGGTGACCCCGATCATGGTGATCAGGCTGACGATGACCAACGCCCGGTTGCGGTGGTGGCGCGAGCGGCGGCCCACGAACTGCAGCTGGTCTTGCGTCAACGTCATTTCCGGCAGCACCACTCGCGCGGCCACGGTGATGACGGCGGCGACCACCGTGATGCACTCGGCTGCCACCCGCCAACCCCACATCAGGCTCAGCGCAGCGGTGAGTGGACTCCCGATCACCAGCGCCAGGCTGGTGCCGATGTAGGTCGACATGGTGGCCCGCCCGGCATGGCTGGGCGGTACCAGCCGGGTGGCGATCGGGGCGATCACCGACCACAGCAGCCCGTGGGTGACCGCGCACAACACCCGCCCGGCGGCCAGCACCGCGAAACTGGGTGCCACCGCCGAGATGAGCTGCGAGACGGTCAGACAGGCCAGGCTGAGCAACAGCGTCGAGCGGCGCGGCCAGTGCGCCGTCCAGCGCACCAGCGGAACTGTCATCACCGCTGCCACCAGCGCATACCAGGAGACCAGCGCCCCGACCCAGAAGACGCTCACGTGCAGGTCCCGCGAGATGGCGGACAGGGCACCCACCGGCAGCAGTTCGGCGGTGACATAGATGAAGGCCGCCGCGGCCAATACCGACAGTTGAACCGCGATCCGTGGTGTCCACGTTCGGGCGGCACTGGCGGCTTGAGCAGTCATGGTGTGAAGTGCAAAACCGCCGGGGCAGCTACGGTAGCTGGCCGGCGCGGTTTCGCACCTTTACCGTACGCAACGCAGCACTCAGGACCGAACCAGGCGCGCGATGGCTGCGGACGCTTCGGCCAGCTTGTCGTCGACATCGGGGCCGCCCTCGGTCACCGCCCGGGTGACGCAGTGATTGAGATGCTCGTCGAGCAATCCCAGCGCCACCGACCGCAGGGCACTGTTGACGGCGCTGATCTGGGTCAGCACGTCGATGCAGTACTTGTCCTCTTCGATCATGCGCGCAATGCCGCGCACCTGGCCCTCGATGCGCCGCAACCGTTTGCCGTAGTTGTCCTTCTGCTGCGCGTATCCGTGCGGTGCGCTCATCTACTCTCCCGACGAACTGGTCACTATATACCCCGCTAGGGTATCAGACCGGAGCGGTCATTGATTTTGGCGCGATGGCCCCGCACCGCATACTTGCAGGATGGCCCCAGTTCCCGAGCAAGCCCCTGGTCAAGTCGACATCAAGCCCCGCAGCCGCGACGTCACCGACGGTCTGGAGAAGGCCGCCGCCCGCGGCATGCTGCGCGCGGTGGGCATGGTGGACGAGGACTTCGCCAAGGCGCAGATCGGGGTCGCCTCGTCCTGGAACGAGATCACGCCGTGCAACCTGTCGCTGGACCGACTGGCCAAGGCGGTCAAGGAGGGCGTTTTCCAGGCGGGCGGCTACCCGCTGGAGTTCGGCACCATCTCGGTGTCCGACGGCATCTCGATGGGTCACGAAGGCATGCACTTCTCCCTGGTGTCGCGCGAGGTGATCGCGGACAGCGTCGAGACCGTCATGCAGGCCGAGCGCCTGGACGGCTCGGTGCTGCTGGCCGGCTGCGACAAGTCGCTCCCGGGCATGCTGATGGCCGCCGCGCGGCTGGACCTGGCCTCGGTGTTCCTCTACGCCGGTTCGATCCTGCCGGGGGTGGCCAAGCTGTCCGACGGCAGCGAGCGCGAAGTCACCATCATCGACGCCTTCGAGGCCGTCGGCGCCTGCTCGCGCGGGTTGATGAGCCGCGCCGACGTCGACGCCATCGAACGCGCCATCTGCCCCGGCGAGGGTGCCTGCGGCGGCATGTACACCGCCAACACCATGGCCAGCGCCGCCGAGGCACTGGGCATGTCGCTGCCGGGCAGCGCGGCACCCCCGGCGACCGACCGCCGCCGCGACGGGTTCGCCCGCCGCAGCGGCCAGGCGGTCGTCGAACTGTTGCGGCACGGCATCACCGCGCGCGACATCCTGACCAGGGAGGCCTTCGAGAACGCGATCGCGGTGGTGATGGCGTTCGGTGGGTCGACCAACGCGGTGCTGCACCTGCTGGCCATCGCGCACGAGGCGGAAGTCGAGTTGTCGTTGGACGACTTCAGCCGGATCGGCTCCAAGGTGCCGCACCTGGCCGACGTCAAGCCGTTCGGCCGGCACGTGATGTCGCATGTGGACCACATCGGCGGGGTGCCGGTGGTGATGAAAGCGCTGCTGGACGCCGGCCTGCTGCACGGGGGCTGCCTGACGGTGACCGGCAAGACCGTCGCCGAGAACCTGGCCGACATCGCCCCACCCGACCCGGACGGCAAGGTGCTGCGCGCGCTGGACAACCCGATCCACCCCAGTGGCGGCATCACCATCCTGCACGGGTCGCTGGCGCCGGAAGGTGCGGTGGTCAAGTCGGCCGGCTTCGATTCTGACGTATTCGAAGGCACCGCCAGGGTTTTCGACGGCGAGCGGGCGGCCCTCGATGCACTCGAGGACGGCACCATCACCTCGGGCGACGCAGTGGTGATCCGCTACGAAGGGCCCAAGGGCGGTCCCGGGATGCGCGAAATGCTCGCTATCACCGGCGCCATCAAAGGCGCCGGGCTCGGTAAGGACGTGCTGTTGCTGACCGACGGCAGGTTCTCCGGCGGGACGACGGGCCTGTGCGTGGGCCACATCGCACCCGAAGCGGTGGACGCGGGTCCCGTCGCGTTCCTGCGCGACGGCGATCGGATCCGCCTCGACGTGGCCAGCCACACGCTGGACGTGCTGGTCGATCCCGACGAGTTCGCGGCCCGCCGGGCGGGGTTCACGCCCCCGGCGCCGCGCTACCGGACCGGGGTGCTGGCCAAGTACGTCAAGCTGGTCAATTCGGCCGCAACCGGGGCGGTCTGCGGCTAGCACCGGCGGCCGGTTGAATTCCCGCTATTTTGGCCGCAACCGGCAATCTCCGACGCTAACATCGGGCGCGTCCAGCGATGCTGTGTCGTCAGCAGCGCGTTACCACAGCGAGGTGCCCGTTGACGTACGCACTGGTTTCACCCCAGCTCCTCACCTCGGTGGCAGCCGAATTGGAGGGCCTCGGCGCCCTGCTCGCCAGTGGTAACGCGACCGCTGCGGCGACCACGACCGCCGTGGCCAGCGCGGCGGCCGACGAGGTGTCCGAGGCCGTCGCGGCGCTGTTCTCCCAGCACGCGGTGGGCTACCAGGAGCTGGCCCGGCAGATGGGCGCGTTCCATGATCAGTTCACCGCCACCCTGTACGCCACCTCGAACGCGTACCTGTCCGCCGAAAACGCCAACAGAGGACTGCTCGGCCTGATCAACGCCCCCACCAACGCGGTGCTGGGTCGCCCGTTGATCGGTAACGGCGCCGACGGGATGACTGTCAACGGCGTGGGCACCGCCGGCGGTCCCGGCGGCATCATCTACGGCAGCGGCGGCAACGGCGGGAACAGCACGAATGTGGGCGCCGTCGGCGGTGCCGGCGGGTCGGCAGGCCTGCTCGGCAATGGGGGCTTCGGCGGGCTCGGCGGACCGGGCGGCACCGGCGGCGCCGGTGGCAATGGCGGCTCGCTGGGCGGCAACGGCGGGGCCGGTGGCATGGGCGGGACGGGTGTCGCGGGCCTGGCCGGCGCCGTCGGCGGTGCGGGCGGCAACGGGGGCGCCGGCGGCAATGCCGGCATGCAGGGTCACGCCGGGGCCGGCGGTGCCGGTGGCGACGGCGGCCAAGGCGGCGCGGGCGCGACCGGGCAGCAGGGTGGCGCGGGCGGGGCCGCGGGTGCCGGTGGGAACGGCGGCACCGCCGGACACTTCGGCCACAACGGCGCCGGTGGTGATGGCGGCATCGGGGGCACCGGCGGCAAGGGGGGTACCGGCCTCACCGGCCAGCAGGGCGCAGCCGGCGGTGCCGGCGGCCTGGGCGGTGACGGCGGCAATGCCGGATCGGGCGCAGCGAACGGTGACGGCGGGCGCGGCGGTGACGGCGGAATGGGTGGCTCCGGTGGACAGGGTGCGGCAGACACCGGCAGCGGCGCCACCGTCGGCGGCAAAGGCGGCGACGGTGGCAATGCCGCCGCAGGTGGAGCCGCCGGAACCGGTGGCAGCGGCGGGACGGTAGGCGTCTACGGCACGGGCGGGCAGGGTGGCACCGGCGGACAGGGTGGGGCCGGCCTCAGCGCGGCTGCCGGTTCGGGCGGTACGGGTACCAACGGCGCGGCCGGCGGGTGGGGTGGAACCGGCGGCAACAGTGGCGCCGGTGGCACCAACGGCAGCGGTGGCACCGGTGGCGTCGGCGGCGACGGCGGCGACGGCGGCAGCGGCGCGGCCGACACCGGCAGCGGCCCCGGAGCCGGCGGCAACGGTGGTGACGGCGGGACCGGTGGCCAGAACGGCCTGGCCGGCAAGGGCGGCACCGGCGGCAGCGTGGGGACCGGCGGCGTGGGCGGTGTAGGTGGCGCCGGCGGCGGTGGTGCCGCGGGGGCGGACGGCACCGGCCGCGCGGGCGGCGAAGGCGGCATGGGTGGTGACGGCGGCCGGGGTGGCGGCGCCACCCTCGGCGGGGTCAACGGCGACGGTGGCCGCGGCGGTGTCGGCGGTGACGGTGGCAAAGGCGGCTCCGGAACCGCCGACACCGGCTCCGGCGGCGGTCAGGGCGGGTACGGCGGTGACGCCGGCCAGGGTGGCAGCGGCGGCTGGAGCGGTGGAGGCCCCGGCAGCAGCGCCAACGCCGGAATCGGAGGGGACGGCGGAGTCGGTGGGGACGGCGGCGTCGGCGGCGACGCGATCGCCGGGTCCAGCAATTACGGCGGCTACGGCGGTGACGGCGGGTACGGCGGTGACGGCGGATACGGCGGCAACAGCGAACACACCACCGGCGGTAAGGGCGGCAACGGCGGCAACGGCGGAAACGCCGCGGCCGGCGGTACCTCCGGGGACGGCAGCCAGATGGCCTGGGGCTCCGGTGGCACCGGCGGTGAGGGCGGTCAGGGCGGCTTCGGCGGCGCCGGCAAGATCAATCAACCCGGCGGTACCGGCGGTGAGGGTGGCAACGGTGGCGACGGCGGCAACAGTGGCACCGGTGGCACGGCCGGCACTGGTGGCGCCGGCGGTACCGGCGGTGGCGGCGGCTATGGCGGACCCGGCGATTACCAGCAGAACGGCTCGGCGGGTGGCGCCGGCGGCACCGGCGGCACCGGCGGTGACCCGGGCACCGGTGGTACCGCGGCGCTGGGCGGAGACGGCGGCACCGGTGGCGTCGGCGGCGGTGGCGGTTACGGCGGTACGGGTAAGGAATCCGTCGGCGCCCAGGGCGGCATGGGCGGCACCGGGGGCACCGGCGGCAACCCGGGTGCCGGTGCCCTCGGCGGGAACGGTGGTGACGGCGGCATCGGAGGTCAGGGCGGCTACGGAGATACCGGTGACTCGACGGATGGTTGGGCGGGTGGTGTCGGTGGCACCGGTGGCACCGGCGGCACGCCGGGACCGGGTGGTGCCGCTGCCGGTAACGGGGGTCAGGGCGGCCTCGGAGGTGTGGGCGGCTACGGCGGCAGCGGCGGCAGCGACCAAACCGGATTCGCCGGTGGTGCCGGTGGCCTGGGCGGTTCCGGCGGCGAGGGCGGTGCCGCGCCCGTCGGCGCCGCCAACGGCAACGGCGGCAGCGGCGGTCAGGGCGGCCGGGGCGGTGTCGGTGGCTACGGCGGTTACAACGACGGCAGCGACTCGGGTAAGACCGGCGGTGTCGGCGGCCAGGGCGGCGACGGCGGTGGTTTCGGGCAACCCGGCTCGGGTTCGGGCACCGCGGGCCAACAGGGTGGTGGAGGCGCCGGCGGGCTGGGCGGCACCGGCGGCATCGGCGGGCCGGGGTACTTCAACGCCGATGCCGGCCAGGGCGGTCCGGGCGGTCACGGCGGCGCCGGGGCGACCGGCGGAGCGGGCCAGGCGGGCGGCAAGGGTGGACCGGGCGGCACCGGCGGACTCGGTGGTGGCGCAACCGGCAATGGCGATGGCGGCGTAGGCGGTCTCGGCGGCAATGGTGGCGACGGCGGCGACGGCGGCGACGGAGTCGTGAACGGCCAGGGCGGCGGCAACGGCGGTGGCGGCGGCGTGGGTGGCAGCGGCGGCGCGGGCGGGCATTCCGCCGGCACCGGCAACGGCGGCAATGGCGGCCCCGGCGGGCTGGGCGGCGACGGTGGCGACGGCGGCACCGGGGACGGTGCGGCAGGCGGTCTCGGCGGCGGGGGCGGCATCGGCGGCTACGGCGGCGTCGGCACCGACCCGGGTGGTCTCGGCGGCGCGAGCGGCCTCGGCGGCGCTAGCGGCCAGAACGGCTGATCCGCGAAGTTCGCCTTACCGGGGCAGTCAACGTCCTTTACCGGATACCCCTATGGGGTATACACTGACGGGGCGGAGGTTCCCCCTCCGTTTATGTCCCGAAGATGAGGTGATATCGAATGACAACTCACGAAGCTGGAACCGAGCTGACCTGCGGCCACGAGGGTTGCGGTTGTCGCGTTCGCGTCGAGGTCCCGTGCCACTGCTCCGGGGCCACCGAGCCGTATCGCTGCACGTGCGGCGAAGCGCTGGTGCCGGTGCAGTAGTCACCACTTCCGGGCGTGCGTTCGGGTCGCCCCTGCGCACCCGAACGTGCGCCCGGTCAACACGTGTAAGGCGCCGAGCGTCCTCACAGGTGCGTCAAAACGCCGGTGTGAGCGGCATTCTGCGGACGCTCGGCGAACGACCGGAGAATCGAACGGCTAGATCCGGCGGCCTTCGCGGCGCAGCAGATCCTGGGCCGACAATCCGCCCCCGCCGCCGCGGCGACGCTGGCGCCCGTCCACCGCATCGTCGTCCTGGATGCCGCGGGCGTTGAGCTTCTCGGTGGCCGTCTCGGCGTCGGCGTCGGGCCGCTGTGCGGGTATGGCAGCGGTCTTGTCCGAATCCTCCGGCGCGTCGGGCCGGCTACCCGCGATGGGCATCTTGTTGGTCGCACCGGTCGACGGGGTCGGCGGTTTCGGCGCGGCATTCTTCGGCGCCGCGTTCTTGGGTGCCGGCCCCCGGGGGGTCGGGGCGGGGCCGTTCCGCGTGTTCTGCGGCTGGCCTGCGGTCTGCCCGGACCGGACCGGGACCTGCGGACTGCTCGTGGAGGCCGGCCCGTCGGACGTCAGCTCCGGACGCGCGGGCCGGGGCAACGGCGCCGGATGGGTGGGGTCGTGCGGGGCCCGCGGCGTCGCAGCCACCAGGCCGGCCGTCACCGGCGGCCGTGGGCCGCGACCGGCGTTAGGGGGTCGCTTGCGCTCGTCGGGCAGCTGGATCTCACCCAAACCGATGCGGGTCTGCAGGCGGCGCATCCAGCGCGGCGCCCACCAGCAGTCGTCGCCGAGCAGCTTCATCACCGAGGGCACCAGGAACATCCGGACCACGGTCGCGTCCAACAACAACGCCGCCATCAACCCGAACGCCAGGTACTTCATCATCACCAGGTCGGAGAACACGAACGACCCGGCCACCACGGCGAGAACCAACGCGGCCGCGGTGATCAACCGCCCGGTGGTGGCGGTGCCGATCCGGATCGACTCCTGGGTGGACATGCCGTTCTCCCGGGCCTCGACCATGCGGGACACCAGGAACACCTCATAGTCGGTGGCCAGGCCGTAACCGACAGCGACCACCAGCGCGATGATCACCACCATCAGCGGGGTGGGCGTGAAATTGAGCAGACCGGCGCCGTGCCCGTCGATGAAGATCCAAGTCAGGATGCCCATGGTGGAACCGAGCGTCAGCACGCTCATCACCGCGGCCTTGATCGGCAGCACCACCGAACCGAACGCCAGGAACATCAACAGCATGGTGGTGGTGATCAGCACGATCACCATCAGCGGCGCCCGGTCCACCAGGCTGTGGATCGAATCCTGCTCCAGCGCGGGTGTGCCGCCGACGTAGATGTCGATGCCCTTGGGTGGGGTGATCGACCGCAGCTCGCCCAGCTTCCGGGCCGAATCGGCCGGATTGGTCAGGGCGTTCTGCAGCACCCGCACCGACGGGTCCTTGGTGCCGCCCGGCGCCTGCGGGCGTTCCTGCCACATGTTGGCCGGGTTGTTGTCCTGCTCGATGAAACCGCTGATCGACATGGCCTTGGCGCGGATGTCGGCGACCTGCTGGTCGGTGACCGGCTGATGGTTCTCCGACTGGATCACCAACGTCAGCGGGTTGGTGCGGTAGCCGGGGAAGAGTTGGTCGAAGTGCTCCTGGGCCTGGCGCGCCGCGTTGTTCGGCGGCAGGTACTTCTCGCTCATGCCGCCCAGTGACATATTGCCCAGCGGGATGATCAGCAGGATCATCCCGACCACGATCGGGATGGCGAAGGCCAGCGGGCGTTTCATCACGAAGTTCGTCAGCTTGCCCCAGAAGCCGGCCTCGACCTCCTCACGCGTCTTGGTCTTCTGCAGCCGGTCGGCCAGCCAGTTCAGGTAGGCCCGCGACACCTTCCAGTTGCGCAGGAACGGCACCCGGAACGCGGTCCGCACCCCCAGGGCGTCGACGTGCTTGCCCAGCACACCCAGGCAGGCCGGCAGCAGCGTGATGGACAGGATCGCGGCCAGGGTGACCGCCGTGATCAGGGCATAGGTCAGCGACTTCACGAAGCCCTGCGGCAACAACAGCAGGCTGGCGCCTGAGGCGGCGATGAGCACCGCCGAGAACACCACTGTCCGCCCGGCCGTCATCACGGTGCGGCGCACCGCGGTCTCGGTGTCGTAGCCCTCGGCGATCTCCTCGCGGAAGCGGCTCACCACGAACAGCCCGTAGTCCACTGCGATACCCAGACCGATCAGCGAGACCACCGGTTGGGCGAAGAAGTGCACCGGCCCGAACATCGCGATCAACCGCAGGATGCCCAGCGAGCCGGCGATGCTCAGACCGCCGACCATCACCGGCAGGCACGCCGCGACGGCGCCACCGAACACCAGGAACAACACCACCGCGACCAGGGGTAGCGCCAGCACTTCCATGCGCCGCTGGTCGGTGGCGATGGTGCCGGTCAGGGCGCTGGCGATCGGTTGCAGGCCGGCCAACTGGACGGTGCCGCCGTCGAGTTTCTGCAGCGCGGGTTCGATGGTCTTGTAATTGGTCAGGATGGTGTCGTCGTCGTCGCCGTTCAGCGGGATCGACACGAAGGTGTAGTGCTTGTCGTCGGTGGCCATGCCCTTGATGACCGGGCTGGTGTTGTCCGGGGAGCGCAGATACCCGGCCCAGCCGAACACCTCTTTGGGATGGTCGGCGACGAACTTGTTCAGCTCGTCGGTGATTTTCTTCGACCAGGCCGGGTCGTTGACCGTCTTGCCGTCCGGAGCCTTGAAGATCGCGACGATGTGTCCGGTCCGGTCGCGGCCGTAGACCTTGTCACCAAGGATCGACGCCTTGACCGACTGGCTGCCGTCGTCGTAGAAACCACTCTGCGTGACGTGCTTGCCGAGGCTGAGCCCGAAAATGCCGCCGCCCAGGCACAACGCGACCGTGACCCCGATTACGATGTAGCGCAATCGGTACACAGTTCGACCCCACCAGGCGAACACTTAAGCTCCTTACTGGATCTGTAGCGACCCGCGCATTGCTGTGCACTGCTCTTTTATTGTCAGACCCTCATCACGTCACACGCGAGGTCAACAGCGAGGACAGCGGCCGGAACGGCTGCAACCATGCTCCCTGCTCGGGTAGCGAATCCAGGCCGATCCGCGGCAGTGGCTCCCGGAACACACCTGCGATGTCCTCCAGGTCGACGAACTCCAAGCTATCCGACGCTAGCGCCCAACTAGCGTGTTCACGAAATCCAAGCACGTGAACAGGGGTTCCGCCGCGCGCCACCTCCTCGAGCGGTAACCGAAAGGCCTGGCCGTCGGCGGAGGCCACCATCAGCGCCGCGAGTCCTTCGCGGTAGCGCAGCTCGATGTGCTCCAGCATGTCGCGGTCGACGTCGCTGTCTTCGTCGATCTTGGGTTTGGCGAAGACGGCGAATCCGACGTTGCGCAGCGCGTCCACCCAGGGCCGGACCACCTCGGCGCTGCCGGGTGCGATGTTGGTGAACACGGTCGCCTCGGGGACGACCCGGACATCGGGTGTCTGCGCCGAGACGTCGGCGGTGCGGGCCAGCAGCCAGCGGCCCAGCGCGTCGAACCGGGGCCGTTCCACCCCGGTCGGCCGACGGCCCAGGATGGAACCCAGACCCATGTCGAGGTTGGGCGCGTCCCACACCAGCAGCACCCGCTGGACCCGCTGTGGGGTGGGGTCGGTGAAGCCGGCCAACCCTTCCTGCGCCAGATCTCCCGCCGCCAGCATCGGGCGGTCCAGGGTTTCCGACGCGGCGGTGCCGACGTCTTCGGTGAGGCTCATCTGATTTCGGGCTTCTTCCATACGAACTCGCAGACGCTGCTGCCCGCTTCCTGGGCCTTCGTCTCGTACTTGGTCATGGGCCGAACCACGGAGATCGGCAGGTATTCGGAGCCGGGGTCGACGCGGACGAGGTGCGGTGCGGGAGCGAGGGCGGCGATGTGCTCGGCGTAGCCAGGGTGATCCGTCGCGACATGCAGGACACCACCGGGGAGTAACCGGTCCGCGATCAGAGCAACCGTGCCCGGCTGAAGCAGGCGCCGCTTGTGGTGGCGGGCCTTGGGCCACGGGTCCGGGAAAAAGACCCGCACGCCGGTCAGCGATGCCGGGGCGATCAGGTCTTTGAGCACGTCGACGCCGTTTCCGCGGATCAGCCGGATGTTCTCGACGCCGGCATCGTCGATCGCGCACAGCAGCTGGGCCAGGCCGCGGCGATAGATCTCCACCGCGATCACGTCGATGTCGGGCTCGGCTTGCGCCATCGCCAGCGTCGATGTCCCGCTGCCGCACCCGATTTCGAGCACCAGCGGCGCGTCCCGGCCGAACCAGGAGCGGATGTCCAGCGGCTCGTCGGCCTGCCGGCCCAACTCCGGCCAGCGCCGCTCCCAGGTTTCGCGCTGGGCGTGGGACAGGGCCGACCGCCGCGACCGGAAACTCGTGGGCGGGAGATAGCCCCAGGGCGTGTCGGGCCGTAGCCCCACCCTGGGTTGCGCGTGCATTTGTCCATGGTGGCTCATGATCGATAGGTGTAGCCGCCTCTGGTCCAGATTGATACCCAACAGTTGCCTTCGGCTGGTAACAGCGGGGACACCTGGCTCGCGGGCCGGCGACGGGGATGCCACCATTCGGTGGGATCGCGAGGAGCGGGAAAAGCAGGGGACAGGAGCCGCATATTTTCGTCGACGAGCTGACGCGGTACGCGCGGCAGGCCACTGACCAGCGGATCAGGGCGCTCGCCGAGCAGGCCGGCGCGCCGTTGCGGGTAGCCGTCCGCGGCCGCCCGGGTGTCGGGGCCCGCACGGTGGCACGTGCTCTGGACCGGGCGTCGGGCATCTCGGTGGTAGCGGCCGGACGCAGCGCGGACCTGGTGGTTCAGGTGATCGCCGACGTCGTGAAACCCGAGGACCGAACGAGCCCGGCGCTGGTGGTGCTGACCAAGGCCGACGTGCTGCGCCTGGCCGGGGACGCCCGGGTGGAAGCGCGTTGCGACCGGCTGGCCGACCACGTCGGAGTGCCGGTGTTGCCGATGTGCGGGCTGCTCGCGGGCGCGGCGCTGGACGACCTGGACACCCGGTGCTGGGCGGCGTTACGGGCGCTGGCCGCCCATCCCGGTGGCCTCAGCTGCCTGGACGGGTCCTTCGACGGGTTCCTGGGAGCACAGCTGCCTGTGCCGGTCGCGGTGCGAACGCAGTTGCTGCGGGTGTTGGACCTGTTCGGGATCGCGCTGGGCGTGGCGGCGCTGCGGCAGGGCGCCGGTGCGGCGCAGGTGCGGGCGCTGTGGCACCGGGTCAGCGGAGTGGACGCGGTGCTCGAGCGGCTGCTGAGCGCCGGCGCCGCGGTGCGGTACCGGCGGGTGCTGGACGCGGTCACCGAACTGGAGGCGCTGGCCGTTTCCGACCCGGCCGTGGGGGACTTTCTGGCCCGCGACGAGACGGTGATCGCCCGGATGGCGGCCGCCCTGGACGTTGTCACCGCCGCCGGCCAGGCTGCCGGCCCGGAGGCGCCGCTGGCGCGGGCGGTGCACTGGCAACGGCACCGCGCTGGGCCGCACGGTGCGTGCGCGGCGGACATCGCCAGAGGCTCGCTTCGGCTGTGGTCGCGCAGCGGCGGCGCGGTGCCCCGGGAGTCGCGATGACCGGCGCGGCACGCGACGATCCGGTCGCCGACGTCGACGCCCTGGTGACGTCCATCGGGTCGAATCTGGATGCACCGGTGGTCAACCGTCGCGACGTGGTGCTGGTGACCGGTCCCTGGCTGGCCGGGGTGACCGGGGTGGCCACCGCACTACGCGAGCGGCTGCCCGAGCACACCTTCGTCGAATCCGCGGAGCTGGCGCCCGGCGCCGCGCCCAGGGCGGTGGTCTTCGTGGTGTCGGCGGCGGCCCCGGTGACCGAGTCCGACTGCACGCTGCTCGATGCCGCCGCCGAGAACACCGACGTGGTGGTGGCGGTGGTCACCAAGATCGACGTGCACTATGCGTGGCGCGACGTGCTGGCCGCGAACGCGAAGAAGCTGACCCGGCACGCGCGGCGCTATGCCCGGGTGCCCTGGATAGGGGTGGCCGCGGTGCCCGATGTGGGCGAGCCGCACGTCGACGAACTGATCGCGACGGTCCGCGCGCAGCTGGCTGATCCCGACGTTACCCGCCGAAATCGGTTGCGGGCGTGGGAGTCCCGGTTGCAGAAGGCTGCCCAGCGCTTCGACCGGGACGCCGACGGCGCCGGGCGCCGGGCCCGCGTCGATTCGTTGCGCGACGAGCGCAGCGCGGTGTTGCGGCAACGCCGGGAAACGAAATCCGAGCGGATGATCACGCTGCGCGGTCAGCTGCAGCAGGCCCGCGTGCAGCTGTCGTATCTGGCCCGCGCCCGTAGTTCGTCGGTGCGCACCGAGTTGCAGGAGGACATCGCGGGCCTGCCGCGCCGGGCGATGGCCGGTGTCGAGGAGGACGCGCGGCACCGCTTCGAGGATGTGGTCGCCGAGGTCGGCGCGGCCGTCGACGCCGATCTCGCCGAGATCGCGCGGACGGCGGGCCTGCCGCTGGAGTTAATGCCCCTCGAGCTGCCGCCGGTCCCCATTCCGCCTGCGCAACGCAAAGCGCGACAGCTGGAGACCCGGCTGATGATGGTGTTCGGCGTGGTGTTCGGCCTCGGCGTGGCGCTGACGCTGAGCCGGCTGGTGACCGGTCTGGCCCCGCGGCTGCACCCGGCCTATCTGGCCGGCGGCGTCGCGGCGTGCGTCACGCTCGGATTGGCGATGACCGTCTGGGTGGTGCACATCCGGGCGTTGCTGGGCGATCGCAACGCGCTGGACCGCTGGGCGGGGGAGGCGGCGTCGTCGCTGCGGTCGGTGCTGGAGCAGCTGGTGTCCAGTCGGGTGCTGGTCGGCGAATCGCTGCTGACCAGTGCTGCCGCCGCCCGCGACGAAGTCGAGAATGCCCGGGTGAACGAACAGGTCAGCGTGATCGACGCCGAGTTGCGGGAACACGCGCTGGCCGCGGCCCGGGCCGCCGCGGCGCGTGACCGGGAGAAACCGACCGTGCAGGCGGCGCTGGACGCGGTGCGGACCGAACTGGGCGAATCGGTGGCGCCGCGCAATGGCTCGCGTCCCCGCGTGCCCGGCCCAGCGGGCCCGTCGCGGCCGAAGCCGGATAGTAACTCCGACTGACCGGGCCGGTATCTTCTGAATCGGTCTTGTGAGCAGGCTTATACCCTCCTGGGACTTACCCGACAAGTGATGCGCGTTAATCTGTATAAGAAAGCGTTAAGTGTGCGTGTCGAGCGCGCACCCCTCTGGAACCGACGAATACCGAACCGCAGAATTCAGGAGAGTTCGATGACCTCAGCGACCATCCCCGGCCTGGACACCGCACCCACCAACCATCAAGGGCTGCTGTCCTGGGTCGAGGAGGTCGCCGAGCTGACCCAGCCCGATCGGGTGGTGTTCACCGACGGGTCCGACGAGGAGTTCAAGCGGCTGTCCGACCAGCTGGTCGAGGCGGGCACGTTCACCCGGCTCAACCCGGACAAGCACCCGAACTCGTTCCTGGCGCTGTCGGACCCGTCCGACGTCGCCCGGGTGGAGTCCCGGACCTTCATCTGTTCGGAGCGCGAAGTCGACGCCGGCCCCACCAACAACTGGAAAGACCCGGCCGAAATGCGGTCGCTGATGAAGGACCTGTACCGCGGTTCGATGCGCGGCCGCACCATGTACGTGGTCCCGTTCTGCATGGGTCCGCTCGGCGCCGAGGACCCCAAGCTGGGTGTGGAGATCACCGACTCCGAGTACGTCGTCGTCTCCATGCGCACTATGACCCGGATGGGCACCGCCGCGCTGGAGAAGATCGGCGACGACGGCTTCTTCGTCAAGGCGCTGCACTCGGTGGGTGCGCCGCTGGAAGACGGCGCCAAGGACGTCCCGTGGCCGTGCAACGAGACGAAATACATCACCCACTTCCCGGAGACCCGCGAGATCTGGAGCTACGGCTCGGGCTACGGCGGCAACGCGCTGCTGGGCAAGAAGTGCTACTCGCTGCGGATCGCGTCGGCGATGGCCCACGACGAGGGCTGGCTGGCCGAGCACATGCTGATCCTCAAGCTGATCTCCCCGGAGAACAAGGCGTACTACTTCGCCGCGGCGTTCCCGTCGGCGTGCGGCAAGACCAACCTGGCCATGCTGCAGCCGACCATCCCGGGTTGGCGCGCCGAGACCCTGGGTGACGACATCGCCTGGATGCGGTTCGGCAAGGACGGCCGGCTGTATGCCGTGAACCCCGAGTTCGGCTTCTTCGGCGTGGCGCCGGGCACCAACTGGAACTCCAACCCGAACGCCATGCGCACCATCGAAGGCGGCAACACGGTGTTCACCAACGTCGCGCTGACCGACGACGGCGACGTGTGGTGGGAGGGCCTGGAAGGCGACCCGCAGCACCTGATCGACTGGAAGGGGCGCGACTGGACGCCGGGCAACGGCGAGAAGGCCGCGCACCCCAACTCCCGGTACTGCACCCCGATGTCGCAGTGCCCGATCCTGGCGCCAGAGTGGGACGACCCGCAGGGCGTGCCGATCTCCGGCATCCTGTTCGGCGGCCGCCGCAAGACGACGGTGCCGCTGGTCACCGAAGCCCGCGACTGGCAGCACGGCGTGTTCATCGGCGCCACCCTGGGCAGCGAGCAAACCGCCGCCGCCGAGGGCAAGGTCGGCAACGTGCGCCGCGACCCGATGGCCATGCTGCCGTTCCTGGGCTACAACGTGGGCGACTACTTCCAGCACTGGATCGATCTGGGCAAGAACGCCGACGAATCCAAGCTGCCGAAGATCTTCTTCGTCAACTGGTTCCGCCGCGGCGACGACGGCCGCTTCCTGTGGCCGGGCTTCGGCGAGAACAGCCGGGTGCTGAAGTGGATCGTGGACCGGATCGAGCACACGGCGGGTGGCAAGACCACCCCGATCGGCACGGTCCCGGCTGCTGAGGACTTGGACCTGGACGGTCTGGACGTCGACGCCGGTGACGTGGCGGCTGCCTTGGCGGTCAACGCCGACGAGTGGCGCGAGGAACTGCCGCTGATCGAAGAGTGGCTGGAGTTCGTCGGCGAGAAGCTGCCGACGGGCGTCAAGGACGAGTTCGACGCCCTGAAGGAGCGTTTGTCGCAGGCCTGATCGCTGGAAGGCACGAAGCCCCGTCGCACCCCTGTGGCGGGGCTTTTGCCTTCTTGCTCCCATGGTGGTTTGCCACACTTATTGTTTCGGGCGGCCGAACTAATCGATATGGCGGCTTGATCAGCAGATCTAAGGCGACCCTTTGTTCGAAAATCGTAGCCTCGCTAAGTTGCCATGTGCTGAGAACCGGGTTACCGTCTAAGACATCGAAGGGGAGTAGTTCCAGTTCGTCGGCCTCGGCCGGCGGCGGCGGATGGTCGACATACTGGCGATTTCAGCTTTCAGGGGCGCCCGGTCATCCACCGGAGAGTTTTCCGGCGAACGAGACCTTCGGCCAGGCCATCCAACCGCCGAACCGAAGGAACCACCCGCATGACCCTGCTGGCCGAACGCCGCAAGACCCGGACACCCGCGGACACGCTGCTGCGTTCGCTGCTCCTCACCCTGGCGTTCATCGCCCCGGCGCTGGTGGTCCGCTTCGTCGGACTGCACCCGACCCCGGTCATCGCGTTGGTGATCTACGGCGCGGCGGTGGTCGCGGCGAGCTTTCTGCTCGCCTGGGCAGCCGAAGCCGCGCAGGTCGATGTCTCCGGCGGGCTGGCCGTCGCCGTCCTCGCCCTGATCGCGGTGTTGCCGGAATACGCCGTCGACCTCTACTACGCGTACCGGTCCGGATCGCACGCGGAGTACGCGCAGTACGCGGCGGCCAACATGACGGGATCCAACCGGCTGCTGATGGGCCTGGGCTGGCCGGTCGTGGTGCTGCTGGGGCTCTGGGTGGCCCGCCGGGTGAGCGGACACAAGGCGGCCGCCCTGATCCTGGGGCGCGGAAACCGGGTCGAGCTCGGCTTCCTGCTGATCGCCGGCGTGGTCGCGGCGATCGTGCCGGCGACCGGTCGCATCTCCCTCACGCTCGGCCTGGCGTTGCTGGCCTGGTTCGGGTTCTACCTCTACAAACTCAGCCGCGGCGAGGTCGAGGAGCCCGAGCTGATCGGGACGGCCGCGGCCCTGGCCGCGCTGCCGCACCGCGCCCGTCGCGGTGGTGTGGTCGCGATCTTCGTCTTCGCCGCCATGGTGATCCTGGCCTGTGCGCAGCCGTTCGCCGAGAGCCTGATCGGGGCCGGCACCGATCTGGGGGTCGACCGGTTCCTGCTGGTGCAGTGGCTGGCGCCGCTGGCTTCCGAAGCACCGGAGTTCGTGATCGCGATCATCTTCGCGGCCCGCGGCAAAAGCACGGTGGCCATCGCGACGCTGATCTCGTCGAAAGTCAACCAGTGGACGCTGCTGGTCGGCTCGCTGCCCATCGCCCACCTGGCCGGCGGCGGCGGATCCGCGCTGGTGCTGGACGCCCGGCAGATCGAGGAGATGCTGCTGACCGTGACGCAGACCCTGATGGGTGTGGCGTTGCTGCTGGCGCTGCGCTTCCACCGACGCCTGGCATGGGCACTGCTGGCGCTGTTCCTGGTGCAATTCGCGGTCCCGTCAACCGAAGGCCGGTTGGTGCTCAGCGGCGTCTACGCCGCAGTGGCTGTCGCTGGGCTGGTCGTGCACCGGCGCCAGTTGATTCCCACGCTGCGAGCGCCGTTCGCCAGGGCGTGACGGCCGGGTCGTAAAGTCGGCCCATGCAGATTCGTCCGCACGCACAGGCACATCCCGGCAAACCGGCCGTCATCCTGCATCCGTCGGGCACGGTGGTGACGTTCGGCGAACTCGAAGCGCGCGCCAACCGGCTGGCGCACGCCTTCCGTCAGGCGGGGCTGCGCGAAGGCGACGCGGTGGCGATCCTGATGGAGAACAACGAACACCTGCACGCGGTGATGTGGGCGGCGCGCCGCAGCGGGCTGTACTACGTGCCGATCAACACCCATCTGACCGCCGCCGAGGCGGCCTACATCGTCGACAACAGCAACGCCAAAGTTATCATCGGCTCCGCCGCGCTGCGGGAGACCTGCGCCGGGCTCGGCGACCACCTGCCCGGCGGCCTCCCCGGTCTGCTGCTGATCGCGGACACCGATCTGGACGGCTGGCAGCGATACCCGGAATGCGTTGCAGAGCAACCGGATTCACCGATCGACGACGAGATCGAAGGAGACCTGCTGCAGTACTCCTCGGGTACCACCGGCCGGCCCAAAGGCATCAAACGCGAACTGCCGCACCTGCCGCCGGCGGAGGTGCCCGGCATGATGGCGGCGCTGGTCGGGTTCTGGATGGACTCCGACACGGTGTATCTGAGTCCGGCGCCGCTGTACCACACCGCCCCCTCGGTGTGGTCGATGACGGTGCAGGGCGCCGGACTGACCACCGTGGTGATGGAGAAGTTCGATCCCGAGCAGACGCTGGCCGCCATCGAGCGTTACCGGGTGACCCACGGCCAGTTCGTGCCGGCGATGTTCGTCCGGATGCTGAAACTGCCGGAGGCCGTGCGTAACTCGTATGATCTGTCCAGCCTGAAACGGGTGATGCACGCCGCCGCGCCGTGCCCGGTGCAGATCAAGCAGCAGATGATCGACTGGTGGGGGCCGATCGTCGACGAGTACTACGCTTCCTCGGAGGCGATCGGTTCGACGTTGATCACCGCCGAGGACTGGCTGACGCATCCCGGCTCGGTGGGCAAACCCATGATGGGTGCCTTGCACATCGTCGGCGAAGACGGTGCCGAACTGCCCCCCGGCCACCCCGGCGAAATCTATTTCGAAGGCGGGTACTCCTTCGAGTACCTCAACGACCCGTCGAAAACCGCTGACTCACGCGACAAACACGGCTGGATGACCGTCGGCGACATCGGCTACCTCGACGAAGAGGGCTACCTCTACCTGACCGACCGGCGACACCACATGATCATCTCCGGTGGGGTGAATATCTATCCGCAGGAGACGGAGAACCTGCTGGTCACTCATCCGAAGGTGTTGGACGCGGCGGTGTTCGGGGTTCCCGACGACGAGATGGGCCAGCGGGTGATGGCGGTCGTGCAGACCGTCGATCCGGCCGACGCCACCGATGAGTTCGCTGACGAACTGCTCGGTTGGCTACGAGATCGGTTGGCGCACTACAAATGTCCGCGGACGATCGCTTTCGAGGCAACACTGCCGCGTACCGACACCGGCAAGCTCTACAAGAACCAGCTGGTCGACAAGTATTCATGATGCGGGCCGTCGACCTGCGCAGCGCCCCCGCGTCGGACGATGCGGCGCTGCCGGGTGTGATCGTCGCCCACGGGTCGGTCGACAACGAATACTGGCTCGATGCAGCGACTTTCACCCTGACCGAGCATCCCTGCCCCGATCGCCGGGTGGTCACCGTGGACTCGGTTGCCGACACGCTGGCCGAACTGGCGGCGCGCTGTGCGCGCTGGCCGCACGCAAGCACCATCTGTGACGATGTGTTGCGGTGCGTCCAACCCGGGACGTCGGCCGGATTGCTGACCGAATCGCTGGCCTATTCCACGCTGCAGGCCGGTCCGGAATTCGCGCGCTGGCTTGCCGAACGCGGTCCCGCGCGACTGCCGGACAGCGCCGATCCGGTTGCGGTGCAACGCGAAGACGACATACTGCGAATCGACTTCAACCGGCCCGCCCGGCACAATGCCTTCTCCACCGACACCCGGGCGGCCCTGCTCGAGGCGCTCAGCGTTGCACAGCTCGATGACTCGGTCACCGGAATCGTGTTGGGCGGCAACGGTCCGTCGTTCTGCAGCGGCGGCGACCTCGCCGAGTTCGGTACCTTCGCCGACCCGGCCGGTGCGCACCTGGCCCGCACCCGGCACAGCCCGGCGCTGGTGCTCGACGAGCTGACCGGCCGGCTCGGGCGAGCCTGCCGCGCGCAGGTGCACGGACAGGTGCTGGGCAGCGGTCTGGAGATGGCCGCGTTCTGCGGATGGGTGGTGGCGCAGCGCGATTCGGTGTTCGGGCTGCCGGAGCTGAGCCTGGGGTTGATCCCCGGCGCCGGCGGCACGGTGAGCGTCACACGGCGCATCGGACGCTGGCGCACCGCGTATCTGGTGCTCTCCGGCCGGACGATCGACGCCGAAACCGCCCTGGCGTGGGGGCTGGTGGACGAGCTCGCGGCTGCGTAGCGGTGCCGCTCAGAGGCCGCCGCGGGCCACCAGCTGCGCGGCAATCACATTGCGCTGAATCTCGTTGGTTCCCTCGCCGACGATCATCAGCGGCGCGTCCCGGAAGTAGCGTTCCACGTCGTACTCGGTGGAGTAGCCGTAACCGCCGTGGATCCGCACCGCGTTCAACGCGATCTCCATGGCTACTTCGGAGGCGAACAACTTCGCCATGCCCGCCTCCATGTCACAGCGCTGCCCGCTGTCGTAGCGTTCGGCGGCGTAGCGGGTCAGTTGCCGGGCGGCGGTGAGTTTGGTCGCCATGTCGGCCAGATAGTTGCCGACGGCCTGATGTTTCCAGATGGGCCGGCCGAAACTCTCGCGTTGCTGGGCGTAGGCGAGCGCGTCGTCCAGCGCGGCGGTGGCCACGCCCAGCGCGCGGGCGGCAACCTGGATGCGACCCGTCTCCAGGCCTTTCATCATCTGGGAAAAGCCCTGTCCCGCAACGCCACCCAATATTGCCGAGGCAGGCGTGCGGTAACCGTCGAAGGACAGTTCGCACGACTCCACGCCTTTGTAACCCAACTTGGGCAGGTCGCGCGACACCGTCAGGCCCGGCCCGTGCTCGACCAGCAGCACCGAAATGCCCCGGTGCCGCGGTGTGGCCCGCGGATCGGTCTTGGCCAGCAACGCGACCAGGCCGGACCGGCGGGCATTGGAGATCCAGGTCTTGGCACCATTGACCACCAACTCGTCGGCGCCGTCCGGCAGCGCCGTGGTGGCGATGTTCTGCAGATCGGAACCGCCGCCAGGTTCGGTGAGCGCCATAGTGGCCCGCAGCTCACCGGTTGCCATCGGCGGCAGGTACTTTCGCTTCTGCTCCGCGGTGCCGAACAGGGTGAGCAGCTTGGCGACTACCGTGTGCCCGCCCATCGCGCCGGCCAGGCTCATCCAACCCCGGGCCAACTCCTGGGTGACCAGCACATAACACGGCATCGACACCGGTGATCCGCCGTACTCCTCGTCGATGGCCAGGCCGTAGATGCCGATTCGCTTCATCTGTTCGATCCACGCCTCCGGGTAGGTGTTGGCGTGTTCGACCTCGCGCACCGTCGGCTTCACGTCGCGGTCCACGAAGGCCCGCACGGTGGCGACCAGCATCGCCTCCGCGTCGTCCAGGTCGTAGGGTTCGTTGCTCACCGTTACCGCCCTCCCGCGTGCACCCTCGGGTGCACAGCCTGCCAGCATGAGGCGTTGTGACATACGGGTATGCGGCCATCCGGTCCGGTGGAGCCTTCTTCGACGACCTTTCGGTGGGCCAGGTGTTCGACTGGGCGCCGTCGGTGACGCTGACGGCCGGCCTGGCCGCTGCCCATCAGGGCATCGTGGGCGACCGGCTGCGCCTGGCGCTGGACGGCACCCTGTGCACCGCGGTGACCGGGGCGCCGGCTGCCCTGGCGCACCCGAGCCTGGTGTGCAACGTGGCGATCGGACAGTCGACGCTGGCGACTCAGCGCGTCAAAGCCAACCTGTTCTACCGCGGCCTGGCGTTCCACCGGTTCCCGGTGATCGGTGACACCCTCTACACCCGCACCGAAGTGGTCGGACTGCGCGCCAACGCCGCCAAGCCCGGACGCGCGCCGACCGGGCTGGCGGCGCTGCGGATGACCACCATCGACCAGGCCGACCAGCTGGTGCTGGACTTCTACCGCTGCGCCATGCTGCCGGCCGGCCCGGGCTGGCAGGGCACCGACCGGGCCGACGACCTGTCCGCGATCGGTACCGAGCCGGTAGTGCCGGCCGTCAGTCCCACCGAGGCCTGGGACGGGGCGGCCTACCGGCGCCGGGTGCCCGGTCCGCATTTCGATCCGGCGATCGCCGGCGCGGTGCTGCACAGCACCGCAGACGTGGTCACCGGTGCGCCGGAACTCGCCCGGTTGACCCTCAATATTGCTGCGGTGCATCATGATTCGCGGGTGGGCGGACAGCGGCTGGTGTACGGGGGACACACCATCGCGCTGGCCTTCGCGCAAGTCAACCGGTTGCTGCCGAATCTGGTCACGGTGCTGGGCTGGGAGTCCTGCGACCACACCGGGCCGGTGCGCGAGGGCGACACCCTGTACAGCGAACTGCACGTCGAATCCGCTGCGGCGACACCGAACGGCGGCGTGTTGCGGTTGCGGTCGCTGGTCTATGCGGCTGGCGACGCGCCCGACGAGCCGGACCGGCCCGTGCTGGACTGGCGGTTCAGCGCGCTGCACTTCTGACTGGATAGCAGGCCGACCGTCCAGCCTCGCTGCTGGACCGGACGGTCGGCCTGCCCGTCTCTAGGTGCCGGCGGTGCCGGGGGCGCCGGGGTTCCCGTTGCCGGTGTCGCCGATGCCACCGGCGCCTCCAGTGCCGAAGTTGCCACCGGCGCCCTTGCTGCCGGCGGTCGCAGCCGCACCGGGGCCGGCGCCACCGGTCCCGGGTGTGCCCGCGGACCCGCCGCTGCCGCCGTTGCCGCCGCTGGGGCCGGTGCCGCCGTCGCCGCCCTTGCCGCCGGGGCCGGAGTTGCCGCCGACCCCACCGGTCTGGCCGGTCAGGACATTGCCGCCCTGGCCGCCCCTGCCACCGGCGCCGGCGTTGCCACCCTTGCCGCTGGTGGCAGTGCCGCCGCCGCCGCCCTGACCACCCTGGCCGCCGCTGCCACCGGTGCCGCTGGCGCCGCCGGTGCCGCCGTCGGGGTGGGTCGCGGTACCGGTGGCCCCGTTTCCGCCGGTACCCGGCGCGCCGCCGGTACCGCCGGTACCACCGGTGCCGCCGGCGCCGCCGTTACCCGTACCGAGGGTGCTGCCGCCGGTGCCGGCCAGTCCGCCACCGCCGCCGAGTCCGCCGTCGCCGCCCTTGCCGCCGATGCCGTTGTTGATGGTGAAGGTGGGGTCGCCCGCCGCGCCGTTGCCACCCCGGCCGCCGGTGCCACCCTGGCCACCGTTGCCGCCCTTGCCGCCGTCACCGGAGATGGAGCCACCCAGGCCGCCGTCGCCGCCCTTGCCGCCGGCGCTGCCGGTCGCGCCGGTGTTGCCGTTGGAGCCCGGCGTGGTGCCCGCGGCGCCCTGCGACCCGGGCGCGCCGTTGCCGCCGGTGCCGCCGGTACCGCCGGTACCGACGTTGCCGGCGTCGCCGCCCTTGCCGCCGTTGCCACCGTCGACACCGGCCGTGGTGGAGGTCCACCCGGTGCCGCCGGTGCCGCCGTTGCCGCCGCTGGTGGCTGCCGTGCCCGCGTTGCCGGCAGTCGGGCTGCCCGAGCCGGAGCCGACCGTTCCCGCGGTGCCGGCGACGCCTCGGTCACCGCCGCGGCCGCCGTTGCCGCCGTTGGGGTTCGAGGCGCTGGTGCCGGCCGCACCGTTGCCGCCGGTACCGCCGGCGGCGCTGTTGCCGCCGGAGCCCGCGCTGCCCGCGGTGCCGGTCGTCGACCCGGTGCCGCCGTTGCCGCCGTTGCCACCGTTGCCGCCACCACCGCCGTTGCCCGCGTTACCACCGTTGCCGCTGTTGACGCCGGCCACGCCGACCGCACCGTTGCCGCCGAGGGCGCCGTTGCCGCCGCTGGCGCCGCTACCGGCGTTGCCGCCGGCGCCGTCCGCGGCCTGGACACCGCTACCGCCCAGCGTCTTGCCACCAGCCCCGCCGTTGCCGCCGTTACCGCCGCTGCCGCCGTCGCCGCCCCGGCCACCGGCCTGAGCGGTACCACCGGCCACGCCGTTGCCGCCCTGACCGCCGTTGGCGCCGCTACCACCGTTGCCGCCGACTCCGGCAGCACCGGAGATCGAGCCGCCGTTACCACCATTACCGCCGGCCCCACCGGAGCCGCCGGTCATGCCCGGGTTGCCGTTTCCGCCTGGACCGGAGCCATTGGGGCCGGCCGCTCCGGCGACGCCGTTGCCGCCGTCACCACCCTTGCCACCGTTGCCGACGTTGCCGCCGTTACCCCCGTCGCCGCCACGCGTGCCGCTGGCGCCCGGGTCGGTCGGGCTGAAGCCCTTGCCACCCTCGCCGCCATTGCCGGCCGGCGTGGTCACTGCGGTGCCCGGGGTGCCGGCGGTGCCGGCGCCCGGTCCGGTCTGGCCGGTGCCGGCGGCTCCAGCAGCGCCCGCGGTTCCGGCGTCGCCGCCGTCGCCACCCCGGCCGCCGGAGACGCCGGCGCTGGTGGAGTCCCCACCTTTGCCACCGTCACCCGGAGTCCCGGCGTTACCGCCGTTGCCGCCCGAGCCACCGAAGCCCTGGGTGCCCGAGGTCACGGTGCCGGCATTGCCGCCGGCCCCGCCCGCGCCACCGTCCATGCCGCTGCCGCCGTTGCCGCCGGCCTGGCCGGCGCCACCGTCGATGCCGCTGCCGCCGTTACCGCCATCACCGCCGTTGCCGCCGCTGCCGCCGTTGCCGCTGTCACCGGAGATGGTGCCGCCGTTGCCACCGCCGCCGCCGGCGCCGCCCTTGCCGCCGGGCGTTCCGCTGGTGCCGGAGGCGCCCGGACCGGTTCCGGCTAGGCCGTTGGTGCCGTCGGCGGCGTGGCCGCCGGCCCCGCCGTTGCCACCGTCGCCGTACGTGCCGCCGTTGCCGCCGCGGCCGCCGTTGCCGCCGTCGGCCCCGGGGACGGTCCCGGTGGATGCGTCATAACCCGCGCCGCCGTTGCCACCGTTACCCACGGTGCCCAGCGGGAGCCCATCGGTGCCGGGGTTGCCGTTGGCGGCCTGGCTGGCACCGTTCCCGTCGAACCCGCCGGCACCGATGGTGCCGTGCTGGCCCACGTAGGCGGTGCCACCGTTGCCGCCGTTGCCGCCGTCGGGGTTGGTCACGGTGCCGTTGGCGCCGTTGCCGCCGTCGCCGGGGGTGCCGCCGTTTGCGCCGTTCCCGGAGTTGCCGCCCTTGCCGCCGCTGCCGACGACGCCGTTGGGTGCCGCGCCACCGTTGCCGCCGTTGCCACCGGCCCCGCCGTTGCCGCCGGCCCCGCCGTTGCCGCCGTCCTGACCGCCGCCGACGCCGGTGCCGTACTGGTCGGTGTCGGCGACACCGGCCAGGCCCAGCTTGCCGTTGCCACCCGCGGTGCCGTTGCCGCCGTTGCCGCCGGTACCGCCGGTGCCACCGTTGCCGGCGTCCGCGCCACCACTGCCGCCGTGGCCGCCGGCGCCACCGGCGCCCCCGGTGTCGCCAGCGGTGCCGCTGCCGCCGTAGGCGGTCGCATTGGTGCCGGCGACCGTGGCGGACACGCCGTTGCCGCCGTTGCCGCCGTTGCCGCCGTTGCCGATCCGGCCACCGTCGCCACCGTTACCGCCGGTTCCGCCATTGTTGCCCGGGGTGAACGGGTGGTAACCGTTGCCGCCGTGCCCACCGTTGCCGTTGGGCGCGATCACCGGGGTGCCGGGGAGGCCGCCGTTGTTGCCGGCCGCGCCGGCGAATCCGGCGTCCCCACCGGCCCCGCCGTTGCCGCCGTTGCGGTGCAGGGTGGTGCCGTTCGCGCCGGCTCCGCCATCGCCGGCGGTTCCCGCGTCGCCGCCGTTGCCGCCGGTGCCGGTCGCGCCGGCGGCGGCAGCCGCGCCGGTGCCGCCCGCGGCCTTGCCACCGACGCCGCCCGCACCGCCGTTGCCGCCGTTGCCGCCGCTGCCGCCGTCGCCACCCTTTTGTCCGCCGCCGATCCCGGCGCCCTGGCCGTAGTCGGTGCCTGCCACGCCGTACTTGCCGATCACACCCTTGCCGCCGTCACCACCGTCGGCACCCCGGCCGCCGGCCCCGCCGACGCCACCGCTGCCGGCCACGGTGCCCCCGTTGCCACCGGCGCCACCGGCGCCGCCGGAACCGCCGGTCTGACCGTCGGTGCCGCTCGCGCCGGGCACGGTCCCGTTGACGCCGTTGGTGCCGGCCACCCCGTTTCCGCCGGCACCGCCGGCGCCACCGTTGCCGTGATCGCCGCCGTCACCGCCGAGGCCGCCGTCGCCGCCGCTGGCGCCCGGGGTGGCGGGAGAGTAACCGGCGCCACCGGTACCGCCGGCGCCGCCGCCGGTGCTGGGGTTCGGTACGCCGGACGCGCCGTTCGCGCCGGGGGTACTGCCGGCGCCGCCCTGGCCACCGCCGCCCACGACGGTGCCGGTGTTGCCGCCGTGGCCACCCTTGCCGCCGGTGGTGTGCGTCGCGTCGCCCGCCGCGCCGGTGCCGCCGGCGCCGCCGAGACCGGGGGTGCCACCCTGCCCACCGGTGCCGCCGACACCAACGGTGCCGTTGGTGACCGTGCCGGCGTCGCCCGCCTGGCCGCCGGTGCCACCCGCGCCGCCGTTGCCGCCGTCGCCGCCGGTGCCGAAGCCGCCGCCGGGGTTGTAGTTCCAGTCGCCGGTGGCGCCTTTACCGCCGGTACCACCGGTACCGCCGGTGCCGCCGTCGCCGCCGTCGCCGCTGTTACCGCTGACCCAGCCGCCGTTGCCACCCCGGCCACCGTCACCACCGACGCCACCGGTGCCACCGTCGGCGCCCTTGCCGGTGGTGGGGAAGGTGCCGTTGGCGCCGGTGTCGCCCTGGCCGCCCTGGCCGCCCTTGCCGCCGTCGCCGCCGTCGCCGTACTGACCGGCGTCACCACCGTCACCACCGTCGTAACCCTGCTGGTGGGCACCCGGAACACCAGTAGCGTCACCACCGTCGCCGCCGTCACCGCGGCCGGTGCCCGGAGCGACCAGCTGACCGTCGGTACCGGCCACACCAGCCGCACCGGACAAACCGGTGCCGTTGTTGCCGGGCGTGCCCGCGGCACCACCCTTGCCGGGGTTGCCGCCGGTGCCGCCGTCGCCGCCGCCGAGGAAGCCGTCGCCGCCGGCGCCGCCCTGGCCGGCGGTACCGCCGTTGCCACCGTTGCCGGCGTTGCCGCCGATGCCGCCCGGGACGTTGTAGCCGTTGCCGCCAGTGCCGCCGTTGGCGCCACTGCCGGCGTCACCACCGGTGCCGGCGTAGCCGTTGTAGATGCCGCTGTTGCCGCCCTTACCGCCGTCACCGCCGTTACCACCGGCCTGGCCGTTGGTGCCGTTGATGCTGGTAGCGCTGCCGTCGTTGCCGGTGGCGCCCGCGACGCCGTTGCCGCCCTGACCGCCGTCGCCGCCGTTGCCGTAATTGCCGCCGTCACCGCCGGCGCCGCCCTTGCCACCGTGCGCACCGGGGGTGGTCGGGTTGTAGCCGTCGCCACCGTCACCACCGTCGCCACCGATATCCGACGGCGTGGACCCGCTGCCACCGTGGCTGCCGTCGGCACCCTTGGTGGAACCGGTGCCACCGGTGCCGCCCGCGCCGCCGCCGACGCCGACACCGGCGTCGCCGCCGCTGCCGCCGCGTCCACCGTCCGGGTTGGCCTTGGTGCCGTCGGCGCCGTGGCCACCGTCGCCCTGGGCTCCGCCGTCCCCGCCGGCACCACCGTTACCGGCGTTGCCGCCCGCGCCGATGGTGCTACCGCTGCCGCCCTTGCCGCCGTTGCCGCCCACCCCGCCGACGCCGCCGTTGCCGCCGTTGCCGCCGTCCTGACCACCGCCGATACCAGTGCCGTAGGCGTTCTCGTTGGTGACACCGTCGGCGCCGTCATCGCCGGAACCACCGGTTCCACCGTCGCCACCGTCACCACCGGCACCGGCTGCGCCTCCGGCGCCCTGCTCACCCTTGAAGCCGTACAACCCCGAGGTACCGCCGGCGCCGCCGTCGCCACCGCCGCCACCGTGGCCGCCGCTGGCGCCGGCGCCGCCGGTCTGACCGCCGTTGGCGCCCAACCCACCGTTGTCACCGGGGGTGAATCCGTCGGCCCCGGTCCCGCCGTGACCGCCGTCGCCGCCGGAGCCGCCGACGCCGCCCTTACCGCCGTTGCCGCCGTCGCCCATCATGGCGCCGGCGTTCCCGCCGATGCCGCCCTTGCCGCCCTTGCCACCGTTCTCGCCCACGGTGCCGTTGACATTGTCGGCCGACCCGCTGATGCCGTCGGTGCCGTCCAGACCGTCGGCGCCGTCGCCGCCGTCGCCGCCGTCGCCGCCGCTGCCGTAGGTGCCGCCGTGACCACCGGCGCCGCCCTCGCCGCCCGCAGCGCCGTGCTCGGTAGCGGTGTAGCCCACGCCCCCGTGACCACCGTTGCCTGCCGGGGCGGACGGCATCGCGCCGTCGTTGCCGTCCGCGCCCAGGGTCGAGCCGCTGCCGCCGGTGCCGCCGCCGCCCGCCGTGCCCGGGCTGCCGCCGTTACCGCCGGCCCCGCCGGTGGTGTAGCTCGCGGTGCCTGCGGCACCGTCGCCGCCGTCGCCAGGTGTCCCGGCGTTTCCACCGTTTCCGGCCGAACCGCCGGCAGCGGTGTTGCCCTTGGTGGCGCCGTTCAGCCCGGCACCGCCGACACCGCCGTTGCCGCCGTTGCCACCGTTGGCGCCGCTGCCGCCATTGCCGCCGTTCTCGCCGCCTCCGATGCCGTTGTTGTAGAGGTCGGCGCCGGACTGCCCCTCGCGTCCGGTCCAGCCGATGCCGCCGCTGCCGCCGTTGGCACCGGTGCCTGCGGCACCGCCGTTGCCGCCGTGCCTACCGGCGCCATGGCCGATGCCGCCTGCGCCGCCGTCGCCGCCGCTGCCACCGGCCTGACCGTTGGTGCCGTTGGGGTTTGCGGCAGTGCCGTTGACACCGTCGTCGCCGATCACGCCGTCGCCGCCGGCACCGCCGTTGCCACCGTTACCGACATTGCCGCCGTCGCCACCGGCCCCACCGTCGCCGCCGTCGGCGCCGGAGGCCGTCGAGGTGAAGCCCGCCCCGCCGTTGCCACCGTTACCGGCCGCCACGGTGACCGCAAGACCCTTGCTGCCGCTGGTGCCGGCGGTGGCGCCGGCGCCGGCCGTGCCGCCGGTACCGCCCTTACCTGCGGTACCGGCGTTGCCGCCGTCACCGCCCCGGCCGCCGTCGACGTGGGCCGACGTGCCGTCGGCTCCGTGACCACCGTCACCCGGGCGCCCGGCGTTGCCGCCATTGCTGGCGTTGCCACCGTTGGCGTTGGCGCCGGCTGTACCACCGGTCCCGGTGCCCGCAGCGCCGCCAGTGCCGCCGTTGCCGCCGTTGCCGCCGGTCCCGCCGTTGCCACCGTTGCCGCCGCGGTACCCGTCGCCGTTGTTACCGGCCGGGAAGGAGCCGTCGTGGCCGATGGCACCGGCGCCACCGTTACCGGCGGTACCGGCGTCGCCACCCTTGCCGGCGTCGCCGCCGCTACCCGAGCTGCCCACGCTGGCGCCGTCGGACGTGCCGCCCGCGTTGCCACCCCTGCCGCCGCCGCCGCCGTTGCCGCCGCTGCCGGCATTGCCGCCGTTCTGCCCGTCGTTGCCGGCACCGGTGGTGACCGTGCCGGCAGCGCCGTTCACCCCGGAGCCACCGTCGCCACCCGCGCCACCCTGGCCGCCGTCACCGCCGGTGCCACCGTGGAAGCCCGCGCCGCGACCGGTGCCACCGTCACCGCCGAGACCGCCCTGGCCGCCGACCGTGCCGTTGGTGCCGCTGTCACCGGCATTGACGCCGTTCTTGCCGGCCGTGCCCGCCGCGCCGTCACCGCCGACGCCACCGTCAGCGCCGTGGGCGCCGATGCCGTCGGCGCCCTTGCCGCCGTTGACGCCTCCGGTGCCGGCGGTGCCGACGGTGCCACCCTTGCCGATGTTGCCCGCGTCGCCACCCTTGCCGCCGTTGCCGCCGTTGGGGTTGGCGGCGGTGCCCTTCGCGCCGTCGCCACCGGCGCCGGCCTGCCCGGAGTTGCCGCCGGCCCCGCTGTTGCCGCCGTTGCCCGCGGTGCCGTTGATGGCAGCCCCGGTACCGATGGTGCCTGCCGTGCCCCGGGTGCCACCGGCGCCGCCCGCACCGCCGGTCCCGCCGTCGCCACCGTTGCCGCCGTTCTGGCCGCCGCCGATACCGGTGCCGTACTTGTCGACATCGGCCAGGCCGTCGGCGCCGGCGATGCCGTCGCCGCCGGTGCCGGCCGCCCCACCGGTGCCGCCGTTGGTGGCGTTGCCGCCGGCGCCCTTGGCGCCCCCGGCAGAGATGTTGGTGCCACCGATGCCCGCGGTGCCGCCGTTGCCGCCGTTGCCGCCGTTGCCGCCCCTGCCGCCTTCGCCGCCGTTACCACCGGTGTAGCCATCGGGGTGGGCCGCGGTGCCGTCGTGTCCGAGGGCGCCGTTGCCGCCGTTGCCCGCATTGCCGGCGTTGCCGCCCCGGCCGCCAGCCGCGCCGCTGGACGAGGTACCCGCGGTGGCCCCGTCGGTGCCGGCGCCGGCGCTGCCGCCGCTGCCGCCGTTGCCCGCGTTGCCACCGTTGCCCGCGTTGCCGCCGATCAATCCGGCGCCGCCCTGACCGGCGCCGAAGGAACCGTCCCTGCCGGTGACACCGGATCCACCGGCACCACCGTCGCCACCCCGGCCGGCTGTGCCGGCGTTGCCACCGTGGAAGCCGGCGCCGCGTCCGGTACCGCCGGCACCGGCATTGCCGCCGTTTCCGCCGGTCGTGCCATTGGTGCCGCTGTCGCCCGGATTGACGCCGTCTTTGCCGGCGTTACCCACCGCGCCGGTGCCGCCGTCGCCACCCCTGCCACCGTTGGCGCCGGTGCCGGGGCCGTCGGTGCCGCCGTTGCCGGTGCCGACGCCGTCCGCACCGCCGTCGCCGCCGAGCCCGATGGCGCCCGCGTCACCGCCGCGACCGCCCGCACCACCGGCGAGGTTGGCGGTACCCGCGACGCCATCGGCACCGCGGCCGCCGTCACCGGCCGTGCCGGAGTTACCACCCCGGCCGCCGATGCCGCCCTTGCCGTTGGTCGCGGTGGTGCCACCGTTGCCGTCCTGGCCTGCGACGCCACCCTTGCCGCCGTCGCCACCGGTGCCGCCATCGCCACCGTTGCCGCCGCTGACACCAATGCCGCTATTGGTTCCGGCGACCCCGTTGGCGCCGGTGAGGCCGGCCCCGCCGGCGCCCGCTGCTCCGCCGGCGCCACCGTTGGAGGCATTGCCGCCCTTGCCGTAAGTGCCTGCGGTCGCGGTGTTGGTGCCGTTGCCGCCGGCGTTGCCGCCGGCCCCGCCGTTACCACCGTTGGCGCCGTCACCGCCGGCCCCGCCGTCGCCGCCTCGATAACCATCCAGGTGGGTGGAAGTGCCGTCGTGGCCGGTCGCGCCGAGGCCACCCTTGCCGGCGGTGCCCGCGGCACCACCTGCGCCGCCCGCCCCGCCGTTGGTCGCGGTGCCCTTGGTGGCGCCGTCGGTGCCGCTGCCGGCACTGCCGCCGTCGCCGCCCTTACCGCCCCTGCCGCCGGCCCCGGCGTCGCCGCCGTCCTGACCGTTATTACCCACCCCGGCGGTGGTGGTCCCGTTGGCGCCGTCGACGCCGGAGCCGCCGAGGCCGCCGGCGCCGCCGGTGCCCGCCGCGCCGCCATCGCCGCCGTGGAAGCCGGCACCCCGACCGATACCACCGGTGCCACCGCCGCCGCCGTTACCGCCGTCGCCGCCGACGGAGCCGTTGGCCCCGGCGCTGCCGTTGTTGGTACCGGTCAGCCCGGCCGCGCCGTCACCACCGGCGCCGCCGGTGCCGCCGTTGGCGCCGGTGCCCGACGCGGCAGTGCCCACGCCGTTGCCGTTGAGGCCACCCAGCCCGATGTGCCCAGCATTGCCGCCCGCGCCACCCCGGCCGCCATCGGCGTAGGCGGTGCCGCTGATGCCGTTGGCACCCCGACCGCCGTCGCCTGCCGCGCCGGCATTGCCGCCGATGCCGCCTGCCGCACTGGTGCCGTTGGTGCCTGCTTTGGCAGTGCCGCCGAGCGCCTTTCCACCGGTGCCGCCGGCCCCGCCGTTACCGCCGGTGCCGCCGTCGCCGCCGTCTCCACCGTCCTGACCGGCGCCGACACCGTTGCCGTAGAGGTCGGCGCCTGCGGTGCCGACCGAACCCTTGACGCCGCCCCCGCCGGAGCCCGCCGCCCCGCCGACGGCACCGTTGCTGGCATTGCCGCCGTCACCGTACGCGCCGGCGTTGCCGCCGGCGCCGATACCGGCAGCGCCGCCCTTGCCACCGTCACCACCGTTGGCGCCGTTACCGCCATTGCCGCCGTCGCCACCGCTTTGGCCGCCGCCCACACCATTGCCGTAGGCGTCGACGCCGGCCGCGCCGGGCGCACCGTTGGCTCCGAGGCCGCCCTTTCCGGCGGCTCCGGCGTCCCCGCCGTTACCGGCGTTGCCGCCGCTACCGGCGTTGCCGGCGACTCCGCCGCCGGTGCCACCGCCACCGGCGTTGCCACCCGTGCCACCGTCGCCGCCGGCGCCGCCGGCACCGGCGTTGCCACCGTTCTGACCGTCGCCTCCCGATCCGGTGATCGCCGCGCCGTTGGCCCCGTTCAAGCCGCTGCCGCCCTTACCGCCGGCGCCGCCCTTTCCGCCGGTGCCGCCGTCACCACCGTGGGTGGTGAGGCCGGCCGGGGTCTGGCTACCGCTGGCAGTACCGCCGGCGCCGCCTTCGCCGCCCTTACCGCCCGCGGCGCCCGCCGCCCCGCTGTCGCCGGGGTTGAGGCCGTTGGCGCCGACAGCGCCTTCGGCACCATGACCGCCGTCGCCACCCCTGCCACCATTGGCGCCGAAACCGTCGCCGTTGTTGCCTGCAGGGCCGCTGCCGTCACCGTTGAGGCCGCCGGTGCCATGGGCGCCGACCGTGCCGGCGTTGCCACCGGCACCGCCCTTGCCGCCGTCGAGGTAACTGCTCGTGCCATCGGCGCCGCGGCCACCGTCGCCGGCAGTGCCGGCGTTACCGCCGCGCCCGCCCAGGCCGCCGGTGCCGTCGCTGCCCGCGCTGAGTCCGGTGCCGCCCTTACCGCCGGCGCCGCCCTCGCCGCCGACGCCACCGGCTCCACCGTTGGCACCGGCCTGACCCTGCCCGGCCGTGCCGTACTGGGTGGACCCGGCCACCCCGGCTGCCCCCGACTGACCCGCGCCACCGCTGCCGGCGGCGCCACCGGCGCCACCGTTGCTGGCCGCGCCGCCGTTACCGTCGACCCCGGCCTTCAGCGAGGCCGCGTTGCTGCCGGTTCCCGCTGCGCCGCCGGTGCCACCGTTGCCACCGTTGCCGCCCTTACCGCCCTTGCCGCCGTTGCCGCCGTCATAGCCGTCGCGGTGCCCGGCGGTGCCGTCATGACCGGAGGCGCCCACACCACCACTGCCGGCAGTGCCGGCATCGCCGCCCTTACCGGCCGCACCACCATCGGTGCCAGCGCCGATACCGGCGCCGTCGGTGCCCGCGCCGCCGCTGCCGCCCTTACCGCCGTCGCCACCCCTACCGCCACTGCCGGCGTTACCGCCGTCGCCGCCGGCCAGACCCGCACCCGAGGTGGCCACCCCGGTGCTGCCGTTGAGGCCGGAACCACCGCGCCCACCGTCACCACCGGCACCGGCCGCGCCCGCGGCACCCCCGGTGAAGCCCGCGCCCCGACCGATACCACCGCTGCCGGCGTCGCCGCCCTTACCGCCGGCACCACCGTCGATACCGCTGTCGCCGGGGTTGAGACCGTTGGCGCCCGCGGCGCCGCCGGCACCCCGACCGCCGTCGCCACCCTTACCGCCATTGGCGCCGGTGCCGTTGGAAAGATTGCCCGCAGGGCCGCTGCCGTCACCGTTGAGACCACCAGTGCCGTGCTGGCCGATCGCACCGGCGTCACCCCCGGCACCGCCCTTGCCGCCGTCGACGTAACTGGCGGTACCGTCCGCGCCGCGGCCACCGTCGCCGGCAACGCCGGCGTTACCGCCGCGCCCGCCCAGGCCGCCGGTGCCGTCAGCGGCGTGGCTGGTGGTGCTGCCCCCGTTGAAGCCGCCCGTCCCGCCAGTGCCACCATCGCCGCCACGACCACCCGCGCCGCCGCTACCACCGTCGGCGCCCGCGCCCAGGTTCACCCCGGCGGAGCCCGACGCCCCGGTCACACCCCGTCCACCGGCGCCGGCGTTGCCGCCGGCACCGCCATCGCTGCCCTTGGCGCCCGCGCCGTTGGCCGCCGTGGGCGCGGTGCCGTCACCGTTGAGGCCCGCGACCCCGCCGTTGCCGCCGCTGGCGCCGTTGCCGCCCTTGCCGCCGTCACCGCCCCGGCCCCCGTCGCCGGCACCAGTGCCGTAGTCCACCCCGGTCTGTCCGTCGGCACCGGCCGCCCCGTGGCCACCGGCGCCCGCCGTCCCCGCAGCGCCACCGTCACCCCCGGCGCCACCGGCACCGGCGGTACCTGCTGACCCGCCGTGGGGGCCTGCGTCACCGGCCGCGCCGCCCTTGCCGCCGGTTCCTCCCGCCCCGCCCTTGCCCGCGTCGCCACCCTGCTGGCCGGTGTTGCCCACGCCGTTGGCGTCGGTGCCGGTCGCATCTGCACCTCGCACACCGGAACCGCCTTCACCGCCTTCGCCACCTTCGCCGCCGGTGCCACCGCTACCAGCTGTGGTCCCGGCGCGACCGGCAGCGCCGCCCTTGCCGCCGTCACCACCATCGCCACCGGCTTGGGCATTGCCACCACTGGCCCCGGCGCCCAGTCCCTGGCTGCCGGCGGCCCCGACGGCACCATTACCGCCGTCACCGCCCCGGCCGCCGTTGACGCCCAGGCCGTCTTTGCCGTCGACCACGGGACTGACGCCGTTGTCACCGCCCAGGCCTTTGAAGCCGGACAGACCGGCGTCGCCGCCCTTGCCGCCGTCGGAACCGTTGACGTGCGCGGCGGTGCCGTCGGCGCCGCGCCCACCGGTACCGGCCGCGCCGGCATCGCCGCCGTTACCGCCGACGCCGTTGGCGCCCGCCTTGGCGGCGTTGCCCACATGGTCGGTGCCACCCATTCCGCCGGCGCCCCCATTGCCGCCGTCGGCACCACTGCCGCCGTTGCCACCGTCACCGCCGTTGACACCGGCGACGGTGCTGGACTGGCCGTTGACACCTTTGCCGCCGGAACCACCGGTGCCACCGTCGCCGCCTGCGCCACCCACACCGCCGGCACCGGCGACCGAACCACCCTTGCCGCCATAGCCACCGGCACCACCCGAGCCGCCGGCCGTACCGTTGCCGCCGCTGTCACCGGGGTCGACGCCATCAGCACCGGCCTTGCCCGCCGCCGCGTTGCCGCCGGCGCCACCGGCGCCGCCGTTGCCGTAGTTGCCGCCGTCACCACCGTGTCCGCCGTTGCCGCCACTGGCGCCGGCGATGGAACCGGTCGATGCGTCATAACCCGCGCCACCGGTGCCGCCGTTGCCCCCGGTGCCGGTGGCCATGGTGCCGGCCGCGCCGTGCTTGCCGATGACCGAGCCGTAGCCACCGGTGCCGCCGGCTGCGGCGCCGGCACCGTTGTTGCCGCCGTTGCCGCCCCGACCGCCGTCGGGATTCGCCAGCGTGCCGGCCGCACCGTTGCCGCCGCTGCCGGCGCCGCCGCCGGTGCCGCCGTCGCCACCATTGCCGCCCCGGCCGAGGATGCCGTCCTCGCCGAACAGCAGGCCACCGCGACCAGCCGCACCGCCGTTGCCACCATTACCGCCGGTCGCGCCGACGCCGCCGCCGCCACCGTTCTGGCCGCCGCCGTCTCCGTTGCCGTAGTCGACGCCCCAGACCCCGTCTGCGCCGTTGCTGCCTTGAATGCCGGTGCCACCCCTGCCGCCGGTCCCACCGTTGCCGCCGTTGCCGCCGTCGCTGAACAGCAGACCGCCCCGGCCGCCCGCCCCACCGTCACCGCCATTGCCGCCGGAGATCCCGGCGAGCCCGTCGCCACCCCGGCCACCGTTGCCGCCGACGCCGCCGTTGCCGTACAGCCAGCCGGCGTTGCCGCCGGCGCCGCCGGTTCCACCGCCGTTGCCGGTACCGCTGGTGCCACCGCTGCCGCCCGCGCCACCGGTGCCCAGCAGCCATCCGGCGTGGCCACCGCGACCGCCGATGCCACCGATCGCCGCGCCGGTGCCACCGGTGCCGCCCGACCCACCCGGACCGAACAGACCACCGGACCCACCGGTGCCGCCGACGCCGCCGCTGCCGGTATTGCCGATGCCGCCGATGCCACCGGCCCCGCCGGACGCACCGGAAAGCCAGCCCGCGTCGCCACCGGATCCGCCGGTGCCGCCGATGCCCGCGGTGCCGCCGGTACCACCGGCGCCGCCGGCGCCGGCCAGCAGACCACCGTGGCCGCCGTCGCCGCCCACACCGCCGAAACCGCTACCGCCCGGTCCGGTGCCACCGGCCCCACCGGCACCACCGGCGCTGAGCAGCCAGGCGTCCCCGCCCCGGCCACCGGTCCCACCGATACCGGTCGGACTGGTGTTGGCGCCACCGGCGCCGCCGGCACCACCGTCGCCGTACAACCATCCGCCGCTGCCGCCGGCCGCGCCAGCGCCACCGTTGGCGCCCCAACCCGCCGCCCCGCCGGTGCCGCCGGCGCCGATCAGCCAGGCCCGACCGCCCACACCCCCGGTGCCACCGGTGCCCAGTCCGTTCAGGTTGGCACCACCGATGCCGCCGGAGCCGCCACTGCCGTAGAGCCATCCGCCGTTGCCACCGGCCCCGCCGGCGCCACCGTTGGCGGTGGTCGATGACCCACCCGCACCGCCGACTCCGCCGTGTCCGATCAACCCGGCGTTGCCGCCGGCTCCGCCGGCCTGGCCGGCCGCGCCGCCCGCACCGGCGCCGCCATTGCCCCACAGCAGGCCGCCGTCCCCGCCGGCCTGGCCGGGCTGCGCCCCGTTGGCGCCGTCACCGATCAGCGGCCTGCCGAGCAGGACCTGGGTGGGGGTGTTGATGGCACCCAGCACCGCTACGCCGAGTCCCTCGAGCGGTGCCGCGCCGGCGGCCTCGGCCCACGCGTACGAGCCGGCGTTGGCCGTCAGGTTCTGCATGAACTGGCTGTGGAAGGCCGCAGCCTGGGCACTGATGCTCTGGTAGGCCTGCCCGTGGGTGCCGAACAGCGCCGCGATGGCGGTAGACACCTCGTCTTGCGCGGCGGCCAGCAGGTTGGTGGTCGAGGCCGCTGCAGCGGCGTTTGCCGACTCCAGCGTGGCGCCGAGTCCGGCTAGATCGGAAGCCGCGGAGCTCAACACGTCCGGCGCAGCGAGGAGATACGACATGGGAACCGTCCACTTACTAGGTCACGACCTGGTGAGGCCGTGGTTTACATGTCCCCCGGTCATGCTGATGGGCAAAGCCGATACGAACCATAACTCGATTTCGGCCAAAACAAACTGGCTTTCACTCAAAAATGCCAAAATACATCCAGTTAGTTTTGCAAGGACAGGCTAACCGCACCACGACCCATGTCGAATGGCCTGACGAGGGCATAGCTGCGGTTCCTAGGGCACAGTGGTGACTGCCGGTTCGAATTTGTCAGCCGGTGACGCCGGCCTGGCCGAAGATCCCGCCTCGCCCGCCGCTGCCGCCGGCTCCGTCGGCACCCTCCGGGGTGCCCGGACCCCCGGCACCCCCGCGGCCACCGTTGCCGCCGTTGCCGATGAAGGTGGCGCTGCCTCCGGTACCGCCGCCGCCGCCGGGACCGCCGGTAGCGCCGCTCAGGTTCTCGCCGCCGGCGCCGCCGCCACCGCCGATTCCGCCGTTACCGAAGATGAACCCACTGTTACCGGCGGCTCCGCCGTGGCCACCGGCCGCGCCGACGTTGCCCGAACCGTTGCCACCCGAGCCGCCCGCCCCGCCGGCACCGCCGTTGCCGAGCAGGAAGGTCGAGGCGCCGTGACCGCCGGCACCCCCGGCGCCACCGGCGGGACCACCGACACCGCCGGCACCGGCTCCACCATTGCCACCGACGCCGCCCGCTGCACCGTTGCCGTAGATGAAGCCGCTGCCACCGGCACTTCCGCCCTGGCCTCCGGCTCCGCCCGACGAGCCGGATCCAGCCAGACCGCCGGACCCACCGTTGCCGCCGGCACCACCGCTGCCGAGCAGCACGGCGGTGCCGCCGTTGCCCCCGGCACCGCCGATGCCTCCGGCAGCACCGGCGATGCCCGTACCGCCGCCACCGCCATGGCCGCCGGCACCGCCGCGGCCCCAGATCCACCCGGCGTCACCACCGGCGCCACCACCACCGCCATTACCGGATCCAGGCACCGTGACCAGCCCGGTTCCGCCGGTTCCCCCGTGGCCGCCGAAGCCGAAGAGGATCCCGGCGTCGCCGCCGTTGCCGCCATACCAGCCGTTCCCGTCGGCGACGGCTGCGACGCCGGAACTGCCGGCGCCGCCGTGACCACCGCTACCGAGTAACCAGGATCGGCCGCCGCTGCCGCCGTTGGACGGCACTTCGAAGCCGCCGTCGCCGCCGTCACCGCCGTCACCGAACAGCAGACCGCCGTTGGCGCCCGGGCGTCCCGTGCCGCCGTCGCCGCCGTAGCCGATCAACAGCCCGGCCCGGCCGGCGGTGCCGCCGATCACGCCGTTGCCGCCGTCCCCGCCGCTGCCGAACAGCCAGGCGTTGCCGCCACCGCCGCCGATGCCGTCGCCGATTCCGGCCACACCCGCCCCGCCGTTGCCGCCGTCGCCGCCGCAGCCGAGCAAGAACCCGGCGTTACCGCCGTTGGAACCGTTGGCGGCCAGCCCGCCGGTGGGCGCGCTCCCGCCGGTGCCGCCATCGCCGCCGTTGCCGATCAACCATGCACTGCCCGCGGTTCCGGCGCTACCGGCGGAACCGGCCGCAAAGGTCGTCGACCCGCCGTGGCCACCATCCCCGCCGGACCCGATCAGGAATCCGGCGTTGGCGGCGGTGCCACCGGCGCCACCGTCTCCGGTAGTGCTGGTTCCGCCCGCGCCCCCGGCGCCACCGTTGCCCAACAGCCACGCGGTGCCACCAGTGCCACCGGCACCGCCGTTACCGTGACCGCCGAGATTGGCGCCACCGGCACCACCGGCGCCGCCGGACCCGACGAGTAGTCCGCCGGTGGCACCGGACCCGCCGGCCCCGCCGAACGAACCGCCGCTGCTGCCGCCCGCACCGCCGCCGCCACCGAAGCCGATCAGCCAGGCCGCCCCGCCGGCGCCGCCGGCGCCGCCACCGGCGCTCGCGCTGCTGCCCCCGGCCCCGCCGTAGCCGCCGTTGCCCAGCAACCAGGCGTTGCCGCCGACACCGCCGGCGCCGCCGGCGCCGATGCCGGTGGCGTGGCCGCCGTTGCCGCCTAACCCGGCGTTGGCCAGGAACAGCGCGTTGCCGCCGTCGCCGCCGGCACCGGCGGCCCCGAGACCTGCGGAGTCACCGCCACTACCGCCGAATCCGGCGGTGCCGAGGATCCATGCGTTGCCGCCGTCACCCCCGGCGCCGCCGGCGCCGTTTGCGCCGGCACTGCCACCGTTTCCGCCGAATCCGGCGTTGCCCCACAGCAGTCCGGAGCTGCCGCCGTTGCCGCCGGACCCGCCGGCACCGCTCACGCTCGACCCGCCGGCCCCGCCGGCCCCGCCGCTGCCGATGAGTCGGGCGCTGCCGCCGAGTCCGCCGAGCCCGCCGGATCCGAGTCCACCGGTATTGGCGCCGCCGGTGCCGCCGGCGCCACCGCTGCCGTAGAGCCAGCCGCCGTTTCCCCCCGCGCCGCCGGCTCCGCCCGCCCCGGACGACGTTGCGCCGCCGCTGCCGCCGGCACCGCCGTGTCCGATCAACCCGGCCGACCCGCCGGCCCCACCGGCCTGCCCGGCCGCCCCCGTTCCACCCCGGCCGCCGTTACCGAACAGGTAGCCGCCGGGCTTTCCGGCAGCGCCAGTTCCATCGATGCCGTTCGCGCCGTCGCCGATGATCGGTCGGCCGAACAGCGTCTCGGTCGGCCAGTTGATCAGGTCGAGCAGCGGCTGCAACGGGGTTGCGGCGGTCGCCTCGGCCAGCGCGTAGGAATTCGCTCCCGCAGCCAGCGCCCGGGTGAACTGGGCCTGAAAGGCCGCGGCCTGGGTACTGATGCTCTGGTAGGCCTGCCCGTGGGTGCCGAACAGTGCGGCAATGGCGGTGGACACCTCGTCTTGCGCGGCGGCCAGCAGGTTGGTGGTGGAGGCCGCCGCAGCGGCGTTGGCTGACTCCAGCGTGGTGCCGAGGCCGGCCAAGTCGGAGGCTGCGGCGGTCAGCAGGTCCGGCGCTGTTGCAAGGAGATACGACATGGGAACCGTCCACTTACTAGGTCACGACCTGGTGAGGCCGTGGTTTACATGTCCCCCGGTCATGCTGATGGGCAAAGCCGATACGAACCATAACTCGACTTGGGCCAAAACAAACTGTCTTTCCGTCAAAAACCTGCTAATGATGCGCATAGTTTCGGCATGGGGGGCTGCGCCGCACCTCGGTTCCACCGCCGCTGGGCCCGTTCGCACCGGCGCCGCGGCACGCGCAACCATGGAGGGGTGAGTCCGGAAGCCGCCTCGGATTGGACCCCGGCGTGGGGCAGCAGCGGGCTGGCCTACCTGACCGGTCCGCCGGACGGGCCGCCCGACTTCTCGCGCGCGGCGGTGCTCGGCCGCGCGCAGCAGATCGCCCCCGACGCCGCCGCGCTGCTGAGCGGCCGGGCCGCGTTGCTGGGCCTGACCCGCCGCGGTCGCGTGTCGGCCGGCGGTGCCACCCGGCTGCTCGGCGCACGCGACGGTTGGTGCGCCGTGACGCTGTCGCGTCCCGACGATGTTGCGGCGGTCCCTGCGCTGCTGTGTTCTGACGAGGTCGCCGACGATCCGTGGCCGTGCCTGGAAAGATGGGCTGCCACTCGGCCCACGACCGAGATCGTCGCGCGGGCCGAACTGCTCGACATCCCGGCGGCGGCACTGGGTGAGACCACCGCGGCCGCGCCCGTGGTACGTCGGACGGCGCCACGGGGCCCGGTACGCGGTCCGGCGGGTCTGCTGGTCGCCGATCTGTCCTCGATGTGGGCCGGACCGCTGTGCGGACGACTGCTGGCCCGCGACGGCGCCACCGTCGTCAAGGTCGAGAGTCCGCAGCGGCCCGACGGCACCCGGGGCGGCCACCCGGTCTTCTTCGACTGGGTCAACAGCGCCAAGCTGTCCTACTGCCTGGACTTCGACCGCCAGACCAGTGAGCTGCGTCAGTTGCTGACCGCGGCCGACATCGTCATCGAAGGGTCACGGCCCGACGGGCTGGCCCGCCGCGGATTGGGACCCGATGACCTGGCGCCGCGGGTGGGCCGGATCTGGCTGCGGATCTGCGGACACGGGTCGGCTTCCCGACGGCCGGCGTTCGGAGACGACGCCGCGGTGGCCGGTGGCCTGGTCGGCCGGGGGCCGGTGTTCTGTGGCGACGCGATCGCCGATCCGCTGACCGGACTGGAGGCCGCCCGGGTGGTGACCGAATCGCTGCGCCGGGGCGGTGGCGAGCTGATCGACGTCTCGATGGCTGCCGTCGCCGCGACGTATGCGGCGCTGCCGACCGGCGCACCGGGATCGGCCTGCCCGGTCGAGCCGCCGCGGGCGCCGACGGTGCCGGAGCCCGCCGCCGCCCTCGGTGCCGACGACGAGGCCGTCCGCCACCTGGTGACCGAGAGGCTACGGCGCACATGCTGAGGCTGCCATGTTGATCCGCAGGGCGGCGTTGCTCGACGGGCGCACGGTCGATATCCGGGTTAGCGCGCGAATCGAACAGGTGGGCCGGGAGTTATCGCCGCGCGCGGGCGAGGGGGTGCTCGACGCCGGCGGTGGCACCGTCTTGCCCGGACTGCATGACCATCACGTGCATTTGCGTTCGGCCGCATCGGCATTGGATTCGCTGTCCGTGGGGCCACCCGCCGTGCACACCAAAGAACAACTGGCACAAGCGTTGTCGACTGCCGTCCCGGGACCCGACGGGTGGATACGTGCCGTCGGATACCACGAATCGGTTGCCGGGGAACTGAATCGGGCCACGTTGGATGCGGTGCTGGCCCACGTTCCGCTGCGTATCCAGCACCGCAGCGGCGCGCTGTGGGTACTCAACTCCGCGGCGCTCGGCCGGGTGGGCTTGGCCGCCCACCCCGACGGCCGGCTGCGCAGCGCCGATCCGTGGGCACAGGCCCTGCAGCGCCGCGAAACCGACCTGGCCGAACTGAGCAGGCGGATCGTCGCGCGCGGGGTCACCGGGGTCACCGACGCCACCCCGGACATCGATGCGGGCGACCTGATCTCGCTGATGATGGCGCACCGAAACGGCGAGTTCCGGCCCGGGGTGCGCCTGCTCTCGCCCGGTAAGAAGATCCTGCACGACGACCGGCTTGATCTGAATGCATTGGCGGAGTGGATCAGTGAGCGGCACGGGTTCGGCCAGCCGGTGGCTGTGCATTGCGTGACGGCGGCGCAACTGGTGGTGACGATCGCGGCGCTGCGGGCCGCCGGCAGCCATCCGTTCGACCGCATCGAGCACGCCGCCGTCGTCCCGGACGACACCCTGTCCGATCTGGCCGAATTGGGCATCACGGTGGTGACGCAACCGAATTTCGTTGCCGAGCGCGGGGACCAGTACCTGACCGATGTCCCCGCCGACGAGCACGACCAACTCTGGCGGGTCGCCTCATTGCTCGACGCCGATATCCCGGTGGCGTTGTCCACCGATATGCCGTTCGGCAGCGGCGACCCGTGGGCGGCGATGCGGGCCGCCGTGTCGCGCACCACCCCTAGCGGCGCGGTGCTCAACGCCGCCGAATGTGTCTCGCCCAGAACTGCTTTGACGATGTTCCTGGGCTGGCCGGATCGGCCGGACCGGCCGCGGACGGTGGAGATCGGCGAGCCGGGGGATCTGTGCGTGCTGTCCGAGCCGCCCGCGGTCGCACTGGCCGAACTGGATGCCGCCCTGGTGGCGGCCACCTTGATCAGGGGTGAGCTGGTCTACTTCGCGATGTGATCACGGGGTCAGCGCTGCGCGCAGCGCGTCGCATTGCATGGCGAAGAACTGTTGGGACACTGTGACTTTGGGTGCCACCAGGTCGAAACCGTGGAATGCACCTGGGATGCGCTCCAGCTGGCACGGCACCCCGGCCTCGGTGAGCCGGCGCGCGTATTCGACGTCCTCGTCGTGAAACAGGTCGTGGGTCCCGACGCCGATCCACGCCGGAGGCAGCCCGCGCAGGTCCGCGCGTCGGGCGGGGACCGCGACCGCCGGATCCGCACCGCCCAGATAGGCGGTCCAGCCGAACCGGTTGGCTACCGGGTCCCACAACCGGTAATCGGGGTCGGCCGGCGCCGCCGCGCTGCGGTCGTCGAGCATCGGGTAGACCAGCAGCTGGAAAGCCGGCGTGATCTCGCCGCGATCGCGGGCCAGCAGCGCCAACGCCGCTGCCAGACCGCCGCCGGCGCTGGCGCCGCCGATCGCCACCCGGTCGGCCTGCACTGCGGGAAGTCCGGCCAGCCAGGCCAGCACCGAATAGCAGTCCTCCAGGGGCGCGGGATAGGGATGTTCGGGTGCGAGCCGGTGCTCGACCGACGCCACGGTGATGCCCAACCGCTTGCTGAATCCCAGGCACAGCTGGTCGTCCTGTTGCGCCGAACCCAGCACATATCCGCCGCCGTGAATCCACAGCAACGCCGGCCCCGGCTCGGTGGTGCCGGCCGGACGGTAGAGCCGCACACCCGCCCCCGACGGCAGGGTCAACACCTCGACGCCCTTCGGGACGCGGCCCAGCCTGGTCCGCAACCCCATAGCGACGCGCATCAGCGGCAATGTCCGGGGGCCGACCAATCTCTTGGGCGCAACGCGCGCCAGCCGGCGCAGATCAGGGTGGACGGCATCGACCATCGATTCAGTATCCCTGCGCCCCCGATCAGGCACCGCAGGGGTCTGCGGAACATTGAAATCAGCTGTGGCACAGCGATATTCACCACACGATCGGCCGCTCCGGCCGCCGGTCGTCCCGGTGACCCGGCAGCGGGACTTTTTCGGCGGCGCCACGACACCCGACAGCTAACGGCGAAACAATCGTGGAAAGGTATGAATACCCGAGCAGCAAATGCGGCTACCGAATTTCCCGAGCCACCCGGCCAATACCGCACACAGTTGAACGATTATTACCCGCGGGTAGGGGTACAGTGCCCTGCATGACGGCGACTGGACAGTCCAAATCTTGCGTCAAGCGGTTGTTGCGCGCCGGTCCGGCCGACTACCTGTTGGCGATGAGCAGAGCCGGTGCCGCTCTCCCGATCATCGGCAAGCGGTTGGAACCCTTGGGCACCATGGCCGCCATGAGTGTGTGGGGCATCCGGATCGCGCCGGAACTGATGTCGACGTCGGCGAAGGGCCGGTTCGCCCCCGGCAGCGGCGAGACGCGCCGCCGGGACCGGGAAAGCACCAACGAGGTGTCCATTGCCGCACTGCGCGGCACGGTCTCAGCTGCCGAACTGGACCTGGACTGGCCCGCCGCCGACCGGACACCGCCGTTCTGGGCGGCCCTGCGTGGCAGCAAGTACCTGCACCGCCGCGGTGTGCACTACGGCGACCACCCCGCGCAGATGCTCGACGTGTGGCGTCGCAAGGATCTACCCGCCAACGCGCCGGTGCTGGTGTTCCTGCCCGGTGGTGCGTGGGTGCACGGCAGCACCACCATGCAGGGGACCGCCCTGATGTCACGACTGGCCGAGCAGGGCTGGGTGTGCCTGGCCGTCAACTATCGGGTCTCGCCGCACAACCGGTGGCCCCGGCACATCACCGACGTGAAGACCGCGATCGCATGGGCACGGGCCAACGTCGACAAATTCGGTGGCGACCGCGATTTCATCGCGGTGGCGGGTTGTTCGGCCGGTGGGCACCTGGCCGCGCTGGCCGGCCTCACCCCCAACGACGCCACGCTGGACGCCAAGCTGCCCGAGGGCGCGGACAGCTCGGTGGACGCGGTGGTCGGAATCTACGGCCGCTACTGCTGGGAGGACCGCTCCACCCCCGAGCGGGATCGGTTCGTGCAGTTTCTGGAGCGGGTGGTGGTCCAGAAATCCATCGCCCGGCATCCCGAGATCTTCCGGGACGCCTCGCCGATCGCGCGCGTGCATCGAAATGCGCCGCCGTTCTTGGTGATTCACGGCAGCGGGGACAACGTGATCCCGGTCGATCAGGCGCGCAGTTTCGTCGAACGGTTGCGTTCGGTCTCGACCGCGGCGGTCAACTACGTGGAGTTGCCGGGTGCCGGCCACGGCTTCGACATGCTCGACGGTCCCCGCGCGGGCGCGATGGCCCACGCGACGGCGTTGTTCCTCAACCAGGTGCACCGCACCCGCACGCAGTTCGCCCAAGAGGTCATCTGATCGCGCTAGGGTCGCGTGATGGGTAGGGGATTGCGGTGAAGCGGCTCACCGGCTGGGACGCGGTGCTGCTGTACAGCGAGACGCCGAACGTGCACATGCACACCATCAAGGTGGCGATCATCGAGCTCGACGAGGCCAGCCGCGGTTTCACCATCGACGCGTTCCGTCAGGTCATCGCCGGCCGGATGGACAAGCTGGTCCCGCTGGGTTACCAGCTGATCGACGTCCCGTTCAAGTTCCACCACCCGATGTGGCGGGAGAACTGCGACGTCGACTTCGAGTACCACGTCCGGCCCTGGCAGCTGGCTGCCCCGGGCGGCCGTCGGGAACTCGACGAGGCGATCGGTGAGATCGCCAGCACCCCCCTGGATCGCGCGCACCCGCTGTGGGAGATGTACTTCGTCGAGGGACTGGCCAATGACCGGATAGCGGTGGTGCTCAAGATCCACCACGCGCTGGCCGACGGTGTCGCCTCGGCCAATCTGATGGCGCACGGCATGGATCTGATGCCGACACCGCAAACCGCTTCGTACACAACCGATCCCGCGCCTAGCAAGCGAGAGCTGATGAGCGCGGCGTTCGTCGACCACATGCGGCACATCAAGCGCATCCCCGGCACGTTCGCCTACACCGCACAAGGTGTCCGACGGGTGCGCAGCAGTTCCTACAAGTTCTCCCCGAAGCTCACCCGCCCGATCGACCCGCCGCCGTCGTTCATGAACCACAAGATCACCCCGGAACGCCGGTTCGCCACCGCCACCCTGGCGCTGGCCGACGTCAAGGAGGCCGGCAAGAAGCTGGGCGCCACGATCAACGACATGGTGCTGGCCATGTCCAGCGGAGCCCTGCACAGCCTGCTGCTGCGCTACGACGGCAAGGCCGAGCCGTTGCTGGCGTCGGTCCCGGTCAGCTACGACTTCTCCCCGGAACGCATTTCCGGCAACCACTTCAGCGGGATGATGGTCGTGCTGCCGACCGACCTGGACGACCCGCTGGAGCGGGTGCGGGCCGCTCACGACAACGCCGTCTCGGCCAAGGAGAGCCACCAGTTGCTGGGCCCGGAGTTGATCAGCCGGTGGGCGGCCTACTGGCCCCCCACGGCGACCGAAGCCATGTTCCGGTGGTTGTCCAGCCGCGACGGGCAGAACAAGGTCCTCAACCTCAACATCTCCAACGTGCCCGGGCCCCGCACCCGCGGCCGGGTGGGCGGCGCGCTGGTCACCGAGATCTACTCGGTGGGTCCGCTGACCGCCGGCAGCGGCCTGAACATCACGGTGTGGAGCTACGTCGACCAGCTCAACATCTCGGTGCTGTCCGACGGCGCGACACTGAAAGACCCGCACGAAGTGACCGCGGCGATGATCGCCGAATTCGTCGAAATACGCCGGGCCGCAGGGATTTCCGGAGAGCTCACCGTGGTCCCGGAGGCCATGGCGCAGGTCTGATCGACAGGGTCGGTCAACGTTACACGCACCGGGCGGTTCGTCACGCGGCCCGACAGCTACCATCTGGACTGTGAGCGACGAAGCTAACGAACCCGAAGTTCTGGTCGAACAACGCGACCGCATCCTGATCATCACCATCAATCGCCCCCGGGCCAAGAACGCCGTCAATTCCGCGGTGGCCCACGGTCTGGCCGACGCCATGGACCGTCTCGACGGAGACGCCGGGCTGTCGGTGGCCATCCTGACCGGAGCCGGTGGCTCGTTCTGCGCGGGCATGGACCTCAAGGCGTTCGCCCGCGGTGAACTGCCCATCGTCGAGGGCCGCGGGATGGGCTTCACCGAGCGTCCACCGGACAAGCCGTTGATCGCGGCGGTCGAGGGCTATGCACTGGCCGGCGGCACCGAGCTGGCGCTGGCCACGGATCTGATTGTGGCAGCAAAGGATTCGGCATTCGGCATCCCGGAGGTCAAGCGCGGCCTGGTGGCCGGCGGCGGGGGATTGCTGCGGCTGCCCGAACGCATCCCGTACGCCATCGCGATGGAGCTGGCGCTCACCGGGGACAACCTGTCCGCCGAGCGCGCACACCAGATCGGTCTGGTCACCGCGTTGGCCGAACCGGGTAAGGCGCTGGATGTCGCTCTCGAGCTGGCCGGCAAGATCGCCGCCAACGGCCCGCTGGCGGTGGCGGCCAGTAAGAAGATCATCGTCGAGTCCCGGGGCTGGAGCCGCGACACCATGTTCGCCGAACAGACCAAGATCCTGGGCCCGGTGTTCGCCTCCAACGACGCCAAGGAAGGTGCGATCGCGTTCGCCGAGAAGCGCCCGGCGCGCTGGACCGGCACCTGAGTCCGGCTACCGGGCGACGCCCAGCGCCAGCAGCGCGATGTCGTCGTCGGGACTGAGCTTGGGTATCAACGCGACGAGGTCGTCGATCAGCGCGGCGGCCCCCAGGGTGGTGCGTTCGGTGACGAATGCGGCCAGCCTGTCCTCGTCGAACGTGATCTCGGCGCGCCGCGACTCCACGATGCCGTCGGTGTAGCAGATCAGTGTCTGACCCGGCAGCAAGCGCAGGCTGCACGCGTCGAATGACGCACCCGGGATGAGGCCCACCAGCATGCCGTGGCTGGGGCGGATCTGCTCGACGGTGCCGCTGGCGGCGTCAGCCAGCAGCGCCGGCTGATGACCGCCGGTGGCGATGGTGACCCCGAACCCGGGGCCGTCGCTGCGCGGCTCCAGGATCCCGAACAGCACTGTGCAGAATCGGCGCGGTTCCACCTCGCGCAGCAATACCGAGTTGAGTTCGACGAGCACATCGATGGGGTTGTCGTAGTGCAGCGCGGCGGATCGCAGCGTGTAGCGGATCAGCGACGTCACCACCGCGGCCTCCGCGCCGTGGCCTTCGACGTCGCCGATGAAGAACGCCCACCGGTTGCTCCCGACCGCGAATACGTCGTAGAAGTCGCCGCCCACCTGACGCGAAGAGGCCGGATGGTAGTGCGAGGCCACGGTCAGGCCGTCGATGTAAGGCAACGAGGGCGGCAGCAGCGTGCGCTGCAGCACCGTGGCGTACTGGGCGATCAGGTCACGATCGTGCTCGGCGATATTGCGGTCGCGCACCGCCTCGTCGCGGTCTGACTGCGCGTCGTCGCGGTCGCGCCGGGCCTCGTCGCGGTCGTCCTCGGCCACGCCGCGCAGCTGTCGTTCCGCGCGCAGCGCGGTGCGTGCCGAAACCCGCAGGTCCAACTGCTCGGCGACGATGGCGGCGAGATCGGTCAGGGTGGCCAGTTGAGCGTCGGTCGCGGTGCACGGGTCGTTGTCCAGGACGGCCACCGCCCCCAGCCGATGCCCGTCGCTGGTCACGATCGGTGCGCCCGCATAGCAGCCGATGCGGTGTTCGGTCACCAAGCTGTTGTCCCGGGTACCGGGGTCGGCGCGCACATCCCGCACGACGTGGGGTGCGTCGCTCAGGACCGCCGACCCGAACAGGCCGTCGTCGCGGCTGACGGTGGGCAGGTCCACGTCGAACCCGTGACTGGCCACGAACCGGATGCGGTCGCGCCCGACGATCGAGACGACGGCCATCGGCGCCGAACAGAACTCCGCGGCCAGCCGCACCACCCGCGAGAGAACCTGGTCATGCGCCGAATCCAGCAGTCGGTAGCGCTCGACGGCGCGCACCCGTGCCGATTCGGCCGCAGTGGCTTTCGAGGTGATCGGGGGCATGGGATGCGCATTCGGGATCGGTGGACTCGGTGTGGCGCAGCTACTCTCTGGTTGCCCGGAATTCTACGGATGTATGCGCGCGGGGCTGCGGCGCAGCTAAGCGGCGGCCCGCCCCGGCGGGCGGGGCCGGCCCCGCGATGGGTTACACTGTCGGCAGAATTTGTAAAGGGCAGGGTTCCCAGAAGGATCGCGGATGAGCGTTTCGTTGCTTCTCGAGATGGCTGCGTCGAGCAACCCTGACCGCACGGCTGTCATCTCCGAGGAACTGCGGCTGAGCACCCGGGAACTCAGCGACCTCGCCGACGGCGGGGCGGGGGTGATCGCGGCCTCGGGCGCCCGGCACGTCGCCTACGTCGGGACCGGCGGGGCGCTACTGCCGATCCTGATCTTCGCGAGCGCGCGTGCGGGTCTGACCTTCACGCCGATCAATTACCGATTGTCGGCCGAGGGGATCGGCGCCCTGCTCGACCGCCTGCCGGACCCGTTGGTGGTCGTCGACGAACGCTACCGGGACGCACTCGGCGGCGGCGATCGCCGGGTGATGTCGTCCGAGGAGTTCCTGACCGCGGCCCGTACCGCCGAACCGGCAGCGGAGTTCCCCGACCCGGACTCGGTGGCGATCGTGCTGTTCACCTCGGGCACCACGTCGGCGCCCAAGGCCGTCGAACTCACCCACAACAACCTGACCAGCTACGTCACCGGCACGGTGGAATTCGAGTCGGCCGGGCCGGACGACGCCGCGCTGATCTGCGTGCCGCCCTACCACGTCGCCGGGGTCGGGGCGGCGCTGTCCAACCTGTACGCCGGCCGCAAGATGGTGTATCTGCCCAACTTCGACGCCCACGAGTGGGTACGGCTGGCCAACGCGGAACAGGTCACCACCGCAACCGTGGTGCCCACCATGCTGGACCGCATCGTGACGGTGCTGGAGGCCGGTGACCACAAGCTGCCCGCGTTGCGCAACCTGGCTTACGGCGGTTCCAAGGTGGGCCTGCCGCTGGTCCGCCGCGCCCTCGAGCTGTTGCCGGACGTCGGATTCGTCAACGCCTACGGCCTGACCGAGACCAGCTCGACGATTGCGGTGCTCACCCCCGACGACCACCGTGCGGCACTGGCGGCCGCGGATGCCGCCGCGGTGAAGCGGCTGGGTTCGGTGGGCCGGCCGGTGCCGGGCATCGAGGTGGAGATCCGCGACGAGGCCGGCACCGTGCTGGGACCCGGGCAGACCGGCGAGCTGTTCGTGCGCGGCGAGCAGGTGTCCGGACGCTACACCGGCATCGGTTCGGTGCTCGATGAAAACGGCTGGTTCCCGACCAAGGACATCGCCACCCTCGACGAAGAGGGATTCCTGTTCATCGGCGGCCGTAGCGACGACACCATCATCCGCGGCGGCGAGAACATCGCGCCGGCCGAGTTGGAAGAGGTGCTGATCGAGCATCCGCACGTGCGTGACGTGGCGGTGGTCGGTGTCGAGGATGCGCAGTGGGGCCAGGCGATCGTCGCCGTGGTGGTGCCGCGTGACGATGTCGATCCCGACCCCGAGGAACTGCGTGAATTTGTCCGAAAGAGTTTGCGGGGGTCGCGCACTCCGGACCGAGTAGTGTTTCGCGACGAGCTGCCAACCACCGCCACCGGCAAAGTGCTTCGCCGGGAGATCATCGAACACCTAGCAGGGATGCAATCATGATCAAGAACGGAACCCGCCTGGCCAGCCAGGTGTGCGACACCCAAATCATCGTCGTCCGCAGCGCCGACAGCCTCGACGACCTGCGCTGCGGCGGAGCGCCGATGGTGGAGATGGGCGCCGAGCGCTCGGGTGAGATCGACCCCGCCTTTGCCGACGGCAGTGTGATGGGCAAGCGCTACGTCGACGAGACGGGCGCCGAAGTCCTGGTGACCAAGCCCGGCAAGGGCAGCCTCAGCGTGGGTGAGACGAAGCTGTCGCTCAAAGAGGTCAAGCCGCTGCCCGCCAGCGACTGACTACGGTCGCTCGGCCAGCCCGTTACGGCGGACGAATTCCCGTGCCTTGACCAGGAATTCCAGCTGGCCGCCGACCTCGCGCAGCGGTGCGACGCTGCGCGTCGAGCGGCACAGCACGATGGCGCCTTCGAGTGCGGAGATGGACGTCACGGCCAGCGAGGCCGCGTCGTTGTCGTCGAAGCCGTCGGTCACGAAGGCGCGCGTCAGCGCGGTGCACCAGCGGCCCATGATCACGCCGGCCTCGTCGGCGAGCTGCAGTTCATCGTCGGCCGAGCCGATCGCGGCAGCCACCACCGGGCAGCCGGCGTGGAAATCGCCCTCGATCAACAGGTTTTCCCATAACTCGACGAACTCGCGCAGCAGCGCCCGGCCGCCCCGGTCGACGGCGCGGTCGATGGTCGCGGTGATGGTGTCGCCCGCGTACCGCAACGCCTCGGTCAGCAACTGATTGCGGCCCTGGGGGAAGTGGTAGTACACCGAGCCGCGCGGGGCACCGCTGCGGGCCAGCACCGCATCGATGGTCACTCCGGCGGCGCCACGCTCGCGCATCACCTGTGCGGCACTGACCAGCATGTTGTTCCGGGTGCCGCCCCGTTTGGCGGGCTGCGGATCCGTTGCGGTCTGCTCCTCGGTACGGGTCATGCGGCGCGCGAGTGCCGGACTGCCGGCCAGTGCAGCGCCCGGGGGCTGACCCGGAACTGCCGGCGGCGCGGGTCAGGGACTTCGCGGGTGAACCGGTAGCCGGCGACGTTGAGTTCGATGATCCACATAACTTCTCCCGGCTTGGGTGGTGCAGCCATGGACCGGGTCCACCGGCCCATGACTATGCGAGTGAGCATATAAGACACGTGTCAGGGAGGCAAGCTAAGCCAGCTAAGTACCGAGCAGGCCTGGGTTTACCTCACCACCTCCGAGTACCAGGCAGAGTGATCGCAATACTTGTGGTCCCGAAATTATGCTGTCTTGCATAATTCGACGGACTGCGTTTCACTGGCCCCATGACGAACGACACGGTGTCCCTCGAGCGCGACGGCCATGTGCTGCTGATCGGCCTGAACCGCCCGCACAAGCGCAACTCCTTCGACCGGGCGATGCTGGCCGACCTGTCCCGCGCCTATGCGCTGCTGGAATCCGACGACGAGTTGCGCGCCGGGGTGCTGTTCGCGCACGGCGACCATTTCACCGCCGGTCTGGACCTCGTCGACGTCGGCCCCGGGATTGCGGCGGGAGAGTCGCCCATGCCCCCGGACGGTCGCGACCCGTGGCGGCTGGACGGCTCTTGGACCACGCCGCTGGTCGCCGCCGCACACGGTTGGTGCATGACCCTGGGCATCGAACTGTTGCTGGCCGCCGACATCCGCATCGCCGCGGCCGGCACCCGCTTCACGCAGCTGGAAGTTCAGCGCGGTATCTACCCGTTCGGCGCGGCGCCGCTGGGGGTGCGGGCAACCCTCGCTTCTGCGCAGCTGGCCCGGGCCCAGGGGGAGGGCGCCGCGATCGAACGCCTGCGTCCAGCCGTCACCGAACTGTTCGCCAGCGCGGACGCCGCCGAGGGTGTGCAGTCGTTCATCGAGCGCCGCGAGGCGCGTTTTCAGGGTGGCTAACGGAACGTCTGATACCGCCGACCGTGAACCTCACGACGTCCATTCGGCCTGTCGCGCAGCGTAGTTCACACTCGGCGCAATACGCCGGTTACTCGACCGTGTACCCCATTGGCATCAGCACGCTCTTCTGCTGGGTGAAGTGCTCGACGCCCTCGGGCCCGTTCTCCCGGCCGATGCCGGAGTTCTTGTACCCGCCGAAGGGACAGCAGGGGTCGAAGGCGTACCAGTTGATGGCGTAGGTGCCGGTGCGAATCTTCTCCGAGATCTCGATGCCCTTGGGGATGTCCGACGTCCACACACTGCCGGCCAGTCCGTACACCGAGTCGTTGGCGATCTTGACCGCGTCGTCTTCGGTGTCGTAGGGAATGATGCTCAGCACCGGCCCGAAGATCTCCTCCTGGGCGATCGTCATCTTGTTGTCGACGTCGGCGAAAACTGTCGGCTGCACGAAGAATCCGTTGTCCAGACCTTCCGGACGGCCACCGCCGCACACCAGTCGGGCGCCCTCTTCCTTGCCCTTGGCGATGTAGCTCTCCACCCGGGCGCGCTGCTTCTCCGAGATCAGCGAGCCGATCTGCGCGGTCGGGTCCGACGGCGGGCCGACGGGCAGGGCCTGCACAAAGTTGCTGACCGCGTCGACGATCTCGTCGTAACGCGAGCGGGGCGCCAGGATCCGGGTCTGTCCCACGCAGGCCTGACCGGTGTTCATGATTCCGGAGAAGACCATCATCGGGACGGCAGCGGCCAGGTCGACGTCCTCCAGGACGATGGCCGCCGACTTCCCGCCCAGTTCCAGCGTGCACGGCTTGAGCAGGTCCGCGGCGCGCTTGCCGATCTCCTTGCCGACGGCCGAGCTGCCGGTGAAGGTGAACAGGTCCACGTCGGGGTTGGAGGTGAGCGCCTGACCGGTTTCGACGCCGCCGGGTACCACCGACAGCACGCCTTCGGGCAGGCCGGCGTCGGCGAACACCTCCGCCAGGGCATTGGCGGTCAGCGGCGTTTCGGCGGCCGGCTTGAGCACCACGGTGCAGCCGGCCAGCAGCGCCGGGCCCAGCTTGTTGATCGCCAGGAACAGCGGCACATTCCACGCCACGATGGCGGCGACCACGCCGATCGGCTCGCGGTGCACGATGGTCTGCCCGTAGGAGCCGGTCCGCACCTCCCGCCATGTGACCTGGTCGGCGGCCGGGCCGGCGAAGAAACTCATCGCGCCCATCGACCCCATCCAGTGCATTGTCTCGATGGTCATCGGCGGCTGACCCGTCTCGTCGGCAAGGAGCTTGGCGAACAACTCCTTGCGCTCCTCGAGCAGTTGCTGCGCCTTGGCGATGACGGCCGCGCGTTCCTGCGGCGGGGTGGTGGGCCACGGGCCGTTGTCGAAGGCCGCGCGGGCCGCGGCGACTGCGGCGTCGACGTCGGCCGCCGTCGCCAATGGCACCTTGCCGACGTACTCGCCGGTGGCCGGGCAGTGCACCTCGATCACTTCAGCGGTCGCCGGCTCGGTCCACTTGCCCCCGATGAAAAGCTTGTCGTACTCCGTCGTAGCGGTTGTCGCGTTGGTCACAGTCGACACCATACCCAAGACGGCGCAAAACGAGAACATGTTCCATTAGTGCGCTCGGAGGACCAGCACCAGATTGCTCGCGACGAACTCCCGCAACACCGGTACCGATGTCACCCACCAGGCCCATCGTGGGTGGTAGCGCGGGAAAGTCGCGACGGCCGCGCCGGTGTCGGCCGCCCATTGCAGGCCGTCGGCGGCGGACACCGCGAATAACGACGACCCGTAGTTGTTCTTGGCCGGATGGCCGTGTTTGCGGGCGTATCGGGCGGCGGCCCGGGCGCCGCCGAGGTAATGGGTCAGGCCCATCTCGTGACCGCCGAACGGGCCCAGCCACACGGTGTAGGACAGCACCACCAGTCCACCCGGCCGGGTCACCCGCAGCATCTCGTTGCCGAGTTGCCAGGGCCGCGGCACATGCTCGGCGACGTTGGACGACAGGCAGATGTCGACCGAGTCGTCGGCGAACGGCAGCGCCATGCCCGACGCGCGCACGAAGGTGCCGGTGCTGCGCTGGAAAGCCGGTCCCGCCGCGTGCATCTCGGCGGGGTCGGGTTCGACGCCGATGTAGCGCACCCCGGCGCCGGCGAAGGCCGCCGCGAAGTATCCGGGTCCGCCACCCACGTCGAGCAGCGTGGCGCCGGCGAGGTCGTCCCCGCACCAGGAGCGCCACAGGTCGCCGACCATCGCGGCGGTGTCGGCGGCCAGGGCGCCGTAGAAGCGGGCCGGGTCGCTCTGCTCGTAGCGGAACTCCCGCAGCAGTCGCACCGAGCGGCGCAGGGTGGCCCGCCGAGCGAAGGCGTCGGTGACGGCCACCCGTTACTTCGGCACCTTCGCCGCGATCTGCTCGGCGATGCGGACGCCCTCGTCGGTCAGGTTCGCGTTGCATGCCTGGACGTTGGCGACGATGTTGTTGACGGCGGTCAGAGCCTGCTGGCAGCGCCAGTTGCCGCCGGTGACCGTGACCCGCAGGGTGCCGTTGATGCTGGACACCGGTCCCGCCGACCAGGGCTTGGCTTCGCCGGACGGCTTGGTGACCGTGTAACTCTTCGAGGCGCAGGCCTGCCACTTGGCTTGCGCCGCGGTGACGTATGCGGCTGCGGCCTGGGCGGAGGGGAAGCGCGCTGCGGCCTGGTCCACCCAGTGATAGGTGGGTTTCTCCGATACCTGCTCCTCGACCGAGTCGGTCATGCCGCTTCCGGCGAAGGCGTCGGCCTCCACCGTGTCGACGAACCGGCATTCGACGGGGGTCACCTGGTACGGGTTGTTGGTGATCGCGTGGTGCCCGGCGGAGGAGGTCATGCCGGTAGTGGACATCGCTTTGCTGACGGCGTCGGGGGTGAGCAGCAGCCCGTCCAGCGCCCCGGGGCGACCAGCGGGGCGGTGGTGGTCGTGGTCGTGGTCGACGAGGTGCCGGAGGAGGCTGCGGTGTCATCGGAACCGGTGCCCACCGCGACGCCGATGACGCCGACGATCACCACCACCACCACAGCGGCGGCCACCGCCACCCACACCCAGGTGCGGTTGCTGCTGCGCTGGGCCGACGGGAAAGGCGGCGGACCGCCGTACCCGCCGGTGAACGGGGCCGGCTGGAACTGGGCGGGGTTGGGCGCATACGGCGGCGGGGTGTGCTGCTGCGGCGGTGGTGGGTAGGCCGGGCGCGGCGGTTGGTAACCGGGCCCCGACGGGATCGGCCCGGACTGCATCGGCCGCGGATTCGGGGGTTCGGGCCGGCTGGGAGCCGGTTGCGGCCGGGCCAGCGGTCCGGTGATCGCCGCGCGGGCCGCCAAGGTGAGCTCTCG
>NZ_JCALDR010000011.1:0-204809 GCF_059812965.1 Mycobacterium sp. NGS29
GCGGGTCGACCGCTGTGGCTGGGTTCGGTCAAGTCGAATATGGGTCATACGCAGGCTGCTGCCGGGGTGGCCGGTGTGATCAAGATGGTGCAGGCGTTGCGTCATGAGGTGGTGCCGGCGACGTTGCATGTCGATGAGCCGAGCCCGCACGTGGACTGGACGGCGGGTTCGGTCGAACTGGTGACCCAGGCGCGGCCGTGGCCGGCCGAACCGGCATCGGGCCGGGTGCGGCGTGCAGGTGTGTCCTCGTTCGGGATCAGTGGCACCAACGCGCACGTGATCATCGAGTCCGCGCCGGCTGTGGAAGTGGTCGACGCGGACGGGCCCAAACCGGCGGTGGTGCCATGGGTGGTGTCGGCGAAGTCGGCCCTAGCGCTGCAGGCGCAGGCCGCTCGCGTGGCCGATTACGTCACCGCCCACGCCGAGCTGGATGTCGCTGACATCGGCTGGAGCCTGGCGGGACGGTCGTCCTTCGAGCACCGGGCGGTGGTGGTCGGCGCCGACCGCGCAACGCTGCTGAACGGGCTCGCCGAGGTAGCGCACGGTGACCAGGCCGGCACTGCCATCCAGGGTGTGGCCCAACCCGGCGGCAAGACCGTCTTCGTCTTCCCCGGCCAAGGCGCCCAGATCCTGGGCATGGGCCGGGAATTGCACGCCACCTACCCGGTGTTCGCCGCGGCGTTCGACACCGTCGTCACCGAGCTGGATCGCCACCTGCTGCGCCCGCTGCGCGAGGTGATGTGGGGCACTGACGAAAACCTGCTGAATACTACGGAATTCGCGCAACCGGCGTTGTTCGCCGTCGAGGTCGCACTGTTCCGGCTGCTGGAATCCTGGGGTGTGCGAGCCGATTTCGTGATGGGCCACTCCGTCGGTGAGCTCTCGGCCGCCCATGTCGCCGAGGTGCTGGCACTGGAGAACGCCGCGGTCCTGGTCGCCGCACGCGGCCGGTTCATGCAGCGCCTCGACGCCGGCGGTGCCATGGTGGCGATCCAGGCCACGGAGGACGAAGTCCGTCCGCGCCTCAGCCCGGAGGTCAGCATCGCCGCCGTCAACGGCCCCGCCTCGGTGGTCGTCTCCGGCGCCGCGGCAGGGGTGGCCGCGGTCACCGAACACTTCCGCGCCGAGGGCCGCCGCGTGCACCAACTCGCGGTGTCGCACGCCTTCCATTCCCCGCTGATGGACCCGATGATCGACGAGTTCGGTGCGGTCGCGGCCGGACTTCCGGTCGGGCCGGCCAAGATCGCGGTCATCTCGAACCTGACCGGAGAACTCGTCGGAGACGACTTCGGCTCCGCTGCCTACTGGAAACGGCATGTCCGCGAATCGGTTCGCTTCGCCGACAGCGTCCGCTTCGCCCAATCGTCCGGCGCGACAAGGTTCCTCGAAGTCGGTCCCACCGGCGGTTTGACGGCCGCCATCGAGGAGTCACTGCCCGACGTCCCCGTCACCACCGTCTGTGCGCTGCGCAAGGACCGGCCCGAGCCGGTGACGCTGACCAATGCGGTGGCACAGGCTTTCGTCGCGGGCTCCCAGGTGGACTGGCAGGCCGTGCTGGGCCGTGCCCACTTCGTCGAACTGCCGACGTACGCTTTCGAGCGGCGCCGATTCTGGTTGTCCAACGGGACCGCCAACGTCGACGCGGCCGGTCTTGGGTTGACCGCCGGTGAACACGCGTTGCTCGGCGCCGTGGTCGACCTGCCGTCGTCGGGCGGAGTGGTGCTCACCGGTCGGCTGTCGTCGGCCACACACGGCTGGTTGAAAGACCACGCCGTGGGTGGCGTGGTGATCTTCCCCGGCGCCGGTTTCGTGGAGCTGGTCATCCGCGCCGGCGATCAGGTCGGCTGCTCGATGGTCGACGAACTCACTTTGGCCGCACCGCTGCTCGTGCCGGACACAGGTTCGGTGGCGGTGCAGGTCGTCGTCGATGCCGCCACCGACACCGGCTCGCGTGCGGTATCGGTGTTCTCCCGCGCGGAGGGATCGGGATGGCTGCTGCACGCTGAGGGAACGGTCAGTTCAACACCCGCGCAGGGCGGTACCGATGTGACGGCGTGGCCGCCGGCCGGGGCCCAGCCGGTGGATATCGCAGGAACCTACGAGCGGCTCGCCGAATGCGGATACGGCTATGGTCCGGGCTTTCAGGGCCTGACCGCGATGTGGCGTCGCGGTGAGGACCTGTTCGCGGAGGTGACGTTGCCGGATGCGGCCGGGGTGTCGCCGGCAGGCTTCGGGGTGCACCCGGTGCTGCTGGACGCGGCGCTGCACGCGCTGATCGCCGGCGACGACGCCGCACTCGAGCGCAGCGACGGAGTCCTGGTGCCGTTCGCCTGGCAGGGCGTATCCCTGCACGCCGCCGGTGCGTCAGCGGTGCGGGCCCGCATCACACCCACCGGGCCGTCGTCGGTGTCGCTGGAACTGACTGACGCGCTGGGGTTGCCGGTGTTGTCGGTGGCCTCGATGGTGGCCCGCCCGGTGACCGAGCAACAGCTCAAGGCGGCGCTGACGGGTGCCGGCGGCGACCGGCTCTTCGAGGTGGTCTGGTCACCGTCGCCGACGGTCGCGGCGACGAGCATTCCGCCGTACCAGGTCTACGAATCCACCCCCGCCGTTGGTGCCGGCCTCGCCGGTGTCTACCGTGCCACCCACGCGGCGCTGCGCGCCGTCCAATCGTGGCTGGCCGAGCACGAATCGGGGGTGCTGCTCGTGGTCACCCGCGGTGCGGTGGCGGCGCCCGGCGCGGATGTCGAGGATCTGGCCGGTGCCGCCGTCTGGGGCCTGGTGCGTTCGGCCCAGACCGAGAACCCGGGCCGGATCGTGTTGGTGGACACCGATGTACCCATCGGTGACGACGAGGCAGCTGCCGTCCTGGCGGTCGGAGAGCCGCAGGTGTTGCTGCGTGACGGCGTCACCCACATCGCGCGGGTGCACGGCAGTCGCGCGGTGCGCGCGCTGCTGACACCACCTGCCGACGGGCCGTGGCGGTTGGCCATGAGCACCGCGGGCACCTTCGATAACCTGCGCGCCGAACCGCTTCCCGACGTCGGCGACCCGTTGCCGCCGCGTCAGGTGCGGATCGCCACCAGCGCAATGGCCGCCAACTTCCGCGACGTGATGATCGCGCTGGGGCTCTACCCTGACCCGGATGCGGCGATGGGCGTCGAAGCCTCCGGCACGGTGATCGAAACAGGTTCGGATGCAAGCTGTTTCGCTGTCGGTGACCGGGTCGCCGGACTGTTCCCGGAGGGGACCGGAACCGTGGCCACCACCGACGAGCGGCTGTTGATCGGCATTCCGGCAGGTTGGTCGGATGTCGAGGCGGCCACCGCCCCGGTCGTCTTCGCGACCGCGTACTACGCACTCAGAGTGCTGGCCGACGTGCAACCCGGCCAGCGGCTGCTGGTGCACGCCGCCGCGGGCGGCGTGGGCATGGCCGCGCTGCAGCTGGCCCGGCACTGGGGCGTGGAGGTCTTCGCCACCGCCAGCCGGGGCAAGTGGGACACCCTGCGCGCGTTGGGCTTCGACGACGATCACATCGCCGATTCGCGCAGCCTGGAGTTCGAGGGCAAGTTCAGTGCTGTCGCTGCCGCGAATGGCAGGGCCGCGGGATTCGACGTCGTGCTGGATTCGCTGTCCGGTGAATTCGTCGACGCCTCCCTGCGACTGGTCGCGGCGGGCGGGATCTTCCTGGAGATGGGCAAGACCGACATCCGCGATGCCGCCACCGTCGCCGAACAGCACCCGGGAGTGCGCTACCGCGCCTTCGACCTGTTCGAAGCCGGACCCGACCACATCCAGCAGCTGCTGGCCCAGCTGGCCGCGCTGTTCCGGGCGGGCGTGCTGAAGCCGTTGCCGGCCACCACGTTCGACGTGCGACGCGCACCCGCGGCGTTGCGCTACCTCAGCCAGGCCCGCCACGTCGGCAAGGTCGTGATGACCATGCAGTCGACCCTGGCAGAAGGCACCATCCTGATCACCGGCGGGACCGGTATGGCGGGTGCTGCGCTGGCCCGCCATCTGGTGCACCGCCACCGCGCAGGTCACCTGCTGTTGGTGAGTCGGCGCGGGCCGGACGCTCCGGGCGCGCTGGAATTGACCGCCGAGTTGACCGCCGCCGGCGCCGACGTGCAGGTAGTGGCCTGCGACGCCGCCGATCGGGACGCGCTGGCCCGGGTCATCGGCGACATCCCGGCACAGCATCCGCTGTCGACGGTGATCCATGCGGCGGGAACATTGGACGATGCGGTGGTGACGTCGCTGACACCGGAGCGGGTGGACGCGGCGCTGCGGGCCAAGGTGGACGCGGCCTGGAACCTGCACGAATTGACCCGCGACCTGAAATTGTCGGCGTTCGTGATGTTTTCCTCGATCGCCGGCCTGGCGGGCGCCTCCGGGCAGGCCAATTACGCGGCCGGCAATTCGTTCCTGGACGCGCTCGCTGCCCACCGGCACGCGCAGGGCCTGCCCGCCGTCTCCCTCGGCTGGGGGCTGTGGGAACAGTCCGGCGGTTTGGCTGCGGGGTTGGGACAGGCCGATCTGGCCCGCTTCGCCCGGGACGGGATCGTGGCGATGTCGTCGCAGGAAGCGCTGGAATTGTTCGACACCGCAGTCATTGTCGACGAGCCGTTCCTGCTGCCCGCCCACATCGACCTGGTGGCGCTACGGGCCAAGTTCGATGCGGGAACGCTGCCGCCGATGTTCGTCGACCTGATCAATGCGCCGGCGCGCCGCCAGGTCGACGACTCGCTGGCCGCCGCGAAGTCGAAATCCGCGCTGCTGCAACGGCTGGAGGGACTGGCCGAGGATGAGCAGCATGCCTTACTGCTGGATCTGGTGCGCTCACATATCGCCACCGTGCTCGGTAGCGGCACACCTGAGTCCATCCACCCGGACCGGGCCTTCCAGGAACTGGGCTTCGATTCGCTGACCGCGGTCGAGATGCGCAACCGACTCAAAGCTGCCACCGGTCTGCCGCTTTCGCCGACGCTGATTTTTGACTACCCGAACTCGGCGGCCCTGGCCGGCTACTTCCACCGCGAGCTGCTCGGCACCGACGGGCAGGAGGACCGGGCGACAGCAGCGCCCGGCGAAGAGGAGCTGCAGCGGGTCGTCGCGTCCATCCCCGTCAAACGGCTGCGCCAGGCTGGCGTGTTGGATCTGTTGCTGGCGCTGGCCGACGAAACCGCGAGCGCCGGCAACGGTGCGGTTCAATCCGGCCAGAAGGACATCGCCGAGATGGACCTCGACGACCTGGTCAACGCGGCATTCATGGACGACGACGAATAGTGGCGATTCAGTGAGGATTGCCGTCACCGGGGCCGGCGGAGTGCTGGGCCGCGGCCTGGTGACCGGGTTGCTGAACCTGGGTCACCAGGTCATCGGTATCGACCGCCGGCGGCCCGAGAGTTGGCCCGCCGCAGCTGAATTCGTTACCGCTGAGAGCCGCGACGCCACGGTGTTGCGGCGTGCCGCCGCGGGAGCGGACGTCGTCGTGCTGCTCGAGCTGGCGCCCGAAGGCATCGCCGATGTGGTCGCGGCCGGAGCCCAGCGCATCGTGTTCGTCTCCTCGGCGCAGGTCTACGGCGATGCGACCGGACCGGTGACCGAGGACGCCGCGGTCAATCCGGTAACTCTGGCCGGTTGGCGATCGGCGCAGACCGAGGCGGTGCTTGCCGCGTCCGGCACGCCGTGGGTGGCGATCCGACTGCCGCTGGTGGTGGGCCGCGGCGTCGACGATGAACTGCGCCGGCTCGCCGCGCGCCCGGTGCTGCCCGTCGCCTCGACCGACCGGCGAGTGCAGGTGGTGCACACCGATGATGTGCTGCGGCTGCTGACGCTCGCCGTACTGGGCGACGAAAACTGCTTCGGCGCAATCCATCTGGCCGCAGTCGGTTCGCTGACGTGGCGTCAGTTCGCGGCGGCGCTGGGACGTCCGGTCCTGCCCGTCGGCGCCAGGCTCGCCGCCCTCGGGCGTCGGGCCATGCTGCCGGACGCGGCGCTGCTGGACACCTCGCGGTTACATGACGCCTGGGGATTCACCCCGGCTTGGACCGCCGAAGAATGCCTGCAGGATTTCGCGCTGGCGGTGCGAGGCCGAGTCGCGGTGGGCCGGCGGGTGTTCGCGCTACCGTGGCGGCTGGCCCCCGTCCAGGACCTGCCCGCCGTCGACACCCCCGCCGACGACGGCGTGGTGCCCCGGCTGGCCGGCCCCGCCGGTGACAACGGCGAATTCGACACCCCGATCGACCCGCGGTTCCCGACCTTCCTGGCCACCAATTTGTCCGAGGCGCTACCCGGTCCGTTCTCGCCGTCGTCGGCATCGGTGACGGTGCGGGGATTGCGTGCCGGCGGGGTGGGCATCGCCGAACGGCTGCGGCCCGGTGGGGTGGTGCAGAAGGAAATCGCGATGCGCACCGTCGCGGTGTTCGCGCACCGGCTGTACGGGGCCATCACGTCGGCGCACTTCATGGCCGAAACAGTGCCGTTCGCCAAGCCCGCCACCATCGTCAGTAACAGCGGATTCTTCGGTCCCAGCATGGCGTCGCTGCCGATCTTCGGTGACGAACGTCCGCCGTCGGAGACGAATCCGGTGCGCCGGCAGCTGCGCACCGTGCGCAATATCGGCGTGTTCGGCGTCAACCTGGTGGGACTGAGCGCCGGTTCGCAGCTGGACACCGATGACTACCTCGCCGACGTGCAGCGACTGGAGCAACTGGTCGGCGACGACGTGACCCGGCTCGGTGATCGCCGGCTGCGCAGCCTGATCCTGCTGGCCCGCGACCACGTGGTGCACGGCTGGCTGCTGGCCTCCGGGTCGTTCATGCTGTGCGCCGCGTTCAACGTCCTGTTGCGGGGGCTGTGCGGTCGGGAGGCCGCGCCGACCGCCGGACCGGAGCTGGTCAGCGCCCGATCCGTCGAAGCGGTGCAGCGGCTGGTGGCGGCCGCGCGGCGTGACCCGACGGTGCTTCGGGTGCTCGCCGAACCCGGTGCGCGGCTGGGCAAGCTGGCCGTCGAGGCTCCGGAGTTTCATGCCGCGGTGTTCGCCGAGCTGGCACTGATGGGCCACCGTGGCCCGGCCGAGGTCGAGATGCTCTCCACGAGCTACGCCGACGATCCCGAGTTGCTGGTCCGGATGGTGACCAAGGCCCTCGACGCCCCGCCCGCTCCCACGCCCGAGCATGCGTCGATCCCGTTGCACGCTAAGCCCGTTGCGGTGTTGGCAGCCCGCCAGCTGCGTGACCGCGAGGTACGGCGGGACAGGATGGTGCGCGCCATCTGGGTTCTTCGTGGGCTGCTGCGCGAGTACGGACGCCGGATGGTCGAGGAGGGTGTGTTCGGATCCGTGGACGATGTGTTCTACCTGTTGGTGGACGAACTCGACGCGTTGCCCGCGAATGTGGGTGATTTGGTGGCCAGGCGCCGCGCCGAGCAACGCCGGCTGGTGGCCGTCGTCCCGCCGACCGTGTTCAGCGGAACCTGGCAGCCCACCACCTCGTCGGCGGCGATGCTGGCCGGCGGGGACACGCTGCGCGGCGTCGGCGTCTGTGGTGGCCGGGTGCGCGGCCGGGTGCGCATCGTCCGTCCGGAGACCATCGACGACCTGCAACCGGGTGAGATCCTGGTCGCCGAGGTCACCGACGTCGGTTACACCGCCGCGTTCTGCTACGCCGCCGCGGTGGTCACCGAGCTCGGCGGCCCCATGTCGCACGCAGCTGTGGTGGCCCGCGAGTTCGGGTTCCCGTGTGTGGTCGACGTGCGGGACGCCACCCGGGTGTTGCCGGCCGGGGCGCTCGTCGAGGTCGACGGCACGACGGGCGAAATCCACCTGCTCGAACTCTGATAGCGCTACTCTGTGCTGCACGTCCGCCGGGATCCGGGGAGGTGCGCCGATGTCGTCCGTGGTTACCACGCCTGAGACGATGGCTGCCGCCGCGGCGCAGTTGACGAGGCTGGGGTCAATGGTCAACGCGGCCAACGCAATTGCCGCGTCCCCGACACTAGAGGTGCTCGCGGCGGGCGCCGATGAGGTGTCTGCCGCCGTTGCGGCGGTGTTCGGCCGCCACGCGCTGGGATACCAGGTGGTGAGTGCGCAGGCCGCAGCTCTCCACACCGAGTTCGCGGCGGCGCTCGCCGGGGGTGCCGCGGCGTATGCGGGGGCCGACGCGGCCGCCGCGGCGCCGCTGACCGACCTGCTGAACCTGATCAACGCGCCGTTCCAGTTAATTTTGGGCCGCCCGTTGATCGGCAACGGCGCCGACGGCGCGGCCGGGACCGGCGCCGACGGTGGGGCCGGCGGATTATTGTTCGGCAACGGCGGCGCCGGCGGGTCGGGCGGCGGGGTTCATCCCGCCGGTGGCCGGGGTGGTGCGGCGGGTTTGCTCGGCAACGGCGGCACCGGGGGTGCGGGGGCGGTCGGCGCTGTCGGTGGTTCCGGCGGAAACGGTGGCTGGTTGTTCGGTAACGGCGGGACCGGGGGCGCCGGCGGGGACGCTCCCGCCGGGATCGGTGGGCTCGGCGGCGCCGGCGGCCAGGCGATGCTGTTCGGGGCGGGCGGCACCGGCGGTGCCGGCGGCTTGGGTGCCAACGGCGGCGGCAACGGTGGAGCCGGCGGTTGGGGTGGTCTGCTCGTCGGCAACGGAGGCGCCGGCGGCCCGGGCGGACTGGCGACGGCGGCAGGTAACGGCGGGGTGGGCGGCGCCGGCGGCAGCGCCTGGTTGATCGGTGACGGCGGCGCCGGTGGGCACGGCGCCGCGGTCACGGCAGCCGCGGACACCGGCGGGCTCGGTGGTTTCGGCGGCGCCGGCGGTAACGGCGGATTGTTGCTGGGCAACGGCGCCAGTGGAGGCGGCGGCGGGACCAGTGCAGCGGGCGGCGTCGGCGGCGCCGGCGGGCTGGGTGGCAGTGCCGGGTTGATCGGCGCGGGTGGTGCCGGTGGCGGCGGCGGACTGGGTGGCGGGCACTTCAGCGAAAACGGCGGCATCGGGGGCAGCGGCGGTGCCGGTGGCTGGCTGTTCGGCAACGGTGGTGCCGGGGGGTCCGGTGGCGACGCGTTGACCCAGGCGATCGGGGTCGGCGGCAACGGCGGTGCCGGCGGTGCGGGTGGTGCCGCCAGGCTGCTCGGCGAGGGCGGGATCGGCGGGGTGGGCGGTGCCGGCGCGCCCGCTGACAGCACGGGCGGTGCCGGTGCGCGCGGTGGTCGCGGTGGTTCCGGCGGCTGGTTGTTCGGCAATGGTGGGGGCGGTGGCCGCGGCGGTGCCGGGGGGTCGGCCGGTGCCGGTACCGGTGGGCCGGGCGGCAGCGGCGGCGACGGCGGATCCACCACGTTGATCGGTGACGGCGGCGACGGGGGAGCCGGTGCCGGCGGCGGGCCGGGCACGACCGTCGGCGCCAACGGGACCGGCGGGAACGGTGGCGTGGGCGGGTTGCTGTTCGGCGGCGACGGGACCCCCGGCGCATCCGGGTGACGGGTTAGATCGACCAGGTGTTCGGGTCGGGCGCAAAACAGAAGGCGGGGGCAGGCGGCAACGGTCGCCTCGGGTCATTGGAGATCGCGTCGATGACGAGCGCGAGATAGCGTCGCCACCCGTCGCTGGCTGGTTCCATCGTCGACAGCACGCCGTAGAGCATCGCGATCAACCGCGGCAAATCGTCGGCGACGACGTCGGACCGGATGCGGCCGACTCGTTGGCCGCGCCGGACCAGCTCGCCGAGTGCCTCGTTCAGGGTGTCAGAGACGTCCGGTGTCAGTGAGCCGGCCCGCCGCGCTGCGATCAACAGAGATTGTTCGCGGGCGCCGAGGGTGACCGCCGCCTCGATCAGCTGTGTCAGACCGCGCACTGGATCGGCACTGCGAACGGCGACCTCGATGGCCGGGCCCAGGTTCTCGACGATGCTGTGGTCCAGGGCGGCCCGGACCAATTCGCCCTTGGTGGGAAATCGGCGGTACAGGGTGCGCTCGCCGACGCCGGCTCGACGCGCGACCGCTTCCACCGGCGCGTCCGGCCCGATCTCGCCGTAGACCTCCCGCGCGGCGCGCAGGATCCGCTCGACGTTGCGCGCGGCATCGGCCCGCAGCGTCGGCCGGTCCTGAACGGCTGTCACCGCTACAGGGTAACGGGCTGTTGACTGCCGATGCGGGCAGCTCTACGCTCGGATAACTGACAGTCAACTGACACTTGTTGGGAATCATCGTTCATGGCAACAACTTCCGATGTCCGATCCGAACCGGACCTTCCGGTCATCCCGGTCCCGCGCTCGCCGCAGTGCCCGCTCACGCCGCCCGCCGAATTCGGCACCTGGCGAGACGAGGCCGGGCTGCGCAAAGTCATGTGGCACGGTCAAGAGGCCTGGATCGTCAACCGGTACCAGGACATCCGGGCGGCGCTGGTCGATCCGCGGTTGTCAGCCGACACCATCCCCGATTTCCTCAAACCGCAGCACACCGAGAACGCGCCGATCATGTTCGCCCGGATCGATGATCCCGAGCACCATCGGCTGCGCCGGATGCTGACCAGCAATTTCACCTTCCGGCGCACCGAGGCGATGCGGTCACAGATTCAGCAACTGGTGGACCATTACCTCGACCGGATGATCAGCAACGGACCCCCGGCGGACCTGGTCCGCGACTTCGGGCTGCCGGTCCCCTCGCTGGTGATCGCGCTGCTGCTCGGCGTGCCGCCGGAAGACCTCGAACTGTTCCATCACCACACCACGGTCGGCCTGGACGTCAAGTCCTCCGACGAGGAGAAGGCACAGGCCTTCATGGCCATGTACGCCTACATTCAGGAACTCGTGGACCGCAAGGAACACGAACCCGGTGACGACCTGATAAGCCGCCTGGTCACCGACTACGTCATGACCGGACAGCTCACCCGCGAGACGGCGGGGATGAGCAGCGTCATCATGATGCAGGCCGGTCACGAAACCACGGCCAACATGATTTCGCTGGGAACGGTTGCGCTACTCGAGCATCCCGATGTCTATCGTCGCCTGGGGGAGACCGACGATAAGGCGGTGATCGCCAACATCGTCGAGGAACTCATGCGCTACCTGTCCATCGTGCACAGCCAGGTGGATCGGATCGCGACCGAAGACTTCGAGCTCGGTGGTCAGCTGATCCGCGCCGGAGATGCGTTGCTGATGAACCTGCCCGCCGGGAACTGGGACGAGACGTTCGTGGACCATCCAGACGATCTCGATGTCGATCGAAATACCCGCGGCCACTTGGGCTTTGGTTACGGTGCGCACCAGTGCATCGGAGCGAACCTGGCCCGGGTCGAGATGCAGGTCGCGTTCGCGACGTTGGCGCGCCGACTGCCCGACCTGAAACTTGCGGTGCCGGCAGCAGAACTGCGGTTCAAGGAATCCGACATCTACGGCATGAAAGAGCTACCGGTCAGCTGGTGACGGTCAGGGGCAGTTGAAGGCAACCCCGACACCCTCGGGCGCCGGCACCGAACTCAGGCACCCGAACGGTTCGATCCCCGCGGCGCTGAACCGAGCCGCGGACTGATGGGCGTAGTTCACGCAGAACAAGCCGACTTGGTCTGCGCGGCAACGAAAGTCGTCAAACGCCACCGAGGCTCCGTTGGCCAGTTCGGCTCCGGTGCCGTTGAGGAAAGGTCCCGGATCGGCGCGGGCGGAGCCGACCTGCAGGTGGCTGCCGTCGAAATCGACCCAGCCGCCTTTCCACTCACCGTAGGCGGTCTCGGGTCGGGGCGGGGGGTTGGTGAGCTCGACCAGACAGGACAGCAGACCGGCGGTGTGCTTGGCGTCGGTCGTGCATTTCGCTTTGCCCCCCGAGGCACTGAACGCGGTGTCCGCACCGATCTTGTAGCCCGTGGCTTCGGCGGGGCGACCAGCTTCGATCCAGGCGATCACGGCAGCGACCGGAGCGCCGGCAGCAGGTACCGCCGCCGACGGCGGGTTGGCTTGTGACGGAATCTTGGTCACGGTCGAACTGGCCGCGCTGCTGGTCTGCGAAGGACCGGCATGGTCCCCACCGGTCTGCGAGCAGCCGGCAACCAGCAGTGTCACTGCCACCAGCACGGCGTTGCGCATTCCGACAGGTTATCCGCCGCGCCCAGAGATTCGGGCTTCGGTGCGCACTATGTACGTAGTGTCGGATACCGTCGGTCTATGCATGAGCGCACTGTCCGCGCCCGCACCACCGCCGGCACCGTCGAAGGCTTCACCCGCAACGGCGTCAACCGGTGGCGATCCATTCCCTACGCCCGGCCACCGGTAGGCCCGCTGCGCTACCGCGCGCCCCAGCCCGCGCAGCCCTGGTCCGGGGTCCGGCACTGTCACGGGTTCACCAACTGCGCACCGCAGCAGCGTCGCTATACCCTGCTTGGTCTCGGCAGGTACCAGCCGATGAGCGAAGACTGCCTCACCCTCAATGTCGTCACTCCCGAACAGGGGCACGACGAACCGTTGCCGGTCATGGTCTTCGTGCACGGCGGCGGCTACATCCTGGGCAGTTCGGCTACCCCGATCTACGACGGGGCCGCGCTGGCCCGGCGCGGCTGCGTCTACGTGTCGGTCAACTACCGGTTGGGCGCCCTCGGTTGTCTGGACCTGTCGGCGTTGTCTACCGCGGATGTCACCATCGACAGCAACCTCTACCTGCGCGACCTGGTGCTGGCGTTGCGCTGGGTCAAGGACAACATCGCCGGGTTCGGCGGTGACCCGGACAACGTGACGATCTTCGGGGAGAGCGCCGGCGCGCACATCACTGCGACACTGCTAGCCGTTCCCGCCGCCGCGGGACTGTTCCAGCGGGCGATCTCGGAGAGCCCGGCAGCCGGTATGACGCGTTCGCAGGAGGTCGCCGCCGAGTTCGCCGACCGTTTCGCCCAGCTGCTCGGCGCGAACCGCCAGCATGCGGCCGAGGCGGTGATGCGGGCGTCGGCAGCCGAGTTGATCGACACGCAGCACCGGCTCATCGATCAGGGCATGCAACAGCGCCTGGGTGCCTTCCCGATCGGTCCGGTCTTCGGCGACGACGTTGTGCCGGTCGATCCGATCGAGGCGATGCGGTCCGGCCAGGCGCACCAGGTCCCGCTGATCGTGGGCACCAACGCCGACGAGGGACGTCTGTTCACCCGCTTCCTCGGCATGTTGCCGACCAATAAGGCGATGGTCGAAGCGCTGCTCGCCGACTTGGAACCCGCTGCGCGCGAACGCATTACCGCCGCCTACCCCAGGTATCCACATTCCTCGGCCTGCATCCAGCTGGGTGGTGATTTCGCGTTCAGTTCCGCGGCCTGGCAGATCGCCGAGGCGCACGGCGCGCACGCGCCCACGTATCTGTACCGGTACGACTACGCGCCCCGGACGCTGCAGTGGTCGGGGTTCGGCGCCACGCACGCCACCGAACTGTTCGCCGTCTTCGACATCTACCGGACCCGGTTCGGCGCGCTGCTGACCGCCACCGGCGATCGGCGTCCCGCACTCAAGGTCAGCAACCAGGTACAACGGCGCTGGCGGGCGTTCAGCCGTACCGGGGTACCGGGGGACGACTGGCCGGTCTACACCCACGCCGACCGTGCCGTGCTGGTGATCGACCGGAAAACCCGCGTCGAGTTCGATCCGCATCAGCACCGCAGACTGGCCTGGGACGGCTTCTCCCTGGCACGCTGACCGGTATGGCGTCTCCCTACACAGACCAGGCTCTCGAGCGGCCCGGCGACCTCACTGCCGAGTGGCTGACCGCGACGCTGCGCGCCGGTACCGTCACCGACTTCACCGTCGAACGCATCGGCACCGGCCAGATGAGCGAGTGCTACCGCATCGCGCTGACGTACGCCACCGACGCCACCCCCGATGTCGACCGCCCGCAATCGGTGGTGCTCAAAGTCGCCGCCACCGACCCGGTGAGCCGGCAGACCGGCCTGGCGATGGGACTCTACGAGCGCGAAGTCCGGTTCTATCGCAGCATCGCACCGCGCCTGGGTGGGGCGATCGCGCCGTGCTACCACGCCGCTGTCGACGTCTCCACCGGGATCTTCGATCTGTTGCTCGACGATGCTGGTCCCGCCACTGCGGGTGATGAAATCGCCGGTGCCACAACCGATCAGGCGTTGCTGGGGGTCACTGAGCTGGGCCGGTTGCAGGGCCCCCTGCTGGGGGATGCGGCCCTGGCTGACGCGCAGTGGCTCAACCGGGATTCGCCGCTCAACCAGGCCATGGTCAGCGCGTTGTACGCCGACTTCGTCACCCGGTACGGCGACCAGATCGCACCGGAACATCGTGAGGTCTGCGAGCGCCTGGTGGGATCGTTCGACGGATATGTGGCCGAAGAAGCCGCCCGCGGCGGAATTCAGGGCCTGGTGCACGGTGACTACCGGCTGGACAACATGCTGTTCGGCGCCCCGGGCGCCAACCGGGCGCTCACTGTCGTCGACTGGCAGACCGTCTCCTGGGGTCCGGCGCAGACCGATCTGGCCTACTTCCTGGGCTGCGCCCTGCCGGTGGCGGACCGTCGCGCCCAGTATGAGGACCTGCTGCAGGCCTACCATCAGGCGCTGGGGCCGCAGTCACCCATCACCTTGGCAGAAGTCCGGGAAGGTGTGCGCCGGCAGAGTTTCTTCGGCGTGATGATGGCGATCGTCTCGTCCATGCTGGTCGTGCAGACCGAGCGCGGCGACCGCATGTTCATGACGCTGCTGCAGCGGCACTGCCAGCACGTGTTGGATACCGACGCGTTGGCCACCCTGCCCGCCGCGGCGGTGCCGGAACCGCTACGACCTTCGCCGCAGGACGAACTCGCCCACGCCCCCACCGACGAACCGTTGTGGAGCGAGAGCTGGTACGCCGATTTCGTCTGCGCGGCAGAAGGATTGGGGGGCTGGTTTCGTCTCGGCCGGATAGCCAACGAACAGCAGGCCTGGGTGCAGGCACTGCTGTGTGGGCCCCAGCTGCCCACGATTGCCGTCGACTGCACAGTGCCGCTACCGCCCGACCCGTGGCTGGTACAAACCGAAACCGTCGAGCTCGCGCACGCAGCCGAGGACCCGCTGCAGACCTACCGGGTCGACCTCCGTGCACAAGGGCAGTCCTATGCCGACCCGTCGGCGTTGCTGCGCGGCGAGCCGGGCGAGCCGGTCGAGGTCGCGATGGACCTGGTCTGGACGACCGTCGGAATCCCCTACCAATACCGGCTGACCACCCGGTATGAGATCCCGTGCACCGTCACAGGTGCCGTCACCGTCAAACATGCTCGCTACCAGCTGGATTCGGTGCCAGGACAACGCGACCACTCCTGGGGGGTGCGCGATTGGTGGAGCATGGACTGGATGTGGAGCGCGATACACCTGCAGGACGGCACCCACCTGCACGGCTTGAGTCTGCAGATACCGAACACGCCGCACATCAGTATCGGCTACGCCCAGGACGCAGCGGGCGGCATTGTCGAGCTGAGCACCGTGACAATTCGAGAAGCGTTCGGCGCCAACGGTTTACCGGAGGACACCACGTTGACGCTGGAACCGGTTGGGATCACCGCGGCCGTTTCGGTGCGCGCGCACGCACCGGTACGGCTGACCGCCGTCAACGGGCGAGTGAGCCAGTTCCCGCGGGCCTGGGTCGAGGTCACCACCGCCGACGGCCGCAGCGGCGTCGGCTGGATGGAATGGAACCGCAGCCGCGTCGAACCGGCTCCGTGAGCCGCGTACGCGGTCCGATAGTCGTGATGGGCGTATCCGGATCGGGCAAGACGACCGTGGGCGCCGCGCTGGCGCAGCGAATGGCGGTGCCGTTCCTGGACGCCGACACCCTGCACCCGCCGGCCAACATCGCGAAGATGGGTGCGGGTGAACCGCTGACCGACGCCGACCGGCACCCCTGGCTGGAACGCGTCGGCGCCTGGCTCGCTGAACACGGCGACGGCGTGGCCGGCTGCTCGTCGCTCAAACGCAGCTACCGCGACCAACTACGCAAACACAACGACACGGCACGGTTTCTGCACCTGCACGGCACACCCGAGCTGATCGCCGCACGCCTGCAGGCCCGGTCCGCCCACTTCATGCCGGCCGCATTACTGCAGTCGCAATTCGACGCCCTGGAGCCGCTGGCCCCGGACGAAAGCGGTGTCGTGGTGGAACTCAGCGAGCACCAGGACGTTGAGACGATCGTGACTGCGTTCCTGGCTAACGACGCCAGCGCTTGCGACGGCTGCTGAACTCGTCGTCGATCCGGTCCCGCGCCGTCTCTGCGAGTTCGTTGCCGCGCGCGACCGCCCGATCGGCGAGTTCGCTGCCCCGGTGCGCGGCACGGTCGGCGAGTTCGCTGCCCCGGTGCGCGGCACGGTCGGCGAGTTCGCTGCCCCGGTGCGCGGCGCGGTCGGCGAGTTCGCTGCTGCGTGCCGCCGCCCGGTCGGCGATCTCGGCACCGCGGTGCCGGGCGGTCTCGGCGAGCTCGAGACTGCGCGCCTGCGCGGTGTCGGCCAGTTTCTTGCTGCGCTTGCGGGCCTTCTTGGCATACGGCGCGCTCTTCTCGACCGCAGTGCTGGCCAGCTCTTCACTTCGTTTGCGTGCTTTCTTCGCATACGGTGCGCTCTTCTCGGCGGCGGTGCTGGCCAGTTCGCGGCTGCGCTCCAGCGCGGCTTCGGCGAGCGGTGCGCTTTTCTCCGCGGCGGTGCTGGCCAGTTCGCGGCCCCGCTCCAATGCGGCTTCGGCGTACGGTGCGCTCTTCTCGGCGGCGGTGCTGGCCAGTTCGCGGCTGCGCTCCGCCCCGACCTGCAGGCCGTGCACGATGCGCTCGGCCACGTCGGAGTCGAGCAGCGAGTCACTCGACCCGGACACCCGCTCGGAGAGTCGCTCGGCCGCCCGTCGGCCCCGCCAACCCAACGACGGCTTACCCGCGGTGTCGGCGGAGGCGATGATCAGCCCGCCCAGCAGGCTCACGTCGCCCAGGAAGGCACGCCGCTTCTCGGCCTTGCGCTCGGGGTCGGTTTCGGTCCAGAACTGGTGTGTCCCAAGGTTGCCCGGAATGACTGTCAGAGCCAGCGCCGCCGACGCCAACCGCGGCAGCCGACCAGCGGCGAGCAGCACCCCGCCGCCGATCTGTACCGCCGCGTTGATCTGAGCGAACGTCTCGGGGTCAGACGGGATGTTGGCACTCACTGACTCGGGCAGCGCTTGCAAACCGTCGACGGTCGGTTGGGCGGCTTGAGCTGCGGGTTTCGGGTTAAGCAACGCCTCCACCCCTTGGCCGATGAAGACAGCTGACAACATGGGTCGCGCGATTCGTCGGATCAACATGGCCGCTGTGTTCCCCGGCCGGACAGCCCACAAACCGCCGGATTCATGCCAATCCACCCCGACTCCCGAGCACCTACCAGCACCAGTCCGACGACGCTAAGGTTTACTCGTGCGGGCGCTCATCATCGTCGACATGCAGAACGATTTCTGCGAGGGCGGAGCTGTTGCGGTCACCGGTGCACATGCGCTGAGCCTGGCGATCAACGAGTACCTCACCGCCCATTGCGATTACGATTACGTCGTCGCCACCAAGGACTTTCACATCGACCCCGGCGACCATTTCTCCGACCATCCTGATTATGCCTCGTCTTGGCCGCCGCACTGCCGCGCGGGCAGCCTGGGCGCGGAATTCGACGCCGCCCTCGACACCGGCCCCATCGAGGCGGTCTTCCGCAAAGGCGCCTACGCGGCGGCGTACAGCGGATTCGAAGGCGTCGACGAAATCGGGACCGCACTGCTGGATTGGCTGCGCCTGCGCGACGTCGACGCGGTCGACGTGGTCGGTGTCGCCACCGATCACTGTGTGCGGCACACCGCCTGCGACGCGGCCAGGTCCGGCTTGACCACCACGGTGCTGCTGGGTCTGACTGCCGGCGTATCGGCGGACGCCACCGCCCGCGCGCTGGCCGAGATGCGCACTGCCAGCATCGAGTTGATCGGGAGCCGCTGATGGCCACGCCGGACCGAGCTGAACTGCTGGCCACTGTCGAGCGGTCGCCGCAGGCGGTGGCTGCGCACGACCGCGCCTCCTGGGTGCAGGTTTTCGCCGCCGACGGTCGCATCGAGGACCCGGTGGGATCGAGGCCGCACGTCGGGCACGACCAGATCTATCGTTTCTACGACACCTTCATCGGTCCGCGGGACATCACGTTTCATCGCGACCTGGACATCGTGGTGGGCCACACCGTTCTGCGCGATCTCGAACTCGAAGTCGGGATGGGACCGGCGGTCACCATGCGCATTCCGGCCTTCCTGCGTTACGACCTGCGCAAGGTCGGCGATCAGTGGCAGGTGGCCCGGCTGCGGGCGTACTGGGAGTTGCCGGCAATGATGCTGCAGTTCCTCAAGTCAGGGACGCGCGCCCTGCCACCGGGTGTGAACCTGGCCCGGGGATTGCTCGGCAATCAGGGTCCGCTCGGCACCGTCGGTTTCATGGCGGGTTTTCGTCGGGTCGGCGCGCGGCACAAGAAGGTGCTGGAGAACTTCCTCGGTGCGGTGGCACGGGGTGAGCAGGGCGTCGCGTCCCGGGCGTTGGTGGCCACGGCCACCATCACGCTGGGTGACGAGGAGGGCATCGACCTCGCCCAACTCGTCGACCAACTGCGGGATGCCAAGTGGACCAAGGTGATCGGGGCCGGGCCAACCGTGGCGGTGTCGATCGACACCCGCCGCGGACGCGGCGTCTTGTTCGCCGACGTGGCATGGCGCGGCGACCGGATCAATCAGATCCGTTACTTTGCAGCTTGATTCACCGTCTCCGGCACTCATTCGCGCGGCGCCGACTGTCGACACCTCTGCCGCGAGGGTGAAAGCGGCGACGCGCCCACGGCGTGTCCCGTCGTGAAATTCACGATCGGCAAGAACTATTGCCGGGTGATGGATCGCTATGGAACCGATGTCCTGGCCGGAGGTGCGCGGCGCAAACCCCGCTCTGTAGAACACCCCGTCGAGATGGGCATGGTCGTCGAGGACGCCCAGACCGGCTACGTCGGCGCGGTGGTCCGCGTCGAGTACGGCCGTGTCGACCTCGAGGACCGGCACGGCAAGACCCGCGGTTTCCCACTGGGTCCGGGTTTCCTGCTGGACGGCCAGCCGGTGATCCTCACCGCACCGCGCCGGGCAGCACCGGCCCCGCCTGCGCGGACGGCGTCCGGGTCGGTCGCCGTGCCGGGCGCGCGGGCCCGGGTGGCGCGTGCCAGCCGCATCTACGTGGAAGGCCGCCACGACGCGGAGCTGGTCGCCCAGGTGTGGGGTGCGGACCTGAAACTCGAAGGTGTGGTCGTCGAATATCTGGGCGGGGTCGACGATTTGGTAGGGGTCGTAGCCAAGTTCCGGCCAGGTCCCGGGCGCCGGTTGGGGGTGCTGGTCGATCACCTGGTCGCCGGGTCGAAAGAGTCGCGCATCGCCGAGGCTGTGCGACAAGGCCCCGGCGGCGCCGACACCCTGGTGGTCGGGCATCCCTTCGTCGACATCTGGCAGGCCGTCAAACCGCAGCGGCTGGGCCTGGAGTCCTGGCCGACGGTGCCGCGGACCATCGAGTGGAAGTGCGGGGTCTGCCAGGCGCTCGGCTGGCCGCACGCCAACCAGGCCGACATTGCCCGGGCCTGGCAGCGGATCAGGTCCAGGGTGCGCGACTGGAACGACTTGGAGCCGGCGCTGATCGGCCGCGTCGAAGAGCTCATCGACTTTGTGACGTAGCTCACCGTCACGTTCTCCGGTCGGGCCGGCACTAACGCTTCGAACAGCACATCGCCTGCAGAAGTGGAGGACGTCATGACCAACGCGCTTGTCATCGATGCTCAGGGTCTGGACCGCCTGTCGTGCAACGCCAAGGCCGACCCCAGCACGGGCCGAAAGACCCTGAAAGCCAAGACGGTCTGCGAGTCCGGGTTCCGCAACATGACCTACGTGCGCGATCTGGCGCCGATGCTGGTCGGCGAACCGCCGGCGCTGCTGGGCGACGATTCGGCGCCCAACCCGTCCGAGGCCTGCCTGGCGGCGCTCGGCTCGTGCATCTCGGTCGGATTGCTGGCCAATGCCACCCACCGCGGGGTGACCCTGACCAAGATCGAGGTCGAGATGGAGGGCGACATCGACATCTCCGCCGTGTGGGGCGTCGGTGACACTCCGGACGGCAAAGTGCTGGGTATCACCGACGTGCGCTGCACGGTGACATTGGCCGGCGACGCCGACGATGCAACGCTGCAAGAGATCCATGACAACGCCATCGCCTGGTCGCCCGTGGTGAATACATTCAGGCGTCCCGTAACTGTCGACTCGGAACTTTCGATCGGCTAGGCAGACAGAGTGACAACCACGATCGACGCCACGACCGGCCTGCTCGACCCCGATCTGTTGGCAGACATCCGTGCCTGGGCGGACGCATTGGACCGCGGTGCGGACACTGCGCGCCGCAGCTTCGTCGGCCTGGGTGCCGCGGGTCTGCTCGGGGCGGGAGCACCGGGCAATGCGGACGGCAAGCTGGGCCGGATGGCCGAGGTGATCAAGGCGATCTCCGGGGAGTGCATGAGCACCGGGTTCTCGGTGTGGGCCAACCGCATGACGGTGGAGTACCTGCTTACGGCGGCAACGCCATTCAGCCTCGCAGCGGTGCAGCCGCTGCTGGCCGGCACCGCACTGGGGGTGACCGGCATGGCCGCCGCCTTCAAGGAGTCGGCCGGGTGCGGCAACCTCGAACTCACCGCCACAGCGGCCGACGGCGGCTACCGGGTGAGCGGTCCGATCCGGTGGGCGTCGAACTTGTACGAGGACTCGCTGCTGGTCACCGCGGCACGTACCGACCGAGGCGAGCAACTGATCGTTGCGCTGCCGCTGCGGACCGCAGGTGTCACGGTAGGAGACCGGTTCACGTTGCTGGCGATGGACAGCACGGCGTCGTCGTATCTCAACTTGTCCGACGTGCACGTCCCCGCCGAACAGGTGTTGTCCACCGATTTCGAGGAGTTCCTTGCCGCGGTGCGGCCGACCTTCCTGGTGCTGCAGTCCGCCATGTGCATCGGTTTGGCGAAAACCGCTGTGGCCCAAGCCAGGTCGGGGTTGTCCGGGGTGAATGCGGTATACACCGACGAGGTCGACACGCTGGGTCACCAGCTCGTTGCAGCAGAGACGCGGCTGACCGAAATGGCCGATGCGGTCGGGGGAGAACGGGCGCCCGGCAAGAGGGAACTGCTGAAATTGCGCCTCGATTCTGCCCAAATCGCCAGTGCCGGAGCAGCTTTGGAGGTCCGCACTGCCGGCGGCAAAGGCTACGCGAGCAGGACGCCCGCCAGCCGCCGCTACCGGGAGGCCGCGTTCATCCCGGTGCAGTCGCCGTCTGAGGCTCAGTTGCGCTGGGAACTGGGCCGCTGCCCCTGAGATGGCGCTGAGCGAGCACTCGGTCGGCGGATTCTCGCTGGCCGGCCTGGTACGCGACTATCACCGGCCGATGGTGAAGTTCGCCTGCACGATGGTCAGTTCACCCGCGATGGCCGAAGAGGTGGTGCAGGAGGCCTGGATCCAGGTGCTCAGGTCAGCGGAGTCGTTCGAGGGCCGCTCCTCGATCGCCACCTGGTTGTTCGGAATCGTCAAGCACACCGCGTTGCGGCACCGTCGTCGGGAAACCCGGATCCGCGAACACGAGGTGCTCTCCGAGGACGACGATCCGCTGTCGGGCCGGATGCACCCGGCGGGTCACCCCGACGCCGGGCACTGGAGCCTGCCGCCGTCGAGACGGTTCCTGCCGGAAGACCGGACCGTGCAACGCGAACTCGTCGGGTTCGTGCGGGCCGCGCTGGACACGCTGCCGGTGCGGCAGCGCCAGCTAATCATCCTGCGCGACCTGGTCGGCACGTCGTCGGAGGAAGCCGCCGAGATCCTGGAACTGTCGGCCGACGCGCAGCGCGCGCTGCTGTATCGCGCCCGAGGGAACCTTCGCAACGAACTGGAAAGGCGGTATCAACGATGACCGTCTACGACGACTCCGTGCCCGCCATCGACTGCGTCGAATTCGTCCGGCTCGTCGACGACCTGGTCGACTCCGACCCGCGCCAGTGGGACGCGATCGTGGCCAGGCATCTGGCCGACTGCCCACCGTGCCTGGTCTATCTGCAGCAGATGCTGGACCTCAAGGCGCTGCTCAGAATCGTCTCGGACGGTCAGCACCTGAGCGACACCGACGTGCTGGGCATCATCGACACACTGCTTCGCGACGGCCGCTAGAACCCGAGTCTCAACGTCAGCCCAGGCCCAACGCCCGGCGGCAGGGGTCTCGTAGTATCGGGCCTTGTGGCGAAATACGGGATCCTGGTCGCGGTCGACGGTTCGGCCGAGTCCGACGCGGCCCTGGCATGGGCGACCCGCGAAGCCGCCCTGCGCGATGTGCAGCTCACCCTGCTGCACGCGGTCGCACCCGTCGTCGTCGGCTGGCCGGTGGGTCAGCTCTATACCGAGATGCCGGCGTGGCAGAAGGACAACGCCGACGAGGTCGTCGCGCACGCTCGCAAGACGGTGTCCGAAACCGGGACCGAACCGCCCGAAGTCCACGTGGAGGTGGTCTACGCCAACGCGGTTCCGTCGCTGATCGAAGCATCCGAACAGGCCCAGCTGGTGGTGGTGGGCAGCCAGGGGATGGGTGCGTTGGGCCGGATGCTGCTGGGTTCGGTCACGGCGGCGCTGCTCCAGCACGCGCATTGCCCGGTCGCGGTCATTCGGTGCGGCGACGGCATCGTTGCCCCGGACCCGCACGCACCCGTGCTGGTGGGTATCGACGGTTCGCCGGCGTCGGAGGCCGCGACGGCGTTCGCGTTCGACGAAGCCTCCCGCCGCGGCGTCGACCTGGTCGCGCTGCACGCGTGGAGCGATGTCGGGGTCTTCCCGGCGCTGGGCATGGATTGGCACGAGCGCGAGGGCGAGGGACAACAGGTGCTCGCCGAACGATTGGCCGGCTGGCAGGAGCGGTATCCCGACGTCCACGTGCAGCGATCGCTGGTCTGCGACACGCCCGCGAAGTGGCTGCTGGATGCGGCCGAGCGGGCCCAGTTGGTCGTCGTCGGAAGCCGCGGCCGCGGCGGATTCACCGGGATGCTGCTGGGCTCGGTCAGTTCGAGGGTCGCGCACGCCGCGCGGGTGCCAGTGGTTGTGGTCCCCTCCTGAAAAGGGGTCTTTGGTCCTTCTCGTTGAGGGCCTTGGATAGGCGCGGGGGCTGACGGTTGCCGCATACCGTGACACCATGACCTATGTAATCGGCAAGGAATGCCTGGACGTGGCCGAGAAGTCCTGCGTGCAGGAATGCCCCGTTGACTGCATCTATGAAGGCGCCCGAACGATGTACATCAATCCCGACGAGTGTGTCGACTGCGGAGCCTGTAAGCCGGCCTGCCGGGTGGATGCCATCTATTGGGAAGGCGATCTTCCGGAGGACGAGTTGATCCACCTCGACGACAACGCGGCGTTCTTCCGCCAGATCCTGCCCGGTCGCAGCGCCGCGCTCGGATCACCAGGCGGTAGCGCGGTGGTGGGTCGGGTGGGTGTCGACACGCCACTGATCGCAGCCATGCCGGCCAACAACACCTGATCGGAGGGCCGCGAGATGACGGCAGCCGGGAACATCAAGGCCGACGGGGTCGTGGTCGGCGCCGACGGTTCGCCTGCATCGAACGCGGCTGTCGTATGGGCGGCCCGCGATGCGGCCCTCAAGAACATCCCGTTGACCGTCGTGCACGTGGTCAACACCGACGTGTCGACCTGGCCGCCGATGCCCTACCCGGATACCTGGACGGTCTGGCAGGAAGACGGCGGACGCAAGATCGTCGCCGAGGCGGTCCAGCTCGCCGAGAAATCCGTCCCACCGGACCGCAAGCTGACCGTCAACAGCGAACTGATCTTTGCCACCCCGGTGGCCACGATGATCGAAATCTCAACACACGCAAATCTTTTGGTGGTGGGATCGTCTGGTCGGGGAGCCGTGGCCCGGTTGTTGCTCGGTTCGGTCAGTTCCAGCGTGGTGCGGCACGCCAAGTGCCCGGTCGCTGTCATCCACGACGAAGATCCGCTGATGCCCAATCCGCTCGGTGCGCCGGTGCTGCTGGGTATCGACGGGTCGCCGGCATCGGAAGCGGCGACCGCGCTGGCTTTCGACCAGGCCTCGCGCCGGGGCGTCGAACTCATCGCGCTGCACGCCTGGAGCGACCGGGAAGTGATCGAGCTGCCGGGACTGGACTGGTCGCAGGTCAAGGTTGAAGCCGAGCTCAGTCTGGCCGAACGGCTGGCCGGTTGGCGGGAGCGGTATCCAGACGTCACCGTTTCCCCGGTCGTGGTGTCCGATCGTCCGGCCCACCAACTCGTCGCGCGATCGGAATCGGCTCAACTCGTCGTCGTGGGCAGTCACGGGCGAGGTGCCATCGCCGGGGCGTTGCTGGGTTCGGTGAGCAACGCGGTGGTGCACTCAGCGCGGATGCCGGTGATCGTCGCCCGGTGATCACCCGGGTTGAAACCCGGCCTCGTGGGAACCCCTGTGGCATGGCTGAATTCAGAGTTATGGACCCGCACGGTGAAGTCGTCGCGACCAAGGAGATCGAAAGCGCCGAAGATGCCCACGCCTGGTTCGTCGACCAGGTCGCCGACAACTCCGAGCTGGGCTGGCGTCTGGAGGTCAACGCAGACGGAGAATGGTCGTTCTTCGACGACACCGAGGGCGCATCGAACTGAAGGGCTGAAACCTCAGGTAGTGGTGCGGCCGACCCGCCGGTGTGCGGTCAGCAGCAGCTGGTCGAAGTCATTCTTCGGGGCAACTGCGGGCGTTACGGTGCGGAAGTCCCTGACGATCTGTTCGGCCAGCGCCCGCAGCTTGATGTTGGATTCCTGGGACAGCCACTTAAGTAGATCGAACGCCGCATCGTCGTCGATGCCGTAGATCAGCATCAACATGCCTTTGGCTTGTTCGATGGCGGCGCGGTTCTCGGCGATCTCCGCCAACTTCGCGGTGACCAGTGCTTCTTGCGCCCGGCCGGCGATGGGGGAGACGTCGACATAGAAGCCATGGGTGCCGATAACCTCTCCGTGATCGTCGAGGAGCTGGTCGCTCACCACGACGACGTGGTGCACCTGTCCGGTGGCGTCGATGATGCGGTGACGCGTGCGCCACGCTCTGCCGGTTTTCACCGTGTCCGCGATGGCTGCGGCGACCTTGTCGCGGTCGTCGGGATGTTTGTGCGACAGCACCAGTTCGGTGGTGGGGCTGATGCTGCCCGGTTGGTAACCGTGCATCAGCTGCAGTTGGTCTGACCATTCCCAGCGCTGGTCGGCGATGAAGAACCGAAACGAACCCTGCCGCTGGGACGCCCCCTCGGACGCGGCCTGTCCCGGTGGTGTCGTCGGACCCTCGAGATCCCTGGACATCGCGGACGCCGCCTTCCCTAGATTCAGTTGCACAGCTGCACCGGCCGGTGCCGCCTGACGCGGTGCGGGCGCGGCCGTAGCGCCGGCCACGGCCGCGGCCCGAACCAGTGCGTAATCAGGCGTTTATCACCTCCCGGCTGTTCTCCTCGGCGATCGACTTGTGGCCATTGCGGAGACCGACGGAAATCTTGCGCGGTTTTGCCCGCTCGGCGACCGGAATGCGCAGCCGCAGCACACCTCCGTCGTAGGAGGCCTCGATCTTTTCGGTGTCGAGGTTGTCACCAAGGACCAGTTGGCGGCTGAAAACTCCGCGCGGCCGCTCGGTGGCGAGCATTTCGCGGCCGGGGTCGAGGCTGGGACGTTCCGCACGCACGGTCACCACGTTGCGTTCGATGTCGATGTCGAGCGAGTCGGCGCTGACGCCGGGAAGGTCGAACTCGACGACGAACTCCTCACCCTCGCGCCAGGCGTCCATCGGCATCACTGCTGGTCGCGCCGCTGTTCCTAGCACCTGCTGGGCGAATCGGTCCAGTTCACGGAACGGGTCAGTACGCATCAGCATGGCGGTCACTCCTTACTCCTGTCTGCTCTGAGCGACTTCACTATCTATGCCAACTGGCATAGATTTTTTATAACACTCTCGATAGTTGTTCGCAAGTATGGTAAACAGGTTTTCTGTGGCGCATGTGAGGGGATTGTGAATGGCCGATCGTGTCGACGTACCGGCACCCGATCACGGTGTATACGGGATATCGGTCGCCGCGGAACTGTCCGGTATCGCCGTGCAGTCGCTGCGCCTCTACGAGCGGTATGGGCTGGTCACGCCGGCCCGCAGTGAGGGCGGAACCCGTCGGTACAGCGGCGCGGACCTGGCCCGACTCAAGCGGATCAGTGCGCTGGTCGAGGCCGGTGTCAATCTGGCCGGTATTGCGCGGATCCTGAGTCTGGAGGACCACAACGCCGAATTGACTGCCGCCAATACGGACTTGCGGTCGGCCAACCGCACGTTGGGCGGCACCGAGTAGAGCGCTCAGGCGACCACACGGAACTCCTTGGCGCTTGAATCGGTGGCATCAGGCAGGTTCATGCCGGCCGCGGCGCCCGAACGCAGGTAGTCGACAACGGCTTCGTTGAGACGTTCGCCGGGCACGACCGCCGGAATGCCCGGCGGGTAAGGGGTGATCTGCTCGGCGGCGATCCGCCCGGCCGCTCTGGCCGCCGGTACCATCTCGGCCGGGCCGAAGAATGCGTCGCGCGGCAGGTGGACCGACTCCAGCTGCAGCTCGTCCGGTGCGGGCAGCCGAATCTGTGGCGGTTCGTCGAAATCAGCTGCGGCGCTGCGCCATTGGGTCATCGCCTGCACAAGTCGCGCAACGGTCCGGTGGTCGTCGGCAAAAGACATGGTGGCCAGAATCCGACGGTGATCGCTCATTCCGACGTCGAGGTGGCAGTTTTCCCGCAGCCAGTCGGCGGCCTGATATCCCGATGTCCGAGTTGCGGACACGTCCATCAGCACCTGGGTGGTGTCCAGGTCGTGGGACGCCTCCTTGCCCAGCAACTCGTCCTGGAGCACAGCGAGGTCGGCAATTTCCGACAGCCTGGTCCGCAACACCCGGGCCAGTTCGAGCTCCGCGCTCAACAACTCATGGCCGTGCTCCACCATCTGGCGGCGCCAGCCGTCCAGGGCGGCGTAGACCATCACATTCGGGCTGGTGGTCATCAGCAGGTCGGCGCAGGCCGACAGATGTTTGGCGTCCACCAGGTCGCCCTGCACATGAAAGACCGACCCCTGTTCGAATCCCGCTCCCATCTTGTGCACGCTGACCACACAGACGTCGGCACCGGCGTCCATCGCCCAGGTCGGCAGGTCCTCGTGAAACGGCAGATGAGCCCCCCACGCCTCGTCAACGATCAGCGGCTTGCCGCGGCTGTGGCAGACCTCGGCGATACCGGCGATGTCGGCACAGGTGCCGTACGGACTGGGGCTGACGATCAGCGCGCCGGCGGCATCAGGATGCCGGTCCCAGGCTTCCCGCACCTGATCCGGCGACGGCGGATGGGACAAGTGGTGGTCGCTGTCCCACCGCGGCGCGATCCACTGCGGCCGGACACCGGAGAAGATCAGGCCCGCAACGATCGACTTGTGACTGTCCCGGGCCACCAGCAAGCCACCGTCGGCACCCCCGGCCACCGCCAGCATCGCCGCCTTCACCGACAGTGAACTGCCGCACGTCGAGAAGAACGCCGAGTCGGCACCCACCGCATCGGCCATCAATTCTTCTGCGCGGCTGAGGTATTTCCCGCGGCTCAGCCGATCGTCGAGGCCGCCGCTGGCCAGGACGTCGTTGCGGAACGGGTCTTTGCCCATGATCGCCAACACCCGGTCGTCGGCGCCGGCGCCCTGCCGGTGGCCCGGCGGGGTGAAGCCGTAGCGGTGGTAGCGGTGGTAATCATCCAGCGCTTCGAGCAACGGCGCCTGCGACTGATCCATCCCGGCCGGTTACCCGGTGGCGACGACGGCAACTCATCGCGTTTTGCCACCCGACTAGCGGGTATCTGCCCAGGGTGACTGACTCCTTGCCGCCGCTGCGCGCCCTGGGTCTGGTATGCAGCCTCAAACCCAGTCCGGCGGCCTCGAGCAGCGAACTCATCGCCGAACATGTCAGCAGGGAATTGGGCGGTGCCGGGGTCGAATGTGAGCTCATTCGTTGTGTCGACCACAACATCGCACCCGGTGTCGAAAGCGACATGGGCGACGGTGACGAGTGGCCGGACATCCGCAAAAAAATTCTGGCCGCCGACATCCTGCTCATCAGCACACCGGTCTGGCTGGGGCATCCGTCAAGCATCACGCAACGCGTGCTGGAGCGGCTCGACGCCGAACTGTCCAATACTGACGACGACGGGACGCCGGCGATGGTCGGCAAAGTGGCGCTGGTCAGCGTGGTCGGCAACGAGGACGGGGCCCACAAGGTCATCGCCGATGTGTTCCAGGGGCTCAACGACATTGGCTTCAGCTTGCCGGCGCAGGCCAGCACCTATTGGAACGGTCGCGCCATGGAAACCGTCGATTACAACGATCTCGACGAGGTGCCCGAAGCGGTGGCGTCGGCCACCGCAGCAGCGGCGCGCAATGCAGTTCATCTGGCGCGGATCCTGAAGCAGCACAACTATCCGTCGTACGGTTCATGACTGGAATGGGTGACGCGGCGGAAGCGTCAAAGGGAGCGAAATGGCTGAGATAACCGAGGCAGGCGTTGCCGTCGTCGACAAGGTGCGCCAGGAAGCCGATGCCTATCGTGGCGCCGAATCCCGGCCGATGGCCGGATACGTCGCATCGATGGCGCTGTACTGCCTGGTGGTGAGCGTGGCGACGGTGGCGGCCAGGGTGACCGGCCGGGGGTTGCCGAAGCGTTGGCATCCGCAAGACCTGGTGCTGGTGACGATCGGTACCCACAAGCTGTCCAGGACAATCGCCAAAGACGCGGTGACGAGCCCGCTCCGGGCGCCGTTCACCCGCTACCAGGGCGCCGCAGGCCCGGCTGAGGTGAAAGAAGAAGCGCGGCACGACAGCACTTTTCGGCACACGATGGGCGAATTGCTGACCTGCCCGTTCTGCCTCGACATGTGGGTCGCCACCGGCTTCGCGTTCGGTCTGGTGTTTGCGCCCAGGTTCACCCGTTTGATGGCCGGCACGTTCACCGCGCTGGCGGGAGCCGATTTTCTGCAGCTTGGCTACGCTGCCGCCCAGCAGCGTGCTGAGAGTTCTTGAGCCGGAACAGATTTGGAGCGCTGAGATGCCGAAGACCACCAAGGGCGGCGCGCCGAAGAAAGACGAACTGCCCGCGACGTTGCGCCGGTCGAGCGCGAAGGCGCAGCGCACCTTCGCCAAGGCCCACGACGCTGCCGCCGAACAGTACGACAGCGCTGAGCGAGCCCACCGGGTCGCCTACGCCGCGGTCAAGCACAGTTACGAAAAGGTCGGCGACCATTGGGAAGCCAAAGATCAACGCGGTCCGTCCGACGACCGCGCCGAGCGCGGGGGGCTCGACAACCCGCTGCCCTCAGACGAGGGTGTGGACGCCAACGCCAGCAAGAAGCACCTGCTCGATATCGCCCGTCGTCTCGACGTGCCCGGCCGGTCCCGGATGACGAAAGCCGAACTGGTGGAAGCGATCAAGAAGGCGAATCGCCGCGCCACTTCGCGCCGGTGAGGCTGCCGGACGATGGCGGCGCCGGCTGCGTCGGGCGGCCGAGCTGGCGTGCCGGGTCTGAGCGCGCAGGTTTCGGTCCAACCAGCCTGGGTAGTCGAAAAATGTGACCCACCAAGGAGCGCCCATGAGTCTGCAACAACGCGAGGCGACCCACCACGTCGCTGACCCGCCCGTTTCTCCGTCGGACAGCAACCGTTCGCGTCGCGGGTTGGTGAACTGGGTGCTGGCGTTGCTGACCGTGCCCGCGGCGGCTCTGATCATGATCTTCGCCGTCGGTGCGGCAATGAGCGTGGCCGCCTGCAGCGCGGCGCACTGCCCGAATCTGGGACCCAGCGGACTGCTGTACGGCGTGCTGTTCTACGGCGCGCCGGTGGTGGCCGCGCTGACGGTCGTCGTCTCCTTCTTCACCGCATTCCGCCGGCGTGGCCACCTGGTTCCGCTGGCCGGACTCGCGTTGCTACTCATCGACTTCGCCGCCATCGCGATCATCTTCTGATCACCTTGTCCAGCAACGAGAATCAGGCAAATCCCGCCGTCCTGTTCGATATCGACGGCACCCTGGTGGACTCCAACTACCTGCATGTACAAGCCTGGCAGCGGGCTTTCGCCGAACTCGGCGTCGATGCCGAGATGTGGCGCGTGCACCGGTCCATCGGGATGGACGGCACGACTCTGGTGAAGTCGTTCTCCGAGGGCGAGTCAGATGATGTGCAGTCGAAATTGAAGGATCTCCACTCTCAGTACTACAAAGAGTCTGCATCACTGCTGCAGCCACTACCGGGGGCCCGCGAACTGCTACAACGGGTGGCTGACCTGGGCTTGCAAGTGGTTCTGGCGACGTCAGCGCCGCCGGACGAGCTGTCGCTACTCCGCGAGGTGCTCGACTGCGACGACGTGGTCGCCGCAGTCACCTCCGCAGATGATGTCGACACCGCCAAACCCAAACCCGACATTGTCAACGTGGCACTCGACAAGGCCGGCGTTACCGCCGAGCGCGCTGTCTTCGTCGGAGACGCCGTCTGGGATGCCGAGGCGTGCGTACGCGCCGAAGTGCCGATCATCGGCGTACTCAGCGGGGGTGTGTCCCGAGGCGAGCTTGAAAATGCCGGTGCGATAGCAGTTTTCGAGAATGCTGCCGAGCTGCTGGAACATCTCGACGACACTCCGATAGGACGGCTCGGCACACGCCGGTCCTAGCGGTCCCGGGAATGATCATACGAGAATGGGCCCAGTCGTGGACTGGGCCCATTCTCCGTGAGAGAAAACTACTGGTTGGCCTTCTGGCGCTGCTCTGCAGCCTCGGCACCACCGCGGGCGGCTTCGGCCTCGGCCTCTTTCTTTGCGGCGTCGCGCTGGGCGTCGGCTTTGTCCTGCTGAGCCTGGCCTTCACGCTTGACGTCGTCGCGGCCGGTGACGGCGCCGATGACTTCCTTCGCCTTGCCCTTTACGCCCTCGACGACACCCTCGACGGCCTCTTGGGGTCCACTCTTCTCGGCCATGTATTCCTCCTGTTGCTCACTTGCGTGCATGGCGACTTCGCGCTGATCGTCGATTGCGCTCGGTCAACAGGTTCCGGACCGCGTGCTCTCCCGCACTTGTCTGTCCGATTTCTTCCCCTGCATCAAGGGGTGTTTCCGCGTGCCGGAGGTATCAAACCTGTGGCCTGTGTCACCCACGCGTGCAACGAGTCGCAGGACCGCAGGTCCACGCGCTCCGTGCGGGCCTGACCAGGCGGTGTCGGCCAGGCGCGCGTCTGCGCGAATTACTCTCTGCCTGAGCGGAATATACGCGTCACTGTTTCCGAGTGCTCCGGTGTGGCAGGAACTCCTGTGCTTTGATCTTGATGCCTTCTCTGATGATGCCGATGGCGTCCTCGTCGCCGCGCAACACCGCGCCGGCGGCGCTCTTCATCTGCTCGAAGGTCGCGTGCGGCGGCACCGGCGGGATGTCCGGGTCGCAGTGCACGTCCAGTACGGTAGGGCGGTCGGAGTGCAGCGCCCTATCCCAAGCGGCGGAAATCTGCTCCGGATCGGTCAGGGTGGCATGGCCCAACCCCAGACTCGCGGCGAAGCCGGCATAGTCGACGTCGGGAAGTGTCTGGGATTCCGGGAACTTCGGCGCGCCGCCCATGGCGCGCATCTCCCAGGTCACCTGGTTCAGGTCGTTGTTGTGCAGCACCGCGATCACCAGTCGCGGGTCCTGCCACTGGTGCCAGTAGTGCGCGATCGTGATCAGTTCGCCCATCCCGTTCATCTGCATGGCGCCGTCGCCGGCGAACGCGATCACCGGCCGGTCCGGCTGACAGAATTTTGCACCGATGGCGTAGGGGACCGCCGGGCCCATGGTGGCTAGTGTGCCGGACAACGATCCACGCATCGTGCCGCGCAACTTCAGTTGGCGCGCATACCAATTCGCTGCGGAGCCGGAGTCCGCGGTGACGATCGCATCGTCGGGCAGCAGCGGGGACAGCTCGGCGAACAGCCGCATCGGGTTGATCGGATCGGCGGCGACATCGGCTTCCATCGCCATGGTTTCCCACCACCGCGCCACATTGCGCTCTATCGTGTCGCGCCAGGTCCGGTCGGATTTGCGTCGCAGCAGCGGCAACAGCGCGCGGACCGTGGCGGCGGCGTCACCGACCAGGTTCACCTCGTTGGGATAGCGCATTCCGATCAACGTCGGATCGATGTCGATCTGCACGCCACGTGCTTTGCCGTACTCCGGCAGGAACTGCGAGTAGGGGAAGCTCGACCCGATGGTGATCAAGGTGTCGCAGTCCCGCATCATCTCATAGCTCGGGCGGGTGCCCAGCAGGCCGATCGCCCCAGTCACCCAAGGCAATTCGTCGGAAAGTACGTCCTTGCCCAGCAGCGCCTTGGCAACCCCGGCGCCCAGCACATCTGCGAGCTCGGTGACCTCTGCCACCGCATCGCGTGCACCGCAACCGATCAACATCGCCACCCGCTCGCCCGCGTTCAACACGTCGGCAGCTTGCCGCAGGCCCTCGTGCGACGGTTCGACCACGGGTTGCTCGAATCCCAGACTGGACGGCACCATCTTGAACTCGTGGGTCGGCGCCGAATACTCGAGCTCCTGCACGTCGGCGGGAATGATCAGCGCGGTCGGCGTCCGGCGGGTCAGGGCGGTACGGATAGCGCGGTCCAGCACGTTGGGCAATTGCTCGGGCACCGTGACCATCTGCACGTAATCACTGGCAACGTCCTTGAAGAGGCTCATCAAGTCAACCTCTTGCTGATAAGAACCCCCGATCGCCGAGCGGTTGGTCTGACCGACGATGGCCAGCACCGGCACCCGGTCGAGCTTCGCGTCGTAGAGGCCGTTGAGCAGGTGGATCGCGCCGGGCCCGGAGGTGGCCGCGCACACCCCCAGCCCACCACCGAATTTCGCGTACCCGACCGCCTCGAACGCGGCCATCTCCTCATGTCGGGCCTGGATGAAAGCCGGATCGTTCTTGGCGCGCCCCCAGGCCGCGAGCAGACCGTTGATGCCGTCACCGGGGTAGCCGAAGACCTTGGTGACACCCCATTCCCGCAGACGCTGCAGCAGATAATCGCCTACTTCCGTGGCAGCCATCGACGGCCCTCCCTCGTTCGCATTGTGGTCGCGGTTACCCACTTGGCGACGTTGTAGACGCGCCCGGGTTGTTTCGACCCACGGATTGGCGGGAAATCACTGGCCTCTCCGGGCCACGAAAGTGAAGAACATGGTTGTAATCGACGCCGTCGCGAAGTTCGTGAATTTCTTGCGGGCCGGCTACCCCACAGGAGTGCCGGCAACCGACACGTTCCCGGTATTGGCGGTACTGCCGCACCGACCGGCCTATCCGGAGTTGGCGCGACTCGGCTCAGCAGATCGCACCACCGCGGCCACCGCATAGGGACGCCACCCCGCGCCGGTCGGCGATCGAGCTGTCAGCGGTCGCCGGCAGACTCGTTCTGCAGACCTGAATCCTGAGGCACGGCCGCGCGACTCGCCGTCGCCGGACACAACGCGACCAGGGTCAACCCGCAGGCGAATACGAGCACGGTCAGCCCGGGGAGATGGCCGTCGGGTGCAAAGCCCAAGGCGGCCAGGAACGCCAGGGCGTACGCCGCGGCCGCGGTGCCGGTGAACATCGTCGCTTCGGTCCACCGTGGCGCGACCGGCAGCCCGAAGCTGGGCAACGGCGCGGCGAAAACCTGCCGGCCCCACCACAACACGAGCAGCTCTAGGGCGGTGACCAGGCCGAGCACGGCCCACCATTCCAGCCGCGCCAACCACCACCCGGCGGTTCCTTCAGGCGGCTGGGGCAACAACCCCGCCGGGTAGGCGATGACCGCCACGATCACCACGGGCAGCATGTGCCACAGGTACAGGGCCATCACGTTGGTGTTGGCCACCGCCAGGGCGCGGTGTACGAACCGTCCCCCCAGCACGCGGTTCAGCGCCGGCGCCACCGCCACCGCGATCCCGGCCTGCATGCACCCGAACGCCAGCATCGCCATCGATGGGGGTGTGGTGTTCTGGATGGCCTGACCCGGAACGCCGATCATGCTCACCGGGTACGGGCCGGGCCAGATCAGCAACATCAGCGCCACCGCCGACCCGACGGCCAGCAGTATCGCGCGGCGGCCGCTCAATGACCCGGCACGCCAAGCTATTCCGAGCTGGTACAGCGCGGCCCAGCACAGCAGGTAATTCAGCCAGCCCAGCCAGCACACCTGCCCGGCGAGCGAGATCACGTCGACGAGCACCACCGCTACGCCCAGGATGGCCGGGGCCCACAGGCCGCAACGTCGCTGGGCGGCAATCGCAATCGGCGTCAGCGACACCACCACCACGTAGACCGCGAGGAACCACAGGTGCATGGCCACCGCCCAGCCGGCGTACTCCAGCACCGCCCCGGCGACACCGGTGTAATCCAGGATCGCCACCGCGGTGGACACCAGCGCGACGTACACGGCGGTCGGTCCGAGGACGCGCGCCAGCCGACGCCGCAGCCACACCTGACGCGACATGCTGTCCCCGTCGTAACGGTGTTTCCAGGACACCGCGCCGGCGTAACCGGCCACCAGGAAGAACACCGGGACCGCCTGGAAGATCCAGGTCAGCCATTGCGTCCAGGGCAGGTCGAGAAGTGGATTCTGCCGACCGAACTGGCCGTCGTGGTAGGTGATCGCCGCGGCGAGCCAGTGTCCCAGCACGATGAGGACCACACCGGACACGCGGTAGTAGTCCACTGCCAGATCGCGCGCTTTGTCGTCGTGCATTAGCGCGAGAGTACGCGTCCGGGGTTGCCGCAACGGCACGCAGCCAACGATCGCGCGGCACAGCTGAAGTGCTTCGGCGGCGACTAGATTCTGCGCACCAGAGCCGCTGCGCGCACGTCGTCACCCACGGTGAAATGCATGCGCACGGTGTCGCCGCTGGGCTGCCAGCGGATGATCAAGTTCTCGCCGTACTTGATGGGGCGGCGGTATTCGAGCACCGCGCGGTAAGGTCGCTGCTCCAGTTCGGGTACGCGGCCGAGTATTTCGTGTACGCCGTGCCAGTAGACCGTGTTGTTGACGTGCTCGAAGAGGTCGATGTCGGTGCGGCGCAACGGAAACGTGACTTCCCGCGCATCCTCGATCGGTGCGATGAGCCACGGCCGCCACTTGAGTCGGTGCTCATCTGTGGTGCTGCCGAACCGCTGAACGGCGCCGTCGCTGAGCCGCGAGGGGGTCAGAGTGTCCTTGTTCATGCAGATCCAGAAGCCCGTGGTCTCGATGCGACCGCGCTCGGCGCCCAACAGCTGCACCCGCATGTCGCACCATCTGCTGGAGAGTCCCGCACACCACCGGCGGAAGGTGATGTCGCTGGGTATCTCGAGGGGCTCGAACACGTCGATCACCGTGCGCAGCACGATCCAGTGCGGGTGGACTTCGGCCAGCTGCGCATCGGCGAGATGCTCGGCACCGACCTCCTGGATGTAGCGCGCGACGCCGTCCAGACGCAGCCTGCGGTGCTCGTCGATGTCGGATGTGCCCAGCCGCCAGCCGGTGCGATACACGTATCCCTGGTCGGGCACCTCGACCAGCGGTGCGTCCAGCTCGGCATTGTCGGGCACGGCTGCTCCGCTAGGCATCGCTGAGCAGCTTCTCCAACTGCTCAGCGGCCGTGTTGAGTTTCGACTGGAACATCGACACCACCCGATCGCGTACCCGTGGCTTGTGCGACAACGGCGGCAGCAGCTCGGCGAGCAGATTCAGTCGCGCGGCACTCAGCCAATCGGTCAGGTCCGGATCGTCGAGCCAGCGGGCGAAATTACGCAGATCGGAACGGGTCAGACGCAGCCAGTCCACATCGCGGTCCGGATGCGGAATCGGTTCGCACAGCTCGTTTTTCACCGCATCCTCGGCGTAGGCGACCTCGACATGGGCGGTGAACGCGGCACTGAACACCTGCTGGCACCCGCGCACCGCCTGCAGCGTCAGCTGACTGCCGTCGAAAACCGCGGTGGCGGGCCGCTCGGGCGCACCGTCGGCCGTGCAGTCGATGTAGAGCGTTGACGGTGTCGAGGTGACGGAACCCTGGTCCAGCACGATTTCGGTCGGCTCGATGCGTTGGACGTGCCCCAGCCTGACCACGTCCTCGATCCGGCGGAGTTGCTCAAACTCCGGCTGCGACACCGTCGCGCAGCGGTACATCCGCGGGCGTACCGCAGCGTCGAGTCGCAGCAGGGTACCGGCCGCCTCCAGCCTGTCGAACAGATCCTCGATCGATGTCGCGGCCTCGATCGCTTCCAGTTGTGCGCCGTAGTTGTCCCGGAACTGCTTGATGAACGACGGTCCCGGTTGCAGCGTGGCCCGGTCCATCAGCCAGGAGTCGCGGGGCTTGATCCAGGTCAGCCGCTCGGCGCCGATACCGTGCCGCAGCAGCCACAAACAGACGTCCATGCCGGTCTTGCCGGCGCCGACGATCACGTACCGGTCCCGGGCGCCGAACCGGGGCAACTCGTTGGGCGGCACACAGTCGATGCCCGGAGCCACGGCGTAGGGCGCCGGGCGCATGGATGGCACCACCGCGCGCAGGTAGGTGGCATCCACGACACGCCGCGTCACGTTGACGCTGTACTCAACACCCGCCAGGGTGCGGAAACGGTTGTCGCCCAGATATTCGCTCATCGGGAAGTACTCGACCCGCCCGGTAGGCAGGAACTGCTGTTGCATCACGGCATCGAAATACGCGCAGACTTCGCCAACGGGGGCAAGCTCATTAAGTCCCTGATTCCACCCGACACCGTCGATGGTGTTGTTGCCCAACGTCCTTGAATTCACCCCGTAGTAGGCCGACGGCTGGTGCAGGCGCACGAAGGGATACGCGGTAGTCCAGTGCCCGCCCGGCTGGTGTGCTTTGTCGACGATGACCACGCGGGCCTGCGACTCGGTGATCAGCGTGTCGGTGAACGCCATTCCCATAGCTCCGGCACCGATCACCAGGTAGTCGGTGTCCAGAGTCTGGACAGTCACTGGGTGCCTTCTTCTCTCATCGGTTCTCCTGTTGCCGCACGGTCAAGATGGCCGTTGCGCCACGATAGCGTGGCCACCGGGTAGGTTTGCGCAGATGGGCGCCGATCTCACCGTCGCAATCGCAGACGGCGTCGCGCTGCTGACCCTGAACCGACCGGAACGCCGCAACGCCTATACCGCGGAGATGGGTGCATTGCTCAACCAGGCGTACCGGCAGTGCGACGACGACGACGCGGTACGCGCGATCGTGCTGACCGGGGCCGGGGAGGCCTTTTGCGCCGGTGCCGACTTCGCCGCCGAAGCAGATCCGTTCAACGCGCCGTCCGGCCAGGCGTTCACCGCGTCACCGACCGACCCCGCCGCCTTCGAACTGCGCACCCCGGTGATCGCTGCGGTCAACGGGCACGCGATCGGAATCGGCCTCACCATTGCGCTGCAGACTGACATCCGGATCGTGGCCGAAGACGCCAAATATGCTGTGGCACAGGTACGTCGCGGCATCATACCGGATTGCATGGCGCACTGGACACTGCCGCACCTGGTGGGTGGGGCAGTGGCGGCGGATCTGTTGCTGACCGGACGGAGCTTCGGCGGGGCCGAGGCGGTGGCGATGGGACTCGCCGTACGCGCGCTGCCGAGCGAACAGGTGCTCGACAATGCCATGGCGGTGGCCTATGACATCGCCGTCAATGTGGCGCCGATGTCGGCCGCGCTGAGCAAGCGACTGCTGTGGGACACCATGATCAACGGCTATCCACCCCGCCGGGTGGCGGACCTGGAAACGCGCCTGCATCACCGGGTGATGGGCAGCGCGGACTCCCGCGAGGGCGTAGCGGCGTTTCTGGGACGCCGCGCCCCGCACTGGACGACTTCGGTAGCGGGGCAGTGGCAGCCGTTGCCGGCGGAGGGCGAAGGGATGAACCGTTGACAAGTCTGCGGAGTCGGGCGCTGCCGGCGCTGCTTCGCTGGACGGGTCGGACGCGCGCCTATGCGAGCGTGGCGGCGGCGCACGCGCATATCGAACACTGCGCCCAGCACCGGCAGCTCTTCGGTCCGCCGCCGCGGTTGCGGCGCGATGTGGCGTTGGCGTTCGAGCGTGGGACGGGTTGGCCGATCTACACGCTGACGCCCAAGAAGCGCAAGACCGGCCCGCCCGAACGGACCGTCGTCTATCTGCACGGTGGCGCCTGGGTGAACGAAATCGCAAGCCAGCATTGGCGATTGGCCGCACAGATCGCCGCCGAATCCGAGGCGGAAGTGATCGTTCCCATCTACCCGCTGGTGCCGTTCGCCACCGCCGGCGACGTGGTACCAGTGATTGTGGACATGGTGCGCACGAGTGTTGCGCGGGGGCAGAGCGTAGGGCTGGCCGGCGACTCCGCGGGCGGGCAGATCGCGTTGTCGACGGCGCTGTCACTGCGTGACGATCACGATGTCGTCGTCCCGCAGACGGTGCTGATCTCACCGGTGGTCGACCTGTCACTGTCCAATCCGCTCATCGATTCGGTCGACGACCCGTGGTTGCGTCGCGATGCCCTGCACGTGTTCGCTGAGCGGTGGCGTGGCGAGCTGCCGGTGGATGATCCGCGGGTCAGTCCGCTGGCGGCCGACCTCAGCGGACTGGGTCCGCTGACGATTTTCAGCGGCACCCGCGACATCCTGCACCCCGACGCCCGAGCTTTGGTCGACAAGGCCACCGCCGCAGGCATATCCGTCGACTACCACGAACAAGACGGGTTGCTGCACGTCTACCCGCTGACACCGACGCCCGAAGGTCGCACCGCGCGGGCCGTCATCGTGGAGCGGCTGGGGCGAACGTGAGCGCCGACGAGCAGTACTACGACCTCGGTTCCTACCGCCGCCGGGTCGAGACCGCATCTCCGTCCGCGCAGCTCTGGTTCGATCGTGGCCTGGTGTGGGCCTACGCGTTCAACCATGAGGAGGCCATTGCCTGCTTCGAACGCGCCCTGCACGCAGACCCGGATCTGGCCATCGCCCGGTGGGGCATCGCCTACGCGGTGGGCCCCAACTACAACAAAGCCTGGGCGGCTTTCGATCCCGTCGATCTGACCTCCTCGCTGGCCCGCGCCCGCGCTGAACTTGCGCTGGCCGCCGCCGGTCGCGGCAGCCCCGTCGAGCAGGACCTGATCGCCGCACTGCGGACCCGATTTCCCGTCGAGGACCCCGCGGACACCGCACTGCTGGACGCTGCTCTCGATGCGTACGCCGATGCGATGACAGCGCTGGCCGCGAGCTACCCCGACGACCTCGACGTGCAGGCCCTCGCCGCCGACGCACTGCTCAACGTCACTGCATGGGCGTTATGGGACACCGCTTCCGGTGAGCCGGCCGCCGGTTCGCGGGTGGTCGAGGCCCGAGCGATCCTCGAACGGGCAATGGCCGAGCCGGCAGGCCGTACCCACCCCGGCATCCTGCACCTGTATCTGCACGCGATGGAGATGTCGGCGACGCCGGAGGTGGCGCTGCCGGCCGCCGACGCGTTGCGCGGCCTGGTGCCCGATGCCGGACATCTGCAGCACATGCCCAGCCACATCGACGTGCTGTGCGGTGACTACGGCAGTTCGATCGACGCCAACCGTGCTGCGGTGCAGGCGGATCGACGTTTCCTCGACCGCGCGGGCCCGCTGAATTTCTACTCGTTGTACCGTGCGCACGATCTGCACTTCATCGTGTATTCCGCGATGTTCCAGGGACAGTCGCGCATCGCGCTGCAAGCTGCCGACGAGCTCGCCGGGCAGCTGACACCCGAGCTGCTGTCGATCCAGTCCCCGCCGATGGCCGACTGGCTGGAGGCATTCGTGCCGCTGCGCACTCATGTCCTGGTCCGATTCGGTCGCTGGGCGGAGTTGGCCGCGCAGGCGCTACCGCCGGACCCGCAGCTGTACTGCACCACCGCCGCAACCGTGCACTACGGTCGCGGTGTCGCGCTGGCCGCCACCGGCCAGATCGCACAGGCTGAGAAGGCGCGCGTGGCCTTCGCCGATGCGTATCAGCGCATACCGGAGACGCGGTACTTGTTCAACAACACCAGCCGCGACATCCTCGCGGTGGCCGCCGCCATGCTTGACGGTGAAATCGCCTATCGGGCAGGTTCTTTCGACGAGGCTTTCGCACACCTGAGACGCGCCGTCGAACTCGATGACGCACTACCCTACGACGAGCCGTGGGGCTGGATGCAGCCCACCCGGCACGCCTATGGGGCACTGCTGTTGGAGCAGGACCACGTGGCCGAGGCGGCCGCGGTGTACGCCGCTGATCTGGGCTTCGACCCGACGCTGGCCCGGTGTTGTCAGCATCCCGGCAACGTGTGGAGCCTGCACGGTTACCACGAATGCCTGAAACGGTTGGGGCGCAACGACGAAGCCGTCATCATCGGTCAGCAACTCAGGCTCGCCGCAGCGCGCGCCGACGTACCGATTCGCGCGTCGTGCGCGTGCCGACTCGACGCTAGCAGCGTGACAGGGCGACACCGTCGTTGATCATGGATCGCGCACCCGTGCCGACGGTTGCCGGCCCAACGTCGTGTGGTTCTGGATGTCGCCGACGCAGCGTTCCACGCCCACGTAGGTAGAACTCATCGCCGGGGTCTGCGAAAGCGGATCGACCGGTTCGCCGTCGATCAGCAGGTTGCGGTTCACCCCGAATGATTGCGGCGCGTCGCGGCCGTGCGGGTCGAAGACCCGCGAACCCCAGCCGTGGTCTAGCACAATCAGGCCGCGCCGCGGCCGATCGCTCAGCGACGCGGTGGCCCGCACCTCGCCGACCGGCGAATACACCCGCACCAGGTCGCCGTCGCGGACACCGAGGACGGCGGCGTCGGCCGGGTGGATGAGCACTGCGCTGCCCTTGCCGCCGGGATGCAGGCCGGGCAGGTCGTTGAGAAACGAGTTCATGGAGTGCCGGTGCCGGCGGTTACCCAGCTGGAACGGGTAGTCGGACGGCGCCTCGGGTGGCGGACTGGCCAGCAACTCGCGGGTGCGGGTTACGAACTCCGGTGGCGCCACCTGGACACGTTTGTCGGCGGTGCGCAAGGCAGCCGAGAAGTGGCCGTACTCCCGCGGGCCGAGCACCATGCCATGCGGGTGAGCCAGCAAGTCGCGCCATTTCAGCTTGCGGCCGTTCACCTTTCGCGACATCACGACGATCAGCCGGTTGATCCAGTGCGGGGAGAAGGCCAGCGTGGGCCGTCGGACGGCGTGGGCCAGCCGTCGGCTCGTCTTGACGAACGCGTTGACGCCCTTGACGCCGAACAGGGGGACGTCCATGGCCAGCGCCAGGTCGACGAAGACGCGCCACTCCTCCCGTGCGGCCGGGGGCGGATCGACCGCACGCACGCCGTACTGCACGTAGGGCTCGTCGTGCAGATTGCTGGTCAACGCCAGCAGGTCGTCGCGCTCCAGCCAGTGCACCGCGGGCAGTAACCAGTGCGCGTGCCGGTGACTTTCGCGCTGCACAAAGTCGATCGCCACCAAGAGGTCGAGTTGAGCCAGCGCCTGGTCGAGCGCCGCACCGTCGGGACCGGAGACCACCGGATTGCCGGAATTGATCACCAGGGCGCGGATCTGCCCGGGCCCCGGGGTGATGATCTCGGCCGGCAGTTCGCTCAGCGCGTGCGCCCCGGCCACCATGGCGCGACCGGCCAGTCGACTGCGGTGCCCCGAGGGTTTGGCGGTGGCGGCCAGCTGCAACGCGTCGATGTAACCCGGTTCGAAGCGCCGGCCACCCGGCCGGTCCATCCGCCCGGTGATCACGTTGAGCACCTGGCCCAGCCATTCACCGACGGTGCCGGACACGTGCAGCGAGATCCCGGTGCGCGTCACCGCCATCGCCGCGGCGGCTCCCGCGAATTCCCTTGCCGTGCACTCGATCTGCATGCGCGGTATGCCGCAGCGTTGAGCCAGGTCGTCGAGGTCTGCCTCAGTCACCAGTGCCCGCAGCGCGGGCAGCCCGCTGGTGATTCGTGCGCAGTCGAGGCAGTGGTGCAGATCCTCCTCCAGGATCACCTTCACCATGCCCAGCAGCAGTGCCCAGTCCTGGCCGGGACGCACGGCGAGATGGACGTCGGCCTTGTCGGCGGACTCGGTGCGCAACGGATCGACGACGACGATCTTGGCGCCCGACCGTTGGCGTGCCAGCGCGCGCTTCCAGCCGCCGGGGGCGCTTTCCACCCAATTCCATGCGCTCACTGCGGGATTGGCGCCGACGAGCAGGAAGTAGTCGCAGTGGTCGATATCGGAGACCGGCACCATGATCGACGAGCCGTACATCGCCTCGGCCACCACGTGCAGCGCATTCTGGTCGACCGAGCCCACCGCGTAGCGATTCTGGGTGCCGACGGCGTCCAGCCAGCCGTTCATGAAGATCAGATTCGACGACGAATATCCGGCGGGGTTGCCGTAGTACGCGCCGATGGCGTCGGGTCCGTCGGCGTCGATCAGCGCGGTCATCCGGGTCGCGATGTCGGCGATGGCCTCGTCCCAGGAGGCCGCCACATATCGGTCGCCCACGCGCCGCATCGGAGCGAGGATCCGGCGCGGGTGTTCGACGAGTTGGGCGGCGTTGCGACCCTTGGCGCAGAAGTCCTGCCAACTATGCGGATTCTGCTTGTCGGCCGCGATCTTGACCACCCGGTTGTCCTCGACGCTGACCTCGATCCCGCACGAGGCCAGGCAATACCGGCAGAAGGTGAAGACGGTCCGCGTACCGGCAGTTCGGTCGGGCGGATCCATCGTTTGAGCGTGACACTTCAGCCCGATTTTGTATAGTTCGGCGCTGTACAGTCGCTCAGCATTGCTGTTACAGTCCGCAGCCAGGAGAGGCGGAAGACCATGACTGAGCGACTACGGGACATCCGGGAGCTGGCCGACGACTCCGACGCTTACCGCGACGAGCTGTACCGGCGCTGGACCGGCCTGCTCAGTTACCGCTACATCGGGCGCAAGCACTCCTCCATGGACCTCGGCGAGGTCGACAACACGGTCACCATCCGCCGCGACATGCGCAATGAGGCGGGCGGCATTCTCGTTGCGCCGCTTGCTATCTCGTCGCCGGAGGGGTGTCAGACCGACATGGTGGCGGTGCCCAACCCGGTGATCGCCTCGGTGCAGATCGTCGATCCCGGCTTCGATGTGTCCCGCATCGAGATCGTCGATTCGGGCATCGTGCACCAGGGGCGCACCATGGGTTACGGCCGGTGCAAAATCGTCGATGCCGACAACCCCGACCGGGTGATCGCGTTCAACGAGGGGCAGGGCGCGATCATCGGTATTCCGCCGAAAGGCCTTGACCGGATGGATGTTTCGGGCACCGAGTTGGTTATCGAGGACTCACCCGACCTGCCGCCGCTGTGGGATGCGTTCGGCGCCGGCAAGCGTCCCGACGGTCACTGGGTGCTTCCCGCCCTCAGCGCCGAATTCGCCTCGCCCGATGCGGCGCTGCACATCGGGCCTCAACATGTCGTCCTCGAGACCGCAGCGACCGACCTCGCTGCCGAGGTTGCCGGTACGCGGAGACTTCAGGTCGTCAGCTGGCACGTGATGTTCATGTCGCGGGGCAAAGTAGGGCCATTCCGGGTCGACGGCAGCGCGCACCCGGGCGGACCCGGACGAGTCGGTGTGCGGATGTTGCTGCACGACGAGGGGAACGGGGATAAGGCCGTCACCTCGGCCGCAGCGGTCTTCGACGTACTCGGCTGTGCCGATTCCGCGGAAACGAGCCGCATAGCTCCGTGATGTTCTAGGGTCCGGTGATGCCGCGCGAAGGTGACCTACCGAGCGCCGACCACGAACTGTCATTGGGGGAGACGACCTGATGGACTTTCCGATGTTGCCACCGGAAGTCAACTCGCTGCGCATGTTTCTCGGAGCCGGGTCCGAGCCGCTGCTGGCCGCGGCGGCAGCTTGGGACGGTCTGGCCGAGGAGCTCAGCGCTGCGGCCACGTCGTTCGGTTCGGTGACTGCCGGACTCGTCGATTCGGCGTGGCAAGGTCCGGCCGCCGCGGCGATGACGGCTGCGGCGTCGCCGTATGCAGGATGGCTGAGCGCGGCGGCGGCCCATGCGCAGGGTGCGGGCGGACAGGCCAGGGCGATCGCCACCGCGTTCGAGGCCGCTCGGTCGGCCATTGTGCATCCGGCGGAGATCGCGCTCAACCGCTCGCAGCTGGTGGCGCTGGTGCGCTCAAACCTGTTCGGCCTCAACGCTCCTGCGATTGCGGCGGCCGAGGCGGTCTATGAGCAGATGTGGGCTCGCGACGTCAGCGCCATGGTGAGCTACTACGGCGGAGCGGCGTCGGCAGCGGCGCAGTTGACCCCCTGGCAGCTGCTCCAAGAGGCCCCGGCCATCAATCTCGGCATCGGCAACCTCGGCAAACTCAACCTCGGCAACGGCAACAACGGTTTGGCCAACCTCGGCAACGGCAACCTCGGCAACCAAAACGTCGGCAGCGGCAATTACGGAGATTCCAACCTCGGCGGCGGCAACAGCGGCAATCAGAACATCGGCGGCGGCAACCTCGGCAACCAGAATTTCGGCGTCGGAAACCGCGGCAACGCCAACCTCGGCGCGGGGAACTACGGTAACGAAAACCTCGGAAACGGCAACCGCGGCATCGGAAATCACGGGCTGGCCAACATCGGCAACCACAATGTGGGGTTGGCGAACACCGGCAGCGGCAACCAGGGCCTGGCGAACACCGGCAATGGCAACGTGGGGCTGTGGAACACCGGTAACGGCAACATCGGCATCGGGCTCACCGGTGACAACCAGATCGGCATCGGCGGATTGAACTCCGGCAGTGGCAATGTCGGATTGTTCAGTTCGGGCACGTCGAACGCGGGGTTCTTCAATTCGGGCACCGAGAACGCCGGTTTGTTCAACGCCGGTTCCAAGAACTGGGGCCTGGCCAACAGCGGCGAGGTGAACACCGGCTTCGGCAACTCCGGCGCGTCATCGACCGGCTTTTTCAATTCCGCCACCTCGAACACCGGCTTCGCCAACTCCGACAATTTCAACACCGGGAACTTCAATTCCGGCATCGGCAACACCGGAAGCTTCAACGCGGGCATCTATAACACGGGTAGCTCCAACGCCGCCGGCTTCAACACCGGCTTCGGCAACTCCGGTGCCAGCAACACCGGGCTGTGGAACTCGGGCAGTGTGCAGACCGGCGTCGGATCGACGGTGGCCGGCACCGGCTCCAGCTCCGGCTGGTTCAACAGCGGGGTCGGCAGCTCCGGCTTCTACAACTCCGGCAGTGGTGCCTCAGGGTTCCAGAACACCGACTCCAACGCATCGGGAGTGCGCAACACGGCCCCGGCGTCGGGCTACCAGAACGACAGCGGTTCGTCCTCGGGTGTGTTGAACACCGGCTTCCTGTTCATGTCCGGCTTGGGCAATTCGGGCTTCGGCAACTCCGGTGTCTACAACGTGGGTACCTTCGTGGCCGGTTTGTTCCGCCGGTAGCTCCCGTCCGATCAGACGCCCGCCAAGGCGTCCTGTTCGGTCCGCTCTCCGGACTTCTTGGGCCAGGGCGCGGGCACCGGGCGCTGGCGGACTCGTTGCGGCCACCAGAACCATTTGCCCAGCAGCGCAGCGATCGACGGGGTCATCAGCGACCGAACGATCAACGTGTCGAACAACAAGCCGAGCCCGATGGTCGTGCCGACCTGGCCGATCACCGTGAGCTCGCTGACCGCCATCGTCATCATCGTGAACGCGAACACCAACCCCGCCGAGGTGACCACCGAACCGGTGCCGCCCATCGCCCGGATGATCCCGGTGTTCAGACCGGCATGGATCTCTTCTTTGAAACGCGACACCAGCAGCAGGTTGTAGTCGGCTCCCACGGCCAGCAGGATGATCACCGACATCGCCAGCACCATCCAGTGCAGTTCAATGCCGAGCAGGTGCTGCCAGATGAGCACTGACAGCCCGAAAGACGCGCCGAGAGAAAGCAATACGGTGCCCACGATGACCGCTGAGGCCACCACGCTGCGGGTCAGGATCAGCATGATGATGAAAATCAGGCACATGGACGCGATTCCGGCGATCAGCAGGTCGTAGTTGCTGCCGTCCCGCATGTCCTTGAAGGTGGCCGCGGTGCCACCGAGCATGATCTTGGAGCCCTCCATCGGGGTGCCCTTGAGCGCCTCGTAGGCGGCCTTCTTGATCGTGTCGATGTGCGAAATGCCTTCCGCGGACATCGGATCGCCGTCGTGACTGATGATGAAGCGCACGGCGTGGCCGTCGGGGGAGATGAAGTTCTTCATGCCCTTCTTGAACTCGGGGTTGTCGAACGTCTCCGGCGGCAGGTAGAAGGAGTCGTCGTTCTTCGACGCATCGAAGGCCCGGCCCATGGCGGACGAGTCGCGCTGTGCCCGCTGCTGCTGCTCCAGCAGACCTTTCTGGGTCGAATACATGGTCAGCATCATGGTTTTCATGTTCTTCATGTTCTGGATCATCTCGGGCATCAGCGCGTTCATCCGCGGCATCAGTGTGTCCAGATGTTCCATGACCGGGATCAGGCTCTGGATGTCATCGGTCATCGTGTCGATGCCGTCCAGGGCGTCGAACACCGACCGCAACGAGAAGCACACCGGAATGTCGTAGCAGTGTTTCTCCCAGTAGAAGTACGAGCGGATGGGTCGGAAGAAGTCCTCGAAATTGGCCATGTGGTCGCGTAATTCGGCGACGTCCATGGTCATGCTCTTCATCTTGGCGACCATCACGTGCATGTCGTTGGTCATCTGCTGGGTGATGTCCTGCATCTGCACCATGCTGTTGATGGTCGTCTGCATCTCCTCGGACTGCTTGAGCATGTCCGCGATCTGATCTTCCTGGTACTTCTGGGTCATCTGCTGGCTGACGCCCTGCATGCTGATCTGGAACGGGATCGAGGTGTGCTCGATCGGGGTTCCCTCGGGGCGGGTAATGGCCTGGACCCGGCTGATGCCGGGTACCCGGAAGATCGACTTGGCGATCTTGTCGATGACCAGGAAGTCCGCGGAATTGCGCAGATCGTGGTCACTTTCGATCATCAGCAACTCGGGATTCATCCGGGCCTTGGAGAAGTGCCGATCGGCGGCCGCATAGCCCGCATTCGCCGGCAGGTCGGCGGGCAGGTAATTGCGGTCGTTGTAGTTGGTCCGGTAGCCGGGCAGGGTGAGCAGACCGACCAGCGCGACGCCGATCGTCACGACCAGGACCGGGCCGGGCCAGCGGACGACGAGCGCGCCGATCTTGCGCCAACCGCGAATACGCTGGGCGCGTTTGGGTTCCAGGGTCTGCCGGAAGCGCGACGCCACCGATATGACGGCGGGACCCAGGGTCAACGCCGCCAACACCACCACGACCATGCCGATGGCCAGCGGGACGCCCAGGGTCTGGAAGTAGGGCAGATTGGTGAAGTGCAGGCAGAACGTCGCGCCGGCAATGGTCAGGCCGGAGCCGAGCACCACGTGTGCGGTGCCGTGAAACATGGTGTAGTAGGCGTCTTCTCGTGATTCACCGACTGCTCTGGCTTCTTGATATCGCCCGATCAGGAAGATCGCATAGTCAGTGGCCGCCGCGATCGCCAACGTCACCAGCAGGTTGCACGCGAATGTGGACAGCCCGATGATCTTGTAGTAGCCCAAAAATGCGACCGCGCCGCGAGCGGCGGCCAACTCGAAGACCACCATCATCAACGTGAGCAGAACCGTGACGATGGAGCGGTAGACCATCAACAGCATGGCGATGATGACGACGAAGGTCGCCATGGTGATCACCTGCAGGCTGCGGTCGCCGGCGAGGTGTTGGTCGGCTTCCAACGCCGATGGCCCGGTCACGTAGGCCTTGACCCCCTGGGGTGGGGTGGTGTGCTTGACGATGGTCTGGACGGCCTCGACGGAGTCGTTGGCCTTGGTCTCACCCATGTTCCCGACGAGGTAGACCTGGACGTAGGCGGCCTTCCCGTCGTTGCTCTGTGCGCCGGCACCGGTGAGCGGATCGCTCCAGAAGTCTTGAACGTGCTCGACGTGCGCGGTGTCGGCCTCGAGCTTTTTGACTATCTGGTCGTAGTAGGCGTGCGCTTCGGCGCCCAGCGCGTTCTGGCCCTCCAGGACGATCATCACCGAACTGTTGGACTTGTACTCCTTGAACACCTCGCCGACGCGCTTGGTCGCGATCACCGATTGCGCGTCGTCCGGGCTCATCGAGACCGAACGCAGCTTACCGACCTCGTCGAGCTGGGGGACGACGACGTTGAGCAGCGCGATCAGCGCGATCCACCCCAGGATGATCAGCACGGCGAATTTGCGGATGAAGTGCGGAATCGCCTCGCGGGCCGCGTGTTTGGCGACGGGGAACGAATCGGTGGGCGCGTCTTGCAGAGTAGTGCTCATGCTGATTTCACCAAGCAGGAAGTCAGGGCGTGCACGCCGTTGGATGTTTGTTCGTCTTTGACTTCGTCGTCGACGGTGATACGACAGCCCAAGAAATCGCCGTCACTTTGCGCCGAGATGTTCGGAAAGACCGAGGGTGCGGTGGTGCTGAGCACCAGTGTCCAGGGCAGGGGAGCGCCGTCCAGCCGCTGCGGCTCGGCGCTGAGATCGAGGTAGTTGACGTTGGCGCGGGTCGCCGAGCCGAAGATCTCGTACTTGACGACCTTGGGCTTGAAGGGCTTGGAGTCGTCAACCTTTGCGCTGGTCAGATCATCTTGCTGGTCGGCGGTGTAGAACGACTTGACCCGGGTCACCGCGAAGCCCCCGATGGCCACGACTGCCACGATCAGCAGCGGCAACCAGGCGTTGCGCACGATCTTTGCCATCTGCACCTACGTGAGCCTTTCCTGGTCGCACGACGAATTGCCTTGCATCACAAGCGATTATGGGTCGCGCGAGTTACGCAGCCCGAGGTGGCCCGATGCGATAGTAAGACGAGCTAACCGGACCACCTGTACATCATCTGCATATTTTGCAGAGTATGCAACTTTCTGTAATCCCGGTCACGCTCTCACTGCGTGAAGATGCTGTTGACCAGCGCGGCAGCACGTTCGACATAGGGCATCGGCGTGTCACCGGCGTCCTCGGGTTCGCTGCTCGACCATCTCTCGATGCCCGAGCGCACCGCCGTCAACGCTAGCGCGGAGATCAGGGCGGAGACTTCGTCGTCGGAGGGCATGCCTTGGCGTTTGGCGACGATCTCGGTCAATTGCGTCTGGAAACGCTCCAGGTCGGCAAGGAACGCCGCCAGCACCGCGGGGGTGGTTTTTGCCAGGTCGAGCATGCAGACGGCCTGCTCACGCTCCGGTGGCATGTCGCGAAGATGGTGGGCCGCCAGAGTGATCAGTTCGGCCAGCACCACGTGGAGGGGCGCGGGTCCGGCTGCGACGAACTCGTCGGCCAATTCCGGCGGCAGGTCCGACGGGCCGTAGGCGATCGCGGCTTCCTTATTGGGGAAGTAGTTGAAGAAGGTGCGGGTGGAAATTCCGGCCTGAGTGCAGATTTCCTCGATGGTGACCCGGTCCCAGCCGCGGACCTGCGCCAAGCGCACCGCAGCACCGCGGATGTCCGCGCTGGTCTGTCGGCGTCGTCGCTCGCGGAGGCTCAACTGATTGGCCATAGCTTCCAATAATTGCACGTTCTGCACACTTTGCACACTCGACGCCGCGGGCTCACCGCTTGCCCCAATCCCACGGCGGCGTCGTCAGCAGGCTCTGACCGGCGATGCGGGTCTCGCCGAAATCCTTGTGCAGTTCGATTTCGACTCCGCTGTCGAGGGCGTCGAGCAGCGAACGGGAATGGGTGACCACCACCACCTGCGTGTGGGTGGCTGCCGTGTGAATCAGTGCCGCCAATGGGCCGATGAGGCTGGGGTGCAGCGAGGTCTCTGGTTCGTTGAGCACCATCAGCGAGGGTGGTTGCGGGCTCAGCAGTGCCGCGGCCCACAGCAGGAATCGTAAAGTGCCGTCCGACAATTCGGCTGTGCGCAGCGGTCGCAGCATCCCGCGCTGCTGCAGGCGAAGATCGAAAAGGCCGTTGCTGACGTCGACGTCGAGGGTGGCGCCGTCGAATGCGTCGGCGACCGCGCGGGCCAAGTCGTCCAAGCCGGCCTCGATGATCGTCTGGACCGCTGCCGCAAGGTCTCTGCCGTCGTCGGAGAGCACCGGAGTGCGCGTGCCCACCTGCGGCTGTCGGGCGGGAGCGGCGGCATCGACCCGGAAGCCGTCGTAGAAGCGCCAACTGCGCAGCCGTTCGCGCACCGCCGCGAGCTCGGGAAGTGCTTGCGGATGGGCATATTCGGTCAACACGCTGCGGTAGGGCGGCAGGTTTCGGGACAGTTCGTCGAATCCGTCTGCGTCGCCGCTGATTTCAGCTAGTTGACGGGTACGGCGCACCAAAGTGGTCCCGCGGCGCAGTACCGGCCCGGCGAACAACGCCTCGCGTTTGATCTCCGGGTCGCGTGCGAACGCACTACGGTGGCCGGCCATCTGCGGAATGCCGAGATCGACGAGATAACCGAAATCATCTGCGGCAAAGCCGAGTTCGAGTGACAACGGTCGGGTGCGGGTGGTGCCCTGGACGTTGCCTTCCCGACGGGCGCCACTGAGCTGCTCGGGTCCGGCCCACAGCACCGATTCCAATCCACCTTCGCGGGCGAGCGAGCCGATCACCTCACCACGGCCGCAGTCGGCCAGCAGGCGAAGCGCCCGGTACACCGACGACTTACCAGTTCCGTTGGCGCCGGTGACAATTGACAGCCGGCTCAGCGGCAGGACCACCTCGCGCAGCGAGCGGTAGCCGCGGACAGCGATCGTTTGAAGCATGAAGGCGACTCTAGCGTCGGGCGCCGACAGCGTCGGAACACTCAGCCCAACACAGTGATTCGACTAGGGCACAGGATAAAGGATCGTCGTCCCGACTCCGGCCGGGTTGTAGTCGACGTGCACCGGGCCCAGACTGAACGGCAGGTAACCCGTGTTCATCAGGCCAGAGGAGATAACGGTGGGCGCGTAGTCGTTCGTGTTGAACGAGTACAGCTTCGTCATGCCACCTGAATCGGCGTACACCGTGATCATGGTGCCCGCCGGCAATGTCGAGGAGCCGATCACCGAGGAGGGCATGGTCCCATAGACGCCCCCGGAGTCCACGATGGACGGCACCATCTGGAGGGGTCCGCTACCTACCCTGACGTAAAGGTTGGTGATGGGGGACCCGTTCAGCGAGACAGTCGGGCCGCCCAGATCGTTGGGGCCGAAACGCAACTCCTGCGCCGGCATGTTGATGGTGACCCCCTGGTTGAGATCACCCGGCAGCGCCTGCGTTGGGATACTTGGTCCCGGCCCCACCGCGTTGGGTCCCAGGCCCAGCACGCCGTCAACGCCTGCCGAGGCGAAATACGCGTCGAACGGGGTGACGAACGGGTTCCTGATGACATTGGACAGGTATGCCTGGATCGCGAACGGCGAGGTCGGTAGCGACAACAGGACGACATTGACACTGGTGGGCGCGGTGACGATGCCGTTGCCGAAGTCCACCGTGGTGGGGAAGGTGGCGTAGAGATACGTCAGGCCGCCGCTGTACGCGCTGATGTTGAGGCCCGTGGGCAGGCCCATCTTGAGCAGGCCGGGCAGTCCGCCGATGTCCTTGATCTGCATGACCAGACCTTCGGACCCGGTGTCCACGAGGATCGGCGCGTTGCCGCCGCCGTTCACTGAAATGTTCACCACCGGCTCGGTATTGGCGACGGTGGGCATGGGGATCGTTCTGCCGTCCAGACCCGCACCGCTGACGCCGGCCCCACCCCAGACCATGCCACCAACGCCGCCGGTGCCGCCCATCCCACGGATGGCGTGCGACGGATCGCTGGGGCTGTTGAATCCACCCGCACCACCGTTTGCGCCCGACCCCAGCAAATAAGCTCGCCCGCCGGCTCCACCGGCTCCACCGAAGGCCACCGTAGGCGAAGCGCCACCGGTTCCCCCCGCGCCGCCATTGCCGTACAGCCAGCCGCCGTTGCCGCCCGCCCCGCCCGCGGCGTTGAGGCCGCCGTTGCCGCCGGCGCCGCCGTTGCCGATCAGGCCTGCCGAGCCGCCGTTACCGCCGGCCAGACCGCCTGTGGTCTGCGAATATCCGGCGCCGCCGTTGCCCCACAGGATGCCGCCGGCCCCGCCGTTCGGGCTGGCGGCAGTGCCGTTGGCCCCGTCGCCGATCAGGGGCCGCCCCAGCAGGAGCTGGGTCGGTGCGTTGATCGCGTTGACGAACGGGTCCAGCACAGTGGCCGCGGTCGCCTCGGCCGAGGCGTAGGACCCGGCCGCTGCCCCCAGCGTCTGCAAGAACTGCGCGTGATAGGCGCTGACCTGCGAATTTATCGCCTGAAACTCGTCGCCGAAATCGGCGAACAGCGCCGCTACTGCGGCCGACACCTCGTCCGCGGCGGCAGCGGCCACTCCGGTGGTGGGGAGGGCGGCGGCCGCGCTCGCCGAGTGCAGCGACGTGCCGATGTTTTCCAGATCGGCTGCCGCAGCGGTCAGCCAGTCTGGCGACACGGTTAGCAACGACACGTCGCCCCCTTAACGTCCGTCTCCGGTGTGAGCGCTAAGCCTATCCAGATCCCGCCGAGACATCGCGGCTTTGCGCAACACCGGCCGCGGCTCATCCGATACTCACACAAATAACCTGTCGGGGCCTGTCGAAAGGCCGACAGGGTCCGTCGTCCCTGCCACCCGCCTGCCGCCGAGTCAGTCCAACGACGGGACACGGGTCGCAGTCGGCAGGTGAGAGACCCGTCCGAGATCCGGACACTGGGTTGACAAGTGCGCTCCACCTGCGCATTAAGAATTCGTCAAGGCCGATGTTGGACCTTCTACGGCATGAACACCATCGACCTTGCCGTTGTAGGCATCGGCTGTGGAATCTTCGCTTGGGCCTTGGCGCGGTACGCCCCGAGAACAGTGTCGGGCGCAGGCCTGGCCGCTCAGGGCGTGCTCGGCGTCTACACCGGGCTCATGGTCCGCAACGTATCGTTCGCCGCCCTGGGTTCGCACTGGCCGATCGTCATCGCCATCACCGTCAGCACCCTGATCGTCAGCGTCGCGGGCGGCGCGCTGCTCGGTCTGCACAAGGACGTCAGCCCGCTGACCGGGGGTCTGGCCCTGGTGGCCGGCGGCTCGTCCGGCCTCGTCGCCATCGCACGCGACCTCGGCGGCGATGACCGGGTGGTCGCGGCCGTTCAATACCTGCGCGTGGCGCTCATCACCGCGTCCATGCCCGTCGTCGTCGCAGTCTTCTTCCACGGCACCGCCGCCGAGGGCGCACATGCCGACGACACGTCTTCCCGATCGATGAGCGTCACGCTGCCGCTGATCGCGGCCATCGTGCTGGTGGGCAGCTTCGCCGGTCGGTCGATGCGACTGCCCGGCGCGGGATTGCTGGGACCGATGGCCATCACGATCGCGCTGGAGTTCTCCGGGCTGGTTCAGGGTTTCGCCGTTCCGATGCTGCTGGTCCAGGCCGGGATCATGATGATCGTCTGGCAGACGCTGCTGTCGTTCGACCGGCAATCGCTGCGCGCCATCCGACGGATCCTGCCCGGCGCGTTCGCGCTGATCGTGATCCTGAACCTCGCCGCGGCCGGCTTGGGTGTGGTGCTGGCCGACGAGGCCGGCCTGAGCTCGCTGGATGGTTACCTGGCGACGAGCCCCGGCGGTATCTACGCCGTCCTCGGCACCGCCGCGGGATCGGGTTCCAACGTCACGTTCGTGATGGCGGCCCAAGTGATCCGGGTGGTCCTGATGCTGTTCGCTGCGCCGTTCATCGCGAAAATGTTCATCCGGTTCAGTGCCCCCGCCGCGGCGCCGCACTCGTCGCGCCGGGAACTGATCCCCGTCGCCGCATAACTCACCCGCCGGACCTCGTTGTGGCTGATCAGTGCCCCGCTGATCGGCCACGACTGGTTCTAGCGGCCGTCTAGAAATCGTCAAGAATCCGCCAAGTGCAGCAAGTCAAACTCATAGAAAGCGCCAAAGTTTCAGAAAGGGGATGAGATCATGGGGGCTGTCACCGACACTCGCACCAGGGACGAACTCTTGGGCAAGAACGCGGCACACCCATCCCGGGGCACTGGGCGCCGGCCGATTGCCGGACCGTCGGTGTGGAACCGCGACAGCTTGCACGCATGGGACTACCTGATCGGGGTGGGACCACGCCAGGTGGCGGCATGCCTGCGCATCCGCGACGACCTGCGCCGCCGCGGCCGCAGGCTGGAGACGATCGTGGCAGCGGACTTCCGGGAGCCCGAGCTCGTCGAGATCGCCCGCGCCATGCGGCACTGCCTGCGGCTGGGGCCGGGATTCTGTGTGCTGCGCGGCCTGCCGCTGGACGGCTGGACGGACGCGGAAGCCTCGATGTTGTACTGGGGCCTGGGTACCTACCTGGGTGAGCCGCAGCCGCAGAACAAGCAGGGCGACCGTGTGTACCTGGTTCAGGACACCGGGCAATCGGTGGCCGAGGCCCGCGGCTCCAAGACCAACTCCGCGCTGATCTACCACACGGATTCGGCCTGCGCCTACGCCGGCAGCCGGCCCGACATCCTGGGGCTGCTGTGTCTGCGCAAGGCAGTGTCCGGCGGTGAGTCGCTGATGGTCAGTGCGCACACCGCCTACAACGCGATGCTGGCCGCCCACCCCGAGTTGGTCGACGAGCTCTACGGGCAGTTCTGCTTCGACCGTTCGCACGAGACCGAGCCGGGCGAAAACCCGTTCACCGATGGCGCTATCTTCACCGACACCACCGACGGTGTCCGGATCCGCTACAACCGGTTGCACATCGAACTCGGCCACTACCGCAGCGGTCGGCCGCTCACCGACCGGCAGCGCCAGGCACTCGACGCCTTCGACCGTGCACTGAGCGACGCCGCCAGTGCCGTCGAGTTCACGCTGCACCCGGGTGACGTGCTGTTCGCCGACAACCACACGACCCTGCACAATCGCCGCGCTTTCATCGATTCGCCCGACGTGCACGCCCGACGCTGCCTGGTGCGCCTGTGGCTCGCCGGCGAGCCGCGTAACTGACCGTCGACACGACTGACGGTGCGGGCCTAGATTTCACGCTGACATCCCAATTCGGAGAGCGCCCAGGCCCGCACGACAAGCCACCGCGAGCAGCACGAAGTTCACTGGGGAGAGGCAGACATGTTGAGGCGACTGGCCGCGTTCACCGTCAAGCGCCCGAAATCGGTGCTGGCGGCCGTTCTGGTCCTGCTGGGGATCAGTGTCGTGCTCGGCGGATCGGTGTCGGACAAGCTGGGCACCGGCGGAAACACCGACCCGGCATCGGAATCCTCGAAAGCCGACGAGTTTCTGGACCAGCACTTCGGCACCACCGCGAATCTCGTCGTTCAGCTGCTGCCGCGGGACGGCACCATCGACAGTCCCGAGGTCGCGGCCATCCGGGATCGAGTGCTCAAAGTCGTCGCGGCCGAGCCCAAGGCCAAGATCACCAGATCCTTCGGCGACGAGGGAGCCGCCGACCTACGCAGCAAGGACAGTCGTTCGGGCCTGATGCTCGTCCACGTCGGGGGAACCGCCGACGAATCCGCCGAGACGGCCAAGCGGATCATCGCGAATCTGCCCCACGACACCAGCGTCACGGTGCGTGCGGGTGGCGCGCTCGGCGTGCAGCAGGAGATTCGCGACAAGGTCAAAGGCGACCTCAAGACCAGTGAGAGCATTGCGGTGCCTATCTCGTTGGCGGTGCTGGTCATCGTGTTCGGCGGACTGATAGCGGCCGTACTGCCGGTGGTGGTCGGCGTCGTGTCCATCGTGTCCACCCTGTCGGTGTTGCTGCTGATGACAGCGGTCACCGATGTGTCAGTGCACGCCCTGACCGTCACGACGGCATTCGGCCTCGGGTTGTCCATCGACTTCGGCCTACTGATGGTGTCGCGGTTCCGGGAGGAACTGGCCAACGGCAAAGACCACCACCCGGCCGTCATCGCCACGGTCAACACCGCCGGGCGCACCATCTTGTTCAGCGCGGCGACTGTCACCATGGCGATGACCAGCCTGTTGGTGTTTCCCACCTATTTCCTGCGGTCGGTCGGTCTCGCTGCGACGGCCACCGTGCTGCTCTCGGCGTTCGCCGCGATCATCGTCCTGCCCGCACTGCTGGCGTTGCTCGGCAAGCGCGTGGACTCGCTCTCCGTCATCCGCCGTAAGGTGCCACCCTCGGCCGACTCCCTGTTCTGGCGGCGGTTCGCCGAGGTGGTCACGCACCGGCCGCTGCTCTACGCGCTGCCCGTGGTGGTCCTGCTGTTGGGTTTGGGCATTCCATTTCTCAACGTCCAATTCGCCACGCCCGATGAGCGAGCCCTGCCGACGGACTCCAGTGCGCGGCTGGTAGCCGAATCGCTGCAGCGGGACTTCACGCTGGATCCGTCGCAGGCGATCACCCTGGTGACCCGCAACGATGCCACCGTGCTGCAGAACCTGGCCCCGGACATCTCGCGCATGAACGGCGTCGTGCTGGTCACGGGCCCCATCGGCCGGTTCGAGCACGGTCAGGCGGCCGGGCCGACGCCCGCGGTGTCGGGTTCCAGCTACGCGATCGTCTACCTCTCGGTTCAGGCCGACTCCGATACCGCCCAACACATCGTCCGCGACATCCGGGCCAAGATCACCAACCGCCAGGTGGAAGTGGGCGGACCGACCGCCACGCTCATCGACAGTCAAGCCGCGATCGGGGGCAAGCTCCCGTTGGCGATCGGGCTCATCGCCGGCGCCACCTTCATCCTGTTGTTCCTGTTCACCGGCAGTGTCGTGGTGCCGGTCAAGGCACTCGTGCTCAACCTCCTGGTTCTGAGCGGGGTGCTGGGCATCATGGTGTGGGTATTCCAGGAGGGCCATCTCGCCGGCCTGCTGGGCATCACGCCTGCGCCGCTGAATCTCTCGATGGTGGTGCTGTTGTGTGCCATCGCCTTCAGCTTGTCCGTCGATTACGAGATCTTCCTGCTCAGCCGCATCAAGGAGGCCCGCGACTCCGGTCTGTCGAACACCGCGTCGACGGTCATCGGACTGGGGCGCGTGGGCCGGATCGTCACCAGCGCGGCGCTGTTGTTGACGATCACGCTGATCTCGTTCGCCAACGGTCTGTCATTCATGAAGATGTTCGGCATCGGCACCGCGCTGGCCGTCGTGATCGACGCCTCGATCATCCGCGGCATCGTGGTCCCCGCCTTCTTGCAGCTTGCCGGCGACTGGAACTGGTGGGCGCCAAAGCCGTTGCGGTGGCTGCACTCTCGAGTCGGTATCAGTGAAGCGCCGGCCGACGAGGTGCCGGAGGTTCCGGTCGCGGCAGCACCGGCTGCCCCGATGCCCGAGGAGACGCCGGTGCCGGTCGCCGTCCCCCCGGTCCCCGTGGCCGTCGACCACGCCCCGGTCCGGCCGCCGAGCGATGTCGAGGTCATCCCCGGACACCACCTGGTGGCCAACGTCAACGGCACCGTGATCGTGGTGGCCCACCGCGAGCGCTCGGAGTTGTCGGCGCACTCGCTGGCGGCGCAGCAGATGACTGCCCTGTCCGACATGGTCCGGCGCTCCAGCCCGCAGAAGCTCGTCGCCGCCTTCCAGCAGCTCGCGCGCGAGCCGTGGGATCGCACGCTGGTCGACATCGGCATCGTCATGCCGACACCGACGGGCCTGGAGATTCTGCTGTGCGGCAGCGTCACCGTTGCTCTCGACGAGGGCACCGGGCAGACCATGTTGCGCGGCCGCGGACGTTTGGTCCACCGGTCGCTGCCGGCGCCGGCCGTCGCGGCGGTCATCACCGTCGACGAGTTCGACCCGCGGCCGCGGCCGGTGGCCGAGGGCCAAGGCGTGTACCGGCTCTCCGACGGAACCGTGCCGGGCCAGGGCGCCGTCATCTGGTCGACCCGCACACCGTCGTCGCGCGGGCAGGCGCCGGAGATGTCGGGAGACCAGCCGCTGTACCGGTCGGAACCCGCAGGCAGCGGGAGGATTGCCGCTGCGCCGCCGGCTGGTGCGCCGCAGCCCAAGCGCTGGGTTTCCCTGGACGACGGGTCGCGGATCGAGCTCGAACGCGACTGCGTCATCGGCCGGGATCCGAACGGATCCGATGCGGCCCAACAGGGTCTTCGTCCCGTGCGCATCGATGACCATTCCGGTGAAATGTCCCGGGCCCACGCCGAAGTCCGCATCGTCGATGCGTCGGTGGTCATCATTGACCGCAACTCGACCAACGGCGTGTTCGTGCGCGAACCGCACCAGCTGCGCTGGTCCAGGCTCATTGCCTGGGAGCCGGCGGTGTGGCGGCCCAATGCCTATGTCCAGATAGGCGGGCGGATTCTGCGGCTGCACGAGACGACCGCCGACGCGTTGCAGCGCGGTCCACGGGTCAATGTGCACCACGGCGTACCGCGCTACCCGCACCCGGGACCGGGCCACGCCGCCGATATCGAGAGATAGTCGGGTGGGGCAATTAACTGGACGCGCCTCGAAGCGGGTGCGCGTGGGCCGCCCGCGCGGCACTGTCTCGGCAACCACAGTTGAGCTAACGTCTAGTGCGGCAGGCATGCCGCTGTCGTCGGAGAAAGAGGGTGAGCGCGTTGGCCATCCGCATGATCGCCGCCTCGACCATGGTGATGGCGTCCTGTGCATTGCCCCTCGCGCCGACGGCGAGCGGGGACATCGGTCGCCTTCCCATCCCGCAGCTTCCCTGCAACCTGCCTTCGGCGCGAAGCTTCATCATCTGGCATCACGCGCCGAGAGCCGAGGACACCGCCGAATTCGCCCCGGAGTCCGACATGTACAGCTGCAAAATCACGCTCGAAACGTGGCGTGCGGGCCAGCCGGCAGGACCTGGTTACTGTTCCAAGATCGCGTGGGCGATCGACAATCCCAATTACACCCCCAATGTCTACCCCGCCCCGCCGTTGAAGAAGGTCATCGACCAGGTAGGCGACTGCTGACTTGGCACCTCCGGAGCCACCGCGTTGACCGCGATACCGGTCATCGCGCTCACCGGCCACCTGGGTGCGGGCAAGACGACACTACTCAACCATCTGCTCCGTAGTCCCGATACACGAATCGGCGTGGTGGTCAACGACTTTGGCGACCTGAACGTCGACGCCGCGCTGGTGGCCGGCCAGGTCGACGAGCCGGCGTCAATCGCTGGAGGCTGCATCTGCTGCCTGCCCGAGGACGGCGGTCTCGACGAGGCGCTGGTCAAACTCGCCGACCCGGCGCGCCGCCTGGATGCCATCGTCGTCGAGGCCAGTGGCCTGGCGGATCCGGTGGCGATCGCCCGGATTATCGGCTTTTCCAAGTTGTCGCGAGTGCGCCCCGGTGGTCTTATCGACGTCGTCGACGCGGTGAACCATTTCGACACCGTCGACTGCAGCGTGTTGCCGCCGGTGCGTTACGGCGTCGCTTCACTGATCGTGGTCAACAAGCTCGACCAGATTCGGGACAGCGAGCGCCCGGTGCTGCTGCGGCGCATCGAAGAGCGGGTGGCACAACGTAATCCCAGAGTCCAGGTGGTGGGCACCACGGGCGGACGGATCGATCCCGCATTGCTGTTCGACCCCGCCGAAGGACCCGGCGAGCAGTCGGGGCAGCTGTCGTTTCGGGAGTTGTGGGCCGACTCCGCGCATGCGCACGACCATGTTCATGCCGACGCTGTCACTGTCCGCAGCACCGGTTGTGTCAATGCCGACGCACTCTTCGATCTGCTCGAACTGCCGCCCTCCGGGGTCTTCCGGCTCAAAGGAATTGTCGCCGTGCGGCATTCCGCCGCTGTCAGAACCTACGTCGTCAACGTCGTGGGTAGCGCAGTTCACGTGAGAAAGGCACCGCCGCGGGCCGTCGGGAATTGTCTGGTCGCCATCGGGATGGATCTCGACGTCGGCACTGTCCGCGCCCGACTGGACGAGGCGGTGCAACCCGTTGCCGGGACGGCGTCGGCGACGGGGCGGCGGCGGCTGCAACGCTATCTGCGACTCAGTGTGTGAAGATACGTCCCGATGTCATCCTCGCTCACCGACGTGCTGCTCACCATGGATCTGCGCCGGGTCGGCGAATGGTCTTTCGTCGGACAGCAGTTGCCCGCGCCGGCCCATCACATTCTCGGTGGGCACATCTCGGCCCAAGCTCTGTTGGCGGCGAGTCACACGGCGCCGGGACGGGCGCCGCACAGTGTGCACACCTATTTTCTGCGCCCGGGTGATTCCCGGCGGCCGGTGGACTTCGAGGTCGTCAACCTGCAAGAGGGACGGACCTTTTCAGCACGCCGGGTCACCGCCCGTCAGGACGACAGAATCCTGATGGAAGCGATGTCGTCGTTCAAAATCACCGGCCGCACAGCCGCGCGGTTCGAGTACCAGCCGCCGATTCCCCAGGTGCCCGCACCCGAGACGCTGCCGTGGGTGCCACCGCACCTGGCCGAGGCCGAGTCGGGCACCGGGCGGTATGCAAGCCTGTGCTGGTTCGAGCGCCGCATCGTCGACGTATCCACCGAGCCCCCGGCTCGGTCGGCGATGTGGTGGCGACCGGACGGGGAGGTCCCTGACGATCCGGTACTCACCGCCGGTCTGGTGGCCTATCTGTCGGCGGTGACGTTGACCGAGCCGGCGTTCGCCGCGCGCGGGGGAGTAGGTGAATCGGCGCAGCGTGACCATTCGGTGTGGTTCCACGCTCCTGCGGTGTTGTCGGAATGGCTTCTTTACCGACGGTCTTCGCCGAGCAGCGCGGATTCACTGGCGCTGGCCAGTGGGACGATGTTCAACCGCAACGGCGATCTGGTGTGCAGCGTGCGTCAAGAGATGTATTTCCCGCCCGCCCGCTGAATGCGGCCAACCAGTGGGATCTCAACAGCGTCAACCGGTTACGCCTCCGGCGCGGATCGCTTCAGTAGGTGAGACCAGCGAGCAGCGGCACCAGCGTCAACGCGAGCGAGCGGGGCGAATCGTCACCAAATACCGCGCTGTATTGGGTGACCCGTCGAATACCGAGATGCAACCCCCGGTTGTAGGTGGCTTCAGACATCGCCCACTGCGGATCCACCCAGGTGTACCAGCGGGGCGGCAGGGATGGCCCGGGCGCGCCAGCGAGCAGTTCTCCGACGGCTTCGCCGGCTTTGTTTCGGAGCTGCCAGGGGCTGTCGGCCTCGCAGTCGATCTCGGCGCACACGCGATCGTCGGCATCATGGACGGTGAGTTTGTCCGGATGCTTGACCCTCAGCAGAGCCGTCTTGGGACGTGCGCTTCGCGCGAGCTGACCGCCGGTGACACCGGTGACCGTGACTTCCGCGGGCGCGTCGTTGCTCGAACTGATCTTCGCGAGCAGCCGGCCGTCGGCGCCGAGTAGTTCGACGTGGATGTCGTTGCCCGCGTCCATTCCGGTGGCAGACACCAACTTCCACATCCGTTGTGCCATTCGACCGCCGCTGTGCACACGCCTGGTGACGGCAAGCACGTCACCGCCGGACGTTCGCAGCTCCCATCGATGATCATTGGTGGTGAGTCCGGCGACGAACGCCGCCGAGATCTCGCCGCAGCGGCTGATGTCATCCAATGACTGGGCGATGGGATGCTTGGGCACTACGTCCATCGCCGAATTGTCGCGTGCGTTGTTCTGGCCGTGGCGGCCGGTACCTCCGACTCGTTGCGGCGACTCGGAAATTGACACCGGACCTGTGCCGATGGACGGGCGCCGGATGTGCTGCGCGAAGGTTCGCCGCACTGACGCGGACAGCCATCTGCTTGCTCCTACGAAATGCCGTGCACAGCAACATAATTCGTCACCGTGACGAATCGTGCTGGGCTAAGCAACCCCAGGCGCCCAGCTCATCGGGCAGTCGCTGACCAGTGGTGATCAGCCACGCTGAACTTCCCGGGCTGAACTCTCCGGCACGGGAAAGTCGGGTGTCCGGGACAACAGGCGGACCCTAGGTCTGTACTGAGGTCACGCGCGGTTAGCCGAGAATTCGCGGAGGCGAGCATGACGACGTCGGGCGGTCAGGCGGGTCAACTCATGACGCTCGAAGAGCGAGCGCAGGCCGGACCGGGCGCTGACCTTGTTCTCGAGGGCGGGGGAGTCAAGGGGATCGGCCTCGTCGGAGCCGCAGCTATCTCCTGCCCCGACGCCAACAGCTTGTTGCCCTCGGCCAGCTTGCGGATGATCTGATCCGGCGTATGCCGCCGGCGCTTGTTCGATGCCAGGTCGTTGGTAATTCTTCCTAGCCCACAAGCCGGGCCACAGAGTCCCACAACGACTGGACCACTACGACGGGCTCACCTCAGAGGTTCACGGATGGGACCGGTCCGCGCCGACTGGTATCGGCATCTCGTACCCAACAGCGAAGCCCTTCAATAAGTGACCTACTGCAGCTTGGAGGTACGGTCGACGGGTCAATACGCGCCGGCGGACCTAGCGAGGGTGGTTCAGCGGGTGGCAATTCATGCATAATAGCGGTTATGCATGAGCTTCCTGCCGAATAGGGCCGGTCGATCGCTACATCGACCGGTCCCATCGCGGTCCGGCTGCCCTACACCGCGTTGACCGAACTGTGGCGTACCTCGTCGGCGGCGGCGGCGAAACGAACTGATCTCTGGCCTCGCCTACTCGACGGTTCCTTTCGGTCTTCCCGGACCACGCGCGTAAAGACTACGCTCTCGCTGATCGAATGTAGGCTGCGAAAACTCGTCGCCCGGTCTCGCGCTCAAGACGTTTTGCGAGGGCAGTGACGACACGACTTGTCGCTTCGGGCCCCACCGCTGCGAGCAACCCCCCGAACAGGACGTCGACGAGCTTCGCCAGCGCGTCGGCTGCGGGATAGTAATGCTGACCGAGGGCGTCGGCGACGGCGAAGACCTGCTCAGCGACCCTCCCTCCGTCTTTCGGCACGCCTTCGTCATCGATTGCCTCTGGGCGTTCGTGGACGGCGGCGAAGAAGGGGTCGGTGAAGGAGATGGTCCACGCCAGCAATGCGGAAACGACGGTCGGTCGCGCCGACGGATCGGTGGCCATTGCGAGTCCGTTGGCGGCGAGTTGCGCCCAACTGGCGATCGTCTGGGGATCCATCTCCCGAGGTCGCCCGCGAACGAGGGCACGGAACTGAGCGAAGGCCTCTGGAATGTCGTGCCAGGCGGCGGGTCGCGAGATCGCTAGGGCAAAGGAACTGTCGATCTTCCACTCGGCTTGTTCGGCAAGGCGGTGCCAAGATTGGTTTATCGGAAGGTCGACCACCTTGTTGTCACGGAATGCGTCAAGTGCAACGGAGAGTAGGGCTTGCTCGTCGAGGGCGCGAATGAGGTCGATCGATCCGAACGCGGGCACACCCATGGAACGGGCAAATCGGCGAAAGGCAACATCGTCAGCCCAGACTGGAACTCCGAGTCTTTGCGCCGCCACGATTGCGCTGAGCCATCGGTCGCGGTCGGTAACATCGGTGTCTGGTGCGACCTGTAGAAGTTGAGTGTCAGTCCAGACTTGCTCAGCGGCATCGGCAAACACTTGGGCCTGTTCGGCAGAAATCGTGCTGACCGCGAGGCGATTTGATCGGCTGTCCCAGCTCACCGTTGCGGTGGATTTCATTGCAAGGCTTGTGCGAGCTCGGGCGACGTCTGCGCGGAGTGTTGACGGGACGATCACGGCGTCGAAGTTTGCGGCAAGTCTTTTGAACGTCTGGCCGGTCCAGGTTGCTACCACAAGCGCGGTGACGTCCGCGACGACACGGCCGTCGAGTGTCTTGCGCGCTGTCTGTTCACCGATGCCGGCGTCGTCGTCAACCGCCATCACGTAGCCAAGGTCGCGTCGGATGAGGGTTTCGGTAGTGGTACGGCCTGCAGCCTCGGTAAGCACTGCGAGCGGAAAGAGGCCGGCGCGAACCTTGCCTTCTAGTTCTTCAAGTGCCATTCGGTTAGCGTGGCTGGCACGCAGGTACTCCTTTAGTGATTCGAAGTCGTCAGCTTCTATGCGTAGGCGCTTAATAGAGGCGTTGTCGCCATGCTGTTCGAAGTAGCTTCGCGCGTACTGACGGAGTTCAGCGACCTGCGCTTCAGTGAAGCTTGAGTCGGGTGCGATGAAAGCGACCGTCATGGCAGCGGCGGCTGCCTGTTCGTCGTGTGCCCAGTCCGCGGCCGCACGTGTGAACATCGCGTACAGGTTTGGGTTGCCGAGGTGAGCTCGGTTCGTGTCGAACCTGTTGACTGCCCGTGCGCGCTGCTCGTGGGCGGCGTGCCAGATGAGCGCGAAGAGCAGCTGCGCTCGCTCGCGTTGCGCGAAGCTGAGTGCTGGTGCGTCGAGCAGCACTTCGAGTGCCTTTTCGAACTTGTCTTGGAAGAAGAGTGCTTCGGCGAGTTGCCAGTATTGATTTTCAGGCACCGGAAGGTCATTGGTGTCGAGCTCTTCGACAAGTTGCTGGGTGCGCATCGCTACGTCCGGCCAGTTGGACTCATTCAGAGCTATGCGTTGGAGCGCGCGGAACGCCTGGAGCCGCATCGCCTTTCCGTCATTCCAGCCCAGCATCTCTAGTGCGATCTTGCGGCTGATTTCAAGCAGCCCATTGTCCATTGCCAGATCGAGTGCCTCTGCCATCAGCAGAACATCGCCGCGGGTCTTACCCTCTGCGAACACCATGGAAGCGGCTTCCTCGGCACGATTGGAGGCCACCAGCGCATCGGAATGTGCCTCTAGGACGAGCTCGTTGCGTTCCAAACCGCGCAGATGGCGCAGGGCTCCGCTGGCGTCGCCTTGACTCATGAGGACCCGGGCGCGCATGACCTCAGCGAGAACGGGATCGACTTGTCGGAGGGTCTCGATACGGTCGATCACGGTGGTCTGCTCGGCTTCATTGAGCGAGTTGAATCGCCGGGTCAACGCCATGAGTGCGCGGTAGTCGTCGTGGAAATCGCCCTTGGACAGCGTGAGCGCCGCGAAGAGCGCCTCCTTGGTCTCCTCGGCCATCTCCGGGTTCCTACCCAGCACCGCAGCTCGCATGAGCTGAGCCTCCACCAGGTTGGGATTCTTCGCCGCAAGCGCAAGCGCTAGGTGGTCATTACCGGCGAGTTGTGCGATGTAGGGGCCGAGGCGAATCACCTCCGGGTGACGGGCTTCCTGCTGTGACGCGATGCCATCGGGCGACGGCTGCAACATGCGCAGTGCGCCGTTGAAGTCGCCCTGGATGGACCTGGCCCGAGCGGCAACTGCTAACGCTCCTCCCGACTCGCCGTCCCAAACGCGCAGCAAATCACGTAGAACCATGGCGTCGGTCTCCACCGCCTTGGCCCGGCGTGCGACCTGTTCACCGGCGTCAGCCGCGGTGCGGCCAGCCATCGAGACCAGCACCGCGAGCGTTGTCTGTGCGAGTGTCAAGCGAGTGCCCTCAGCGAGGGGGCGCAACTCCACAGCCCATTGAGCGAGGTGCATGGCGTCGTCGGAGAGGTCGCGGGTTATTGGATTACCCCGCAGGGTCCGCGCCGCGAGCCCGGAGGCCACGCCCAGCTGATCCGCTGCGCCGGGGGCCAACATCAACTGCGCGACCTGGCGTAGCACGGTTGCGGCCAACAGGTCCCTTAACTCCAAATCGAATTCGATGGTCTCGTTGAAATGTAGCGGTCGCTGGAGCACTCCAGACGGGTCGATGAGCCCCAGGTAGGCGAGGGCTATCTCGGCGCGTGCCTTCGTTTTTGCGAGGTCGTGTTGCACGACCGCTCTGTAGACGTCAACAATCGGGCCCAGCCGGTTGAGGACCTCATCGTCGAAGTCGTCTAGCGGCGACGGGTCAGGCTGGTGCTGGTCACTGCCTTTGTTCGCGGCGGCATCCTTCGCGATCTGCTCGAGCCTTGCAGCCAACTTGAAGTAAGCGCTGGCATCTAGGTCGCCGGTAAGTCTCGCCGAGCGGGCAGCTTGATCGAAGGCTTTCCACGCGATCGTCGAACCAGACCACGCTGCCAGGGATCCGACAAGCGCCCAACCGTCGCCAGTGTCGTCCTCGCGAAGCCAAGCCGGAGGCCGATGAAGCGCTCGGTTCAACCAAGTAGCGGCGCTGACGCCAGTGCGTCGCAGTTCGGCGAGCGTATCCCTTGCGGCCGTGGCACGCGTGGGCGAATGGCGCGAGAGGCGGTCCATCCACATATGGATAGCGCCGGGTAGGGCTGCTTCCGGCGTCCGCCCGAGGTCGTCGGTCGGTTCGGGTGCTACGGGTGCGGCGCCCCGCTTGATGTCGTCGGGGTCGGCGAAGGTCAAGATCTCGCGAAGCAGGCCGGCGGCGTGCCCAGCGGCAAGCGGCTGCTGGTCATCATTACCGGAGACAGACTTGTCACCGATGAAGTCCGAGATGCCCCGGATTACAAGGACTGGGAGGTCGTGAACATCCGAGCCTGCCGCAAGCCCGAAAGACTCCATGTCCAATGCGGCAGCGTCCTGGAACCGGGCCCGGATCTCCCCCATTAGGGGACCGTCTGGGTCTGTCTGAACGGCATCGACGGCCACGATCGGCGCGACGAAAGCATGTGGGTGTCGCGGGTCGAAGTGCGGGCTACGGCTCGATGGGGTCCACGCGCTGTCGGCGACGCAGGCGTTCACGACCGAGATCAGCGGCGCTGCAACGACATAGGATTTGCTGCGGCCGAGTAGCGTCGAACCAGAGTCGGCGGGCACCTGCTTACCCGCATAGGGATTATGGATACTGCTAGCAACCACCACATCGAGATGCTGCTGGTCGCTCGGCTTCAGGCCAGCTGCGGTACCGACGAAGGCAACGAGATTTGCATGCATTTCACCGGCGGCAAGTCCGACTAGCGCCGCCGACGTTGCATTCCCCATCCCCGCGCACGCGAGGTAGACCTTCCAGTCGACGTGGGTACCGTGCACCTCACCGCGCAGCATCCAAAGGCCCTTCACCCGGACGCGCTCGACGTTCACCAGGCGGTTGCGGACCTCGGTATGTTCGAGGTCCACCGCGGTAACCACAAGCGCTACTCGCTCTTGATTTGGCCCTTCGAGTTCCGTAACTCCGGCCACGTCAGCGGTCGTCGTCCATAGGGACGTGCGCCCGGCTTTTCGGGATTCGACGAGTCCACGCTCCTGCAGCGCCTTCAGTGCGCGGTTCGCGGTGTTCGGCGCTATCCCGACGATCACGGACACCCGCCGGCCGCTAAGTGGTTCGGCTGACCGACGGAGCATTCGCAAGATGTCGATATCGATGGCAGTCAGTGTCACGTCATCAGTGTGACAACTTGCGTATTGTTTGTGCAACACCATGGACTGTTGCACATGCAGTGTGCAGCAGTCCCTCGGCCTGATGGCAACCTGTGGTTGACCTGCTTGATACGCAGCGTATCGATGGGTGATACACTGCGTATCAGACACGGGGAGACGCCATGACTGCAACAATTGAACGCACCGTTGAACGTATCGCGCACGAAGCGCACATTCGCAGGGTGCGCGAGCGTTTGATGCACATTGATGAGATGCGTGCCGCCAGTGAGCTCGAGCAGGCTCGCAAGAGTCAGCGCGAAATCGCCGAAATTCTTGCTACCACCCAGCCACGCGTGGGACGGCTCTTGCGAGGAGCCCGCTTGCTCGGTGACCACCCAACCCCCGAGGAAATCATCCTGCGCGCCACAGTCGATGGGATCTCAAGGCAGAAGCTGGTCCGACAGCTCCGCGAGCTGGACTACTCGTTTACCGAGTTCGCGCCTCACCCTCACGAGGGATCCGTGCCAGGGAGCTGGGACCAAGTGACCACGGCTCATCTGCTCGGACTACTCAGCGACGAGGAATACGAGAGTGTCAGCTCCGCAGTCAAACACCCGACTACGGAATAAGGTCCGTTCTGAGCTAACTGCCCTCCACAACGGGGGGCAGTTAGCTGTTCCCAGCACGGTACTGAGTTACCTCCATGGTCCACTGATCGAGCAGGTTGCTCAGGACTACCGTGCGCAATGCCGCGACACCCCGACAACGGGTCATGCGGCGATCGTCACCGCGGGTGTTCCAGGCGCTGGAAAATCATTCGCCCTCGACGCAATAGCGGTTGGATATCGTCGTATCGACCCGGACGAGATCAAAGAAATACTCCTGGCGCGTCTTGCTACCGCAGGACTGCTCGACGTCCGAGACAATCACATTCTCGCCGATGGCAACCCAGTCAGTCCCGGCGAACTGTCGAAGTGGGTACACGAGGCGTCGACCAAAGCTGCGGATCTGGTTCGCGCGGTGTCGCTGCTTATGGGGGAGAACTTCGTCATGGAAGGAACCCTGTCTTGGCCTCCGCTTCCAGCCCACTACGTCAACGAGTTGGCGTTCAACGACTACGAGAGACTGACCGTACTCGACGTCGAAGTTCCTGCCGCTATCGCGGTCGAGCAATCTACATACCGCTGGTGGGCCGCGCGCCAAGCCCCACGGCGCGTGAATGGTGTCGAGCTGGGCGGCCGGTTCATCTCGGAAGATGCCGTCCGCCAGTTCTACGCCGGCCCACTCACAGCGTCGACCTGCGCGGCCAACGCTCGAACGCTATACGGCGAAGCAAACGCCGCCGGGATCGAAACTGAACTCCTCATTGTCAGTCGCACCGCGAGCGGCACCGAATATCGCGCGCGCCTAACAGCTGACAGTGATGTCCGACCGTGGCAGGGTCCGCCGCTAGGGGCCGTCTGCGTTGTTTGCGGTCGAATCCTCAAACATCAGAAGGCAATTCGCGACGGCGTCAGTAGATCCTGTATCCATAAGTCCTGACGTCGCTAACGTCCATTTATTTAGGCACCAAGACGCGAGTGTGCCGCGGAACGAGGCATAAGGCGCCCGCGCTCCTGAGCCTGGGCATACGTGCGACCGTGGTGCCGGCGCGTTGGGTCCGCCTCTTAGCGAGACGTGAGCTACACGTCTCTTTCTTAATCTTTCGGGACCACCTTCTCATCAACTATCTGCCCGTTCTCGCCCATCCCTAACAACTCGCCGCTATTCTCACTTGAATCAAAATCGTTGGACGCCAGCATTTCTCGTCGCAATAGTCCCAAAAATTGTTGGCTCATTTACACAAAAGGTGCGAGCATGTTTGTGGCGCGATAAGTATCAATTTTCGGTCTGCGAGTGGGCTGCTGGTGTGGAGAATCTCAGAGCTCAAGCGGTGGTCGATCAACTGCTAAATCGACAGGGCAACAACAGCTGCGCGCTCTCCAGCCGATCTGCAACGCGCGAATGGCGGGCTGGGGGAGTAATACTCCGAGCATGAGACGCACACACCGGTGCGCCTAGCGCACGCACACAGTCGGCGCGGCCGCTGGGATTCTATGATCTGCAGCGCACGGGCGGAAGCGGACGCCGCGGTGGTAGCGCGTTGGCTTGATATGGCGTCGCGCCCAGCACGCGGAGGCGTGCGTTCGGTGCCCAACACGCGGGTTGCCCTTGAAATGCCATCGTCAGTATGGCAAATTTCACTGGGGTACAGAGGATTTCATCCTAAGACCTCTCTGAATATCATCTTGCAAACTCCAGGAGCGAGCGCTCGTTGCTTCGGACCTTGACTTCTGCATTTTCGTAGTCGGTTCTCCATACCTCTGCCAACGCTCGGCACGCGAGAGCTACGTCCCAAGGCCGCAGCGTATTTTGCCGAACCTGGGCGAATGGTCCGTCTGTTTCGAGAAGTATCCTGTCCCGCGGCATCTCACGGACAAGAGCTCGTCCCTTCGCCCCGGCGAGCATTGCCGGCCCAACGCTGAACCAACATCCCCGATCGGTAGCGCGACGGACTTCTGCAAGGGTTCCTGAGAACCAGTGAAGGACAGGTGCTCGAAGTCCGCCAAACCTGTTGAGTGATTCTAGGACTGGGCTCGCAGCCCGTCTGCTGTGAATCGAAACAATCCTGTTACCCGCTTCTTCGCAGGATCGAAGCACGTGATCGAACACGGCGGTCTGGTCGGACCAGGACGATCGATGTTCCGGCGATCCATCGAGCCCGACCTCGCCTACGAACATTGCATCGGGCAAGTACCGGTCGAACGCTCTGAGCTCTTGTCTTCGCTCCGAGGCGAGCTGAGGATGCAAGCCGAGAGCAGTCTTGATGGTTGGCCGACCGACGGCGAGACTGGACGTACCGGGCCATGCCGACGGAGTTGTCGTCACCGAAAGGACGCCTACACCAATGCGTTGCGCTTCGTCAGCAATCTCGAGCGGGTCGCGGTAGAGATCCAAATGGCAGTGGAAATCAATCACGTCAAATGGTACTTGGTGTGCAGGACGCCAAGTTCATCGATGCCTCGCTGGACCGTCGATCGAAGTGTCAGTCGATTCGTGATTAGCGGAGAACTCAGCGCTGGCCCAAGCCATCGGTCAAGCCCATCCTCTTCCACCGTGAGGCGTGCGACCGCAACAGATCGCACGTCGTCGAACGCGGCATGGTCGTCATCCACCTTGCCTAGATCCTTGTAGATGTACTCGGTAGGGTCATCGTGCGGCCATGCGAGGAATGAAGCTCGTCTAATCTGGCACGGGACACAGCGACCACAGTGCGTGTAATTGAAACGCTGGAACCGTCCGCAGCTTGTCGATGCTGGCGCTTCGTTCATAAGAACCATCTGGTCGAGACATTCACGGAGCATCTCCCCCTTTGTCTTTTCGCCATAGGGGTTTTCGATGCGGATGCGCAGCCCAACCGCGTCAAGGATTTGTTGCATTCGGCCGAGAAATTCGGGGTGCGCTGTTCGCGTGCTGAGGCTTCCGATTCGAGCCTGGGTGAGTGGGGGATTGATAGCGATGAATCCGTTTTCGCACACGAAAAGCGGCACGGTGTCGCCGTCGAGGTAGCGCTGGGTTGCAGTCGCTGCCAGCACTCCGAAAGCGAGGAAGATAAGTGACCGCGACCGCTGAGATGTCTCTTTTTGCCCGCGGCGGGTGCTCGCGTTGTGATTGATCTGGAGGTGTTCTAGACCGCCGCCGATTAACTTCGCAAAACGTGCCTGCTTGTCCTTATCGCCGCGAACAATCTGGCTGACGGCGAACAGCTTTCGCCCTAAGCACGTTAGATCGATAGCTCCGATGAGGGAGTCGAGGCCACCAGAGAGGAGAACAATGGCATCCGTTTGAGGGTAGCGAGGCTTCTTAGGCGCTGCCGGAACGATCCCGCCGCTTTTGAAGCTCATGGCCCATCGATCGGTTGTAAGAAATGCAAGCGCTGATGAGAATGAATCAGCGAGCGCTTCCCATGGGCTGGGGTCGTGGAGCGCGACATCGATCTCAAACTCCCGCGTCCATCCGTCCGGGCTTGTCGATCGGCTAGTCTCACAATCTGCGACAACGACCGACAATGCAATTGATAAGAGATCCCAGGCGGCTGGGTCCGGCTGCAGAGACTGGCGTCGCACTGCGTCGGAAGCTGACCAGCCCGCCGTTGGTGTCTGATTTGGGGCAGAATGCCCGAACAGGACAATCGGCGTCGTCGAGGCGTTAATCGTTTCTACAGCTGACTTGGGCCCACTTGAATATCTTGTCATGTATATTCCTCGAACACGCCGAACGTCGCCCGAAGGGCTTCGCGTGTTAGCCGTGTGATGTCCGAAGTCGTTGCCGGGGTCCCCCTTTCGCGGATGGATCGAAATGCCGCAGCAACATGTTCGGCAATGAACTCCCGAACTTGTTTGAGTCGCCGGAGGCCCGTGGCGGGGTCGGGAGACTTCGCCATTATGTGTTTCTGCAAATCGAGGCAGAACCGACCGTAGACATCGAGTGCCGTGTACCGCTCGATGACGAACGAGCGTTCATTATCGCTGAGAGCCAAGAAGTCAGCATCCGGGAATCGCACGAGGAGGTCTGATAGTGCGTCACGTATCGCGTGTCTGGAGCACTCCCTATCTTGTGTTCCATCTGCCGGACTAGCCACGTCAACGATGGCATCAAGTACAACGTTAACGTCGTGGCCACCTGCCAAGATCGCATCGCGGATGTCTGTACCGTCCGGAGCGCGGCCAGATTGGAGTACGCCGTTGAGCCTTCCTGCAGTCGCGGCTGTGCCGCCCATACGGCGAGCCATTGTGCCGCCGCCGCCGTAGCCCGTTCGTACGTAGTGACCAAGAGCTCGGTGCAGCCCCCGCTCGTTGCCAGAGCGGGCGAAATCGCCGATTGCCCGTCGCGTGTCCCGAAAGCGCGCACGAGGGGCGATAGATACCGGCTCTTGCGCAGCTGGGTCATTAGACTCGCGCTCGTCGCCTTCTGTGTCCGCTGCTGGAACATCGACATCATGAGCCCAAGGCGGAACCAGCGGGACACCGGCCCCTGCCCCGCTACTGCTTTGCGATGTTCCCATCCTTGGCCTGCCCCTCGATTGCCCTCTTCACTGGTCCTTCGATCGCCGAAGATTTTGCCCAATGCTCGATCGCTGGCGGAGCCCATGGCAGCTGCGCGATCTTCGGCACGATGCTAGGTTGAATCTGTTGGGGCGGACGGTCGATCAGAAATCCTGCAAGTGTGCTGCCTTGCGTCGAGTCAACTTCCGCTACGACGATGCACGCGTCCAGAATTGGTGGAACGCCCCAAACTTGTTCTCGCCGCGCACTAGCAAGTAAGCGGTCCATGATGATTGAAAGTTCGGCGCGCTGGAGACTTTTGAGAGGCTCCCTGACGGCGTTCGCCATACCGGGGTTCTCCAGAAGCGCCGACAACAATGCTGCTGCTTCCGATGAGAGACGGTCTGCTGCCGTAATCAGCGGCGCCTGCTCGCGGCCAACGTACAATGCGCCTCGCAGATCTTGGTCGGCGAGCATTGGTGGTAGCGCCAGCCACTCACGAACGAAGGGACTATCCCACGCGCTGTCGATCTCGAATTCTTCGTCCTTTGATGCGGCTTCTTCCCACGGCCCGAGAAGGCGGGGCTTGCCGTCGGAATCTGCGTTAACGGCAGATATTAGAGCCGCGTAGGCCCCCGTCGGTGCAACACGTTCAAAAAGGAGAAGCTTCGCAAGAACAGCTTCATCAACGCCAACACCTTGGGCCGCGGAAATCGTCATGCGGATCGACAACGCATTGAGGAACCGTTTGATGAGGCGCGGGTTGCCGACGATCTTCTCCGAGGTCGTCATCAGCGGCGCCAGACGTTCCGCAGTCTCGAGTCGAGTAAGCAGAGCTGGAGGCAATTCGATTCCACATGACCCGATGAAAGCGCGATCGACCCGCTTTCCCTTCCACGATTCCCGAAGCTGTTTTGCGATCGCTCCACGTAGAGCGTCCTTGTTGTCGTCGTTGAGCTCACTGTTCTCGATGAACAGCATCATCATGTAAGCCCGAACCTCCTGGGTGCCGAGGGCGGGTACGCGAATGGGGATTTGGACGAGTTTGTCGAAATAGTTGGTGACGAGTGTCTCGTCATCCAATCCGCTGAAGTGCTGCTTCACAGCGTGCTTGATCATCCCGTCGTCTGCGGCGATCACGAACGCCGTGTTCTTTAGGAAGAGAAAGAGTCGTATGGCTTCCAGCGTCGAGATTGTCGTTCCAGGCAGGCACCGGTCGAGGTCATCGATCAACACGACCAGGGTGACCCCAATTTCTTTCAGTGCGCCTTCGAAGGAGTCACGGAGGGCTTGGATCTCTCTAGGCGGTGATGACTCCTGCTTCGGATCGAGTAGCGCTCTGCCAGCCGCTGCAGCTTTTGACGCGATTGCGCCAGCCTTTTCTAGATCATCGTTGTCCACGTCGCCTGCGAGTCCTTCATTGACCAAGCCGACAACCTCGCCGGCCAAACCTATTGGCGGCAACCCGAGTGCTATGGATGCCGCAGGGAGCGCGAGGAGCTTCGCCAGTCGAAACCATTTCACTCGACCGAGGAACTCGCGGGCCTTAGCAAGACCCGTCTGCCGCTTCTCGGCCTCCGTCTCAAGCTTGTTTGCGATCACTTCTAGTAGTGCCGCGCGAGCGTCGTCGTAACCCTGGTAGAGCCATGCGTTGAATTCGACAAATAGATATTTGGCTGGGGGCTCGGCAGGCTGATGTTTGGCTAGTGATGCTCGGGTGAGCTTGATCATCGAGGACTTGCCGACGCCCCAAGCCCCGGATACGCCAATCGAAACAGGTTTGCCGGCAGCGCTGACGATCACTTCAGCGATGGTGTCCGCGACACCTTCAAAGTTAAGGAAGTCACGGTCTGTCTCATTATCGGGCCACAAGGTGCGCGTATCTCCTCTTAAGTAGGTTTGCACTTCGCTCACAGGTCTGGCAGTCCAGACTAGGGCGATCGTTCCGATCTCACGGATCTATTGGCGTCTTTTCTGAAAAGCCCTTTCGAGACAGCCACTGGTTTCGAGATCAGGGGCGCTGGAAGGGGCACCAGATGATCTGCCGGTGGCTGCCGTGTGGCGCATCCTTGATCGGGCTTTGGCTGACCTCGCCGGCGGACGGCGGGCGCTCGAACTTCGCGGTGTCGTTGAGCTTGATCCGCAGGTAGAGGCCGAGCAGCGGTCGGAATCGCGGCAAGCGGTCGCCCCGCCCGATTTGGCGCGCGTGCATGTCAGGGCCTGCCGCGTTCGGCTTGGTTCGGCGGCAGTGGGCGCAATTCCGACGCACTCCGCCCGTCGATTTGTCGGTCCGCTGAACTATCGTGCCCTCGGTCGTCGACGGGAGAGGACGGGCCCGATGGGTAGTCGCAGAGACAGGGAGGCTCGACAGCAGCGAGCCCGAGACAGCGAACGGAAGCGCCGCGCGGCGCGACCGAGCCGCGAGCCGGGCGACCGCGGACCCGAGGAGTTCGGCATCACGCTGCCGCCACCCGTGGGTCCGGACGGCCGACAACCGCGGCCAGACATGTCCGGCGTCGATTGGAACGCGCTGCGCGCCGCCTACCCCGACGGCGCGCACGGCCTCAGGCGGGCCACGTACATCATGAATGTCGCTGATCGCACCAGACGAGCGATCGAATTCATGCCCTGGGGATTGCGGCCCAATCCTGCGCACCCCGAATCCCGTCTCGCCCGGGATGATTCCGCGGTGACTTTAGACGACGAGCCGAATCTAGTCAGCTCCACCGCGCTGTATCCGACGATGAATGCCAGCGAAAACCTCGTTGCCGCAGCGCATGTGATCTCAATGGCGATCACGAAGGGCCAGTTGCGGACCTCGGCCGCGACGGCGCTCTGTCGGATCGCGATGGAGTCCTCGGCCAAAACGATATGGCTGATCCGCGAAGCCGACACCGAGGAGCGGTTGCGTCGCTGCTACGGGTTCGTCAGGGCTGAGTACGGTCGACAGGACGAGTTCGAGAGATTCTCCACTGAAGCGCTCGACGCGCGCACAGACGAATTAGCGACGGTCGACCGAACCACCTTTGCGCAGCGCAAGGCGCGCGCCGCAGAGCGGCGATCCAGAATCGGCGGATTACCCAAGGCCGAGGTTCTAACACCGCCGGGGCCGTTGGTGCTCGTCGCGGATTCCGCCGACTGGATGGACAAGAATGTCCCACGTGCGCCAGATCTGGAGGTGGACAACATTATTCATCCTCGCGATGCCAAGAGTTTCTACTCGCTGAGTTCGGGATTCGTGCACGGTTTCAAGTGGCTTACCGCCTACGTCACCCCCGGTGACGACTCGGAATTGTTGGCGATCACGCTCGACGCGCTGGGCAACGCACTGCGCATGACGGAGTGCGCAGTAGCGCTATACGAGGCGCAGGCGACCGGGCCGCGACCCGATCCGCGCCGGGTGCGCAATTATCCGGCCGGGCTTGCGGATACGGTGGCCGCGCTCGCTCCGTGTTATCGGTGATCGGGCCGAGCGTGTGCGGTGTCGAGCCCGCGGAGTGTCGCCGTGTTGGCCGTCCCGCCATCCCGCGGCATCCGCCCGCCTCGGTGCTGCCGCGAGGGACCGTTATGGGCTCGCTTGGCCGTGCGGTGCACGAGATATACTGACCCGCTGCCGGGTAATTAGGCTCCTAATGCGTCACAGTGACGTATCGTTGTCCAACACAACCGGCCGGACCGGCAGCGGACCCAGGTTTCTTTGTCGGTCGGCCGCGGCAGGTGTTAGGGGTCCGCCGGCGAGCACGATGGCGATCGCGTCGAAGTCACGCCGATACGCCTCAGCCGTGCACGGTGAGGGCTGATGAGTTGCCCGGTCGGCCAAAAGCACACAAACCAGTGCGGCCAGGGTCGGCGTCGGCGCCATGCGGCGGTGGCCCTACCCGGGGCGGCTCAGCGGGTGACATGTTTCATGCATAATATCAGTTATGCATGAACGGTATGCATCTGGGTTGCGTCGGGATGCTTTGACGTTGATTTGCCACCGTGGGGCGGCCCCTATCTGCCATTCGGGGCGTAAATAGATTGCGAGGCAACATGTCTCGCAGTCACCGGCCCCCCGCCGTGCTTGGCGTTACTCCCACGGGTCCAGACATCGCACTCCGAGTGGTTCGAAGTGTCGGGTGTTGCGGGTGATGACAATCTTGTTGGTGGCCGCAGCGACGGCCGCGATCAACGCATCGTCGTAGGGTGCGTGCTCTGGCACACGGTAGGTGGCCAGGATGCGGGCCGCGGCGAAGTCGAAAGCCAATGTCCGGGAGGCAAATACGGGCAGCACCTTGCCATCGAACCAGCGCCGCAGGTGTTGTGCCCGGATCGGTTCGGTGCGTTCCTTGACGATTACGCCACGTTCGAGCTCGGCCAGCGTCGTAGCCGCGATGAACTGTTCGGAGACTTCTACCGAGTCTGCCCATGCCGCCACGGCCGGATTGCGTCCCGGTACGCGCAACGCCGACACCACGTTGGTGTCGAGTAGGTAGGTCACAGTTCTGGGGTGCGGGCGCGCAGTCCCAGAAGTTCGGGTTCGAACTCGATCTCAACGCCGGTGTCGGCGGCCAGCAGCACTGACATGGGGACATCTTCACCCGACAGTCCCGCGGCGAGGATCGCGCGGGCTTCTGCCTCGACGGAGTGGTGATGACGAGCAGCGCGGACTCGCAGCGCCGCCTTGGTCCCCTCGGGAAGGTTGCGAATAACTATTTGCTCCATAGCTCGATGATATCAGCTATTTGATATCATCACGGTTACTTCTCTTTGGCTGCGCGACTGCAGGAACGGGTCAAATTCCCGCGGCGGAAGCCGCGGTTGATGAACGCGGCGTCACGGCCGGAGCCGGGGGAAGTGCTCGTGATCACATCGCCCGATCTTGTCGGGGGCAGGAGACACGGCCTTTATGAAGGTTGCGTGTGGCGCTCGATCGCAGCGCCGAGCGATACCGTCGACATCGTCGATGAGTGCAGCTGGACTGAGGCGGACCGGCTCACCACCGGTCAGCAGATTGGCAATGGCGGCGATAGGCCTTCATCGCGTGCGCCGAAGGTTTACTCGCCTGCCGGTGATCCAAGAACTGCTGGAACTACTCGGGGATCTCACCGACGGCCGGCACGACGGCAGCAGCTTCAACAACGCCTTCGGCGACGGAGTAGCCAAGATCGGTCTCGTTCGCCGCAGCAGCAGCCCGACAGGCAGACGATGGATAATCAACGTTACCCATATTATTGGGCTCTGCGCAGCTCAAGCCCTGTGCGAACAGGAGACACGCGGCATCACCTACATAACGTCACAGTGACGAATTAAGCAGTCACGCCGGACTTCAAAGGCGCGGAGCGTCCGCCGCTGTTGAGTATTTCTGGACTGTCGATGGCCGTGTCCGGCGCTGTCAGATAGTCCTGGATTCAGACTCAGCGCCGCCGGCCGAAGATCCGCAGGCATGGGCAGGGACCTGGGCGGGTGTCACTGCCAGACATTTCTGGAACGGAGGCCGAGAAATCGGACAGCTACCAGGATTTCCCGGATTACTCCCAGGTAGTTCCGGATCGGACAGTTCGAACCGAAAGAACCGCCCTCTTACCAAAAAGCGGCCCCGAGGGTATTGCCGATAAGCGACATTATGTCAAGTAAACCACTGCATTTTCATCGGACGAAACATGCAACGTTTGTGTGATCCTCACCCGTCGAGGCGGTGCCGATCGTCGAAACTCCTGGACGCCAGGGGTTTTCGGTGGATTGCACTGAAGGGGCGCACTGATCAGATCAACTGTAAGCGTGCGCATCTACGAACTGTTCACACTCCACGACACAATTCGACCAGACTTGATACCGCAGGTATCCAGTAAACCAGTGCATATTGCATCAGATGAATCATCGCGCTCCTCCCATCGTCTTCGGCTGCGGTGCAGGACTTTCCGCCCGTCATGCCTACGGTGCAGACTCGCGCGCTCGTAGAGACGAATGCATCCGCGCGCCCTTCCCCGCGTGGATCGCCGAGAAATCGGCTGCCGTGCGGCAAGGCTCCGTAACACCCGTGAAGGTGCGCGTACATGGCGGCACCAAGCCCACGCAGAAGCCGACCTTGCCCTCGGCGGCGACGCGGCGCCTGAGCAATGCTGCATATTGCGATATTGCGCTTCGGGACAACGGTTTCAATCGCCCTCCACGCCCTGCCCGGGCCTAACTGATGGCGCCCCGTTCCAACGCCCACCGATGCTGGAAGGTAAATACTTCGGCAGCGATCTCGAAATCGGCGTCGTAGTGGAGCAGTGTCACATCATGGGCATTGGCAAGGGTGGCGATCAGGAGGTCGGCCATGCCGACGGCGCGATGGCGACCGGTGCTGGCCAGCGACCGCTGCGCATCCAGCGCCACCTGCCAGTGCTCATCGTTTGTCGGCAGGTACTCGTATGCGAGGCGGCGATCTGACCACAGCTGTGTGTACTCCGCGGCGGTCCGGGCGCTGTAAAGCGCTTCGGCATCGAGCTGGGCGGTGGTTGCGACCAATCCTGCCTCGATGAGCGGGGCAAGTCGGTCGGCGACGGTGGGGTGTGTCATGCGCGCCGCAGCACTGGTGTCGATGAGATACCGAGCTACTACCGCCACACATCACCTCGTTGACCAGGGTCAGCCATCTCCCTCATACCGCCAGCCTTCAGCCATGCGACTTGGCGTGCGCGAGCAGACGCCGCCGCAGCCTGCTGCAAGGCGATCCGGACCGTATCTGATACGCCGGACGTCTTTAGTTCCTTCTGCGCGGCCGCCAACAGGTCATCATCGAGGTCAATCAAGCGCTTTGTCATCTGGCTGCCCCACCTGGATATATACGAAACCTTGATCAAGTATATACACCTGCGGCGTCGGGCGGCTAAACCATGCCGCGGACGGAGAATATGCAGCAATCGAATACGCAGGGTTACCAGTAAATGTCGCTGTGTTCATCCTGCGCGAGCGGGCGCGGCACCCCAACAGCAGCGGCCTGTTCGCCCTCACACGCCTTCGCCACTTCAGCCATCACCGGGGGTTCGATAAGCAGCCGCAACTCCACCAATTCGTCGAGTTCGGTACCAGACAGCTGCGTCACCCGGAAGCCGGTGTGGGGAACCACTTTCACCATGCCCTTGCGCACCAGGTCCAGCATCGCCTCACGCACGAGAGTGGCCGAAACTCCAAGCAAGTCGGCGAGATACGGTGCCGGATAGACGTGTCCGGGCTGCATCTGACCGGTGATCAGGACCGACCGTAGCGCCTCGGTGACCGGACCGCGAAGGGTAGTCGGAGGTGGAGACGGCGGGGGTGTTCATGTGAAATGTCCTCTGCTCGGTGGTGTCTTAGAACCGGACGGCGTCGACGAACTTGGTCCGAGGCTGTCTGACGCTCATAGATCGAGGACGATGCGCAGTGCCGCATCAACACGGCGCATCTCATCGAAGGTTAGCAACCCGACGCTCTTGCCGAGTCGGCCCGGGTCGACTGCGGCCGCCTGTTCGGCAAGCACGCGGGTGTTCCCGCCGCCGATTTCGACTTCGGGACGAAAGCTGGCGGCACGAGCCGACGTGGATGTTGGTGCAACTAGCCACGTCGACAGGGGCAGTTGATCTGACTGGACTACTACGGCGTAGCGGGAACCGGACTGCTCGTGACCGCGACTCCCCCGCGGGGCACGCAGCTGAAAGACCTCACCACGCACGCAACGTCTCCATGTCGCGCAGCACCTGCATGGCCTCAGCGCGGTCGGACTCGTCTTTGGCAAGCCTTTCCGCCTCGGCGCGAATCGCCGCGCCGGCCTTCCGTCGTGCGGCATCGATAAGAGCAGATCGAACGGCTACGGACACGGCGGTTCCGTCTTTGGTCAAGACCTCCAGCGCCATCAATGTGTCTTCGTCGGGCCTGAAGGTGATTGTGTCAGCCATTACAACAGTGTACGACGTTTTGTAAGACGACCGCTGGATCCAAATGAGCGCTTTTTCACCCAGCAGCGGCAACTCCAGCAGCGCTTATTCGCCGACAACCGGTGTGGCCGGTAGCAAACAGAACATGCACGTCTGGATCGTCTCGGCCATTGCTATCCAGCAGCCCCCGCCCCGGGGCTTCCGTCACAGCGGGTCGATCAGGTTGTCGATGTTGCGCCGGGTTTGCCTGCGGGAGATTCTTACGGCGACGAATCAGCTCCGCTGGGCCGATGCCGGAACGAGGCAGCGGTCGAAGCTCTGCCACCGGCGTACCGTCCCGGTTCTCACTCGTTCGTCCGGTGCCTGCGTTTCAGGTGGAAGCTTCGGCATCCAAGCGAGCGAGGGTGTCGCTCAGCTGATCTTTCGTCACCAGCGGGAACTTCACTTTTTCCAGCAATTTCTTGTCAGTGACCTTCGACCAGTCATAGGTGTGTCGGACCAGGGTCTCGTTGGGCCCCTGCGCCTCCAACTCCCACAGCCACTCCCAGCCGGGCGGCTCAGTGCCCGCTGGCGCGGTCTTCCACGCCACCAATTTGTCCTTCACATAACCGGATACGTGGTTGTCCGTTTTGTATTCGCCGCCCATGTGGTCGCCCTGCATGTTCATGGTGAACACGTCGCCGACGCGCTGGATCCGGTCGGCCTGGTCCACGCTGCGGACGAACCCAGACCCATCGAGAGCCGGGTGTCGATTGGGGTTGGTGAGGACGTCGAAGACCGCATCGACGGGCGCGGCAATTGTTCTTTCGACGGTGACCATCTCGTTATTGCTCATACCCTGACACTGCCCAAACTTTCTCGGGGTGAAACGTTGCCGCGTCCGTGTCACACCGTGGCCCGCTTCCCAGTCTCTCGATCATTTGGCGAAATTGCGCAGCACCTCTGCCATCGCCTGCGGTTGATCTTCGGGGACCAGCGTCCAGGAGTCTTCGATGATTACCTTGGTCGCGTCGGGATAGAGCTCGACCAGTCGGTCGGCGTGTGACAGCGGCATCATCCTGTCTTCCCTGGCCCAGACCACCAGCACCGGCCGGTGGAAACTGTTCATTCGGTCGGACAGTTCGAGCAGCCGCCGCCGCGACGGCGCCCCGGTGGCGAACTTCACCAGATCCCTACGCACAGCCCGGTTTTCGACGGCGGGGCGAAACCACTCGTCGAACAGCGCGTCGGGTATCGGTGATTTGCTCAGAGCGCCGTAGGCCCGGGTGCTGTGGCGAAGAACTGGGTTCCCAGCATCTTGCTGAGGATCCAACCACCGCCCGGCAATCGGCACAGCATCGCTGCGGGCCTGGCGGGTTTGGGCGGGTAGTTGTCGAATGCGGTGCACGATGCCAGCACCATCCGTCCGATGCGTGTGTCCCGACCTTCGGTAATGAGGAATTGTCCACCGCCCCAGTCGTTGAGGACGAGAGTCACGTCATCGAGTGCGAGAGCGTCGAGGAAGTCGGCAAGGATTGCGGCCACACCCGTTTCGGAGAGATCCGCGTCGTGGTTCATCGGTGTGGTGTGGGCGCCGAGCGGAAGTGTCGGCGTGATACAGCGGTACTCCGGCAGCAGTGGCAGGACTTTGCGCCACTGCCGTCCGTCCATCAGCAGACCGTGGCCGAATACCAGGATCGGGCCGTCGCCACCGGTGTCGTCGTAGTAGATCCGGCCGGACGGCAACTCGACAGACGGCACAACCATCTCCTAGATAGAGCGTTCTAACCAGGCTCACGATATGATGCCGACGAGCAACGCGCAAGAAGGGAAGCGTCATGGCGGATGCCAACACTCGCAGCCGGATTCTGGCCGCGACGGCCGAGCTTTACCGACGCCAGGGCATGCCCGCCACCGGCCTCAAACAGATCTCGGCAGCCGCGGGCGCTCCCTTCGGCTCGATCTACCACCACTTCCCAGGCGGCAAAGAGGAGATCAGCGTCGAAGTCATACGGCTCGAAGGGATCCGCTACGGCGAGTTCGTCGGCGCGCAGTTGGCGGAGACCGACCCACTTGACGGCATCCCGACGTTGTTCGAACACGCCGGCAAACTGCTGGAGTCCCAGGACTACAGCGAAGCGTGCTCCATCGAAACCATCGCCCTGGAAGTCGCCAGCACCAACGAGCGGTTACGACTCGAGGCCGCTGAAGTCTTCGATAATTGGCTGACCCGCCTTGCCGAGTGGTTTAACCAGCTCGACATCACCGACGAGGACAGCCGGCGCTTGGCGACGATCACCCTGACTGCCCTCGAAGGCGCCTTCGTCCTCTGCCGTACCATGCGCTCGATCGAACCAATCATGTTCGCAGGGTACGGAGTTCAAGCGGCAGTGCGAGCGGCTGTCCACTCCGGCCCGGCCACCTGAGCTAGGTCGGTTCTGACACCTCAGCCTGCCACCGACCGCGCCGTTGCTCGTCGGTCTGCTCCCACCACGGCGGCGAACCACGTTCACCCAGAGCGACTTTCGCGGCCTGCACACCCGCCCGGGAAGTCGATTCCTGCGGTGTTCCCTTGGTGCGGCGCACTTCTCGACGCCAAGCCATCAATATCCGGACCAGCTCGACCCGGCGCTCCTCGGGAATTGACGGATCGGTGGCCCGCCAGCGCCGACCGTCGACCATGATGTAGCGTCCGTCGTCGGTCGTCTCCGGTCCGTCCACCAAACGATGATATTCGCGCCACATGTCGATCCGATACGAATGGCCCGGCGCCATGCCGCACACTGAGGAGATGAACGTGAGTCTCCCGAGCCCGGCTGCGCCGAGCGCAGCGCCCTCGCCCGCACCGCGAATCCAGGTGCCGACGTCACTGCGGCCGGCATGAGCGGGGCCGCACCGCGCCGATTGGATGGCCTGTCCGACGTACGCGCGTTTTTCCACAACAATGTCGTGCCGCTGTACTTCATCTCGCCGACCCCATTCAATCTGCTGGGGATCGACCGCTGGATCCGAAATTTCTTCTACCTGACCTACTTTGATTCGTTCGAAGGCACGCATTCGCGCGTGTTCGTCCCCCGCCGCCGCGACCGCCGCGACTTCGATTCCATGGGCGACGTCTGCAACCATTTGCTGTCCGATCCCGAGACGCTGGAGTTCATCGCCGGCCGCGGCCCCGGCGGCAAGTCCTGCTTCGTGATGATGGACAGCGAAACCCAGTCCCTGGCACGCCAAGCGGGCCTGGAGATCATGCATCCGCCGGTGGAGCTGCGCGAGCGCCTGGGATCGAAGATCGTCATGACGCGTCTGGCGAACGAGGCTGGCGTGCCGAGTGTGCCGCACGCCATCGGGCGGGTTGGCTCCTTCGACGAACTGCAGGCGCTCGCCCAGAACGCCGGCCTGGGAGATGACCTGGTCATCTCCATCGCGTACGGCGCCGCCGGCAGCGGGACATTTTTCGTGCACGGTCAGCGTGACTGGGATCAGCACGCGGCCAACCTGATCGGTCAACAAGAAGTCAAGGTTATGAAGCGCATCCGCAACGTGGAGGTGTGCATCGAAGGAGCCGTGACCCGTCACGGCACGGTGATCGGTCCCGCGATGACGAGTCTCGTCGGGTATTCGGAGCTGACTCCCACCCGCGGCAGCTGGTGCGGCAACGACATCTGGCGCGAAGTGCTGCCGCCCGACCAGACCCACGCCGCCCGCGAGATGGTGCGAAAGCTGGGTGACGTCCTGAGCCACGAAGGCTACCGCGGCTACTTCGAGGTGGACCTCCTGCATGACCTGGACTCCGGCGAGCTTTACCTCGGCGAGGTGAACCCGCGGCTCAGTGGCGCAAGCCCGATGACGAACCTGACGACAGAGGCCTACGCCGACATGCCCCTGTTCCTGTTCCACCTGCTCGAATACATGGACGTGGAGTATGACCTCGACATCGAGGAGATCAACACGCGCTGGGAGCGGGGCTACGGCGAGAACGAGGTCTGGGGTCAGGTGATCCTCACCGAGACCTCACCGGACGTCGAGATTTTCACCGCGACGCCGCGCACCGGCGTGTGGCGGATCGACGACGACGGTCGCGTCTCGTTTGCGCGGTCGGCCAACGACTGGGCCACGCTGCTCGACGGGTCCGAGGCCTTCTACATGCGGGTTGCGTCGCCGGGCGACTTGCGTTCGGAGGGTGCACAACTCGGCGTGCTGGTCACCCGCGGGCATCTGCAGACCGACGATTATCAGCTCACCGAACGCTGCAAGCGCTGGGTCAAGGGCATGAAGGCCAAGTTCGTCTCCACTCCTCTGGCCCCGGCCTCGCCCATCGTCTCGCGCCTGGTCGCGCGGGCCTGAGCAACGCCTCCATGAGTCGCGTCCCGGCCGGGGTGTCGTTGGCAAACTGGCTGTCAGCGCCCTACGCGCAGTGGTCTTTTCAGCACGTCGAGGACATGGTGCCGACGGTGGCGATATCGCGCGGCAACGGGCCGGTCGCGTCGTTGCCGGTATCCCGCACGGCGGTGGCGGACATTGAGGTGACCAGAACCGGTGGGACCGCAACGACTGTCGGCGCGGTGATGGCAGCCACCGCTACCGACGGATGGGCTGTGTGCCACCGCGGAATGATGCTGGCCGAGGAATATTGCACCGACCTGAAACCCGAGACCAGACACCTGTTGTTCTCGGTGAGCAAGTCTCTGGTGGCAACCGTCGTCGGGGCGCTGCAGGAATCGGGCGCCATCGAAATCGACGCGCCAGTGACGACATATGTTCCCGCCCTGTCGAATTGCGGTTACCAGGGTGCGACGGTGCGCAATCTGCTGGACATGAGATCAGGTATTGCGTTTTCCGAGAACTACGACGACCCGGACGCCGAGATACACCTGCTCGACCAGGCGATCGGGTGGGCGCCCCGGAGCAGTCCGGCCGCCGTCCCCACACTCAAAGAATTCCTGCTGACCCTGCGGCGGAAAACCGTGCACGGCGGCGCCTTTCAATATCGCTCGTGTGAAACCGACGTACTCGGCTGGATCTGCGAAGTCGCCGGGACCCAACGCATGCCCGAACTCATGTCAGAGTTGTTATGGAGCCGTATCGGTGCGCAGAGTGATGCCACCATCGGCGTAGACAGTTCAGGCACCGGCTTTTTCGACGGTGGCATCAACGCCACTCTCACTGACATGATCCGGTTCGGCTCGCTGTTCCTGCGCGACGGTGTCTCGTTGACGGGGCAACAGGTGGTGCCTTCAGCCTGGATCGCCGACACCCTCAACGGCGGACCCGACTCCCGCCATGCGTTCGCGACCAGCCCCGACGACAACGAAATGCCCGGCGGGATGTATCGCAACCAGATGTGGTTTCCCTACCCGGGCAACAACGTCGTGTTGTGTCAGGGCATGTGCGGCCAGATGATCTACATCAACCGCAGCGCAGAAGTGGTCGCGGCCAAGCTGTCCGCGCAGTCGAACTCCCACGAGCCGCACATGGTGGATACGCTGCGCGCGTTCGACGCGGTCGCCCGCGAATTGGTCTGAACGCCTGAGCCGTTTGCGTTGGCCCGGATGAACAGGGTCGAGAAGCCTTAGATGAACGGGTTCAATATCGGCGGGATGATCTGGTTACCGGTCACCCCGGTGAACCGGACGTAGATCTGGGCGGGGATGTTCAGCGTCTGATAGACGCCGGCACCGACCCATGACACCGGTAGCCGTAGGAAGTCGGGTACCGAATCGACGATCCCTTGAATCGGGTCGTACACGTAGTACGGAATCGTGGCTGCGACGGTTCGCGAGCCGAGACTCAAGTTCGTCACGACGTCCGGGTAACCCTGGGCGGCGAAGTCGGCGCTGATCACGCTGTACAGGTTGGTCTCAAACGGAGTGGTGCTGATAGTGGGATTCACATAGGTGCCATCGAAGACGCTCGACGTCAGAGGCGCGCCCTGCATGTATGCCGGCGGCGCAATGTTGAAGGTATCCATGACTGTCGGCGTGGTGCTGACGATCTGCCAGGAATTATTGATCCACCCGTCGTGGACATCGTTGTACGCCTGGTCCCACATGAGGAAAGACGCTGTCTCCACGGGAGATTGGAAGCCGTGACCGATGCCGGCGATGTTCGTATCGGTGTGACCGTGATCGGTGACGATGAGGACGTTCCATTCCTCGCCATTGTCAGCTTCCCACTTGCTGACTGCCCCGAGCAGGCCACTACCGGCGGGGTCAGTGGTACTGGCGTAATGACCCAGAAGGCCATCCATCTGCCTAACGGCGGCCGCGTACTCCGGGGAGGCACCACCGTATGCGTGTCCCATTTCATCGACACCGACGTAGTACGAGAAAATAAGATTGCCTTGATTCTTGTCGGCAGATTGAATCGCGGTAATAGTTTTACTTTGGACTTCTGCCTGCGACGCCGTCCAGTACGGGTCATTGGCACCCTGCGGAACAAATGTGATGTTGTCCGCGCGGATCGAGCCGGCGCCCGCGATATCGGTAATCACCGGCCAGTTCCCGATGACCGTGGTTTCGATACCTTCCCCATAGGCACCCTCGAGCTGGTTGTAAATGGTCGGCCAGTTGTCGTAGGTCCAGGGGGTGAAGACATTGTTGGTCACGCCCGCGGTCTCGCTCCACACGCCGGTGTTAATGGTCGTCCACGACGGGTTGGAGACGCTGGTATGCCCGACGACAGTGGAGGCGGAAGTAGTGCTGTTCAGCATGAACTGGCGGAAGTTCACGTTCGCCGGGTCGGCCAGGATTCTGGCCAGGTTGGTGCCGTCCGTGCCGATCAACAGGAAATTCGCATCGGGTGTCGCCATAGCGAATTCCTTGGCGGTTTGGAGATCGAAAACGGTGATCACGGACCCCGGGTTGCCGGTCGCGCCCGGCGAGCCGAACAAGAAAGATCCGCTGCCGCCGGGTCCACCGGCGCCGGGGGAAATGGTTGTCGGAGTTGCCGAGCCGAAAACGGCGCCGCCGAACCCGCCCGTACCGCCCGCTCCACCATTGCCCCAGAACAACCCGCCGGTCCCGCCGGCGCCGCCCACACCGCCGCGCAATCCACCGGTGCCGCCCGCTCCCCCGTTACCAAAGAACCCGGCGTTGCCGCCGCGACCGCCGGCCTGCCCCGGCGTACCTGACCCGCCCCGTCCCCCGTTTCCCCAGAGGATCCCGCCGTCTCCACCGGCTTGCCCGGTGCCGTTGACACCGTTGTAGCCGTCACCGATCAACGGGCGGCCCAGGAAGAAGTTCGTCGGCCCGTTGATCACGTCGAGTGCCATCTGCCCGACGTTGGCGGCCTCGGCGGTGGAGTAGGCGTTGGCGCTGGTGGTCAGCGTCCGCAGGAACTGCTCGCCGAATGCCGCCGCCTGGGCGTTGATGGCCTGGTACGCCTGCCCGTGCGTCGAGAACAACGCCGCGATCGACTCGGACACTTCATCGCCGGCGGCGCTCAGCAGCTGTGTGGTGGAGGCCGCCGCCGCCTGGTTCGCGGTCTGAACGGCCGATCCGACCCCGGCCAAATTAGTGACTGCGGTGGCAAACAGGTCTGGTGATGCGAAGACATAGGACACCGGCGTGTCTCCCTCTCGGTACAAAACGCTGCGTTGCTGAGTCGTCCGACTTCCGGAGCGTATCGCTGCGCTGCACCGAACGGGACGTTTTGTTGACATTTGACCTACGTGTCATGGCGGACATCGAATAGCGCCGAATTGGGCTCTGCGTCAGCCGCTTTTGACACAGCGGGGTCAGGTCGCGGACCGCTGAGCGGGCCGCGGCGACTCGTCGCGCAGGACCACGGTGACCGACGCGGTAACGTGACCGCCGTGAAATCCTCCCCGGCGTATTACGCCGTCGCCCTCGCATTCGCATGCTTCCTCGCAGCTGTTGTCCTGCCCTCAGGCACGGCGACCGCCGCCGAATCCTGCCCCACCGCAGCCCCACCGGCCGGAGCGGCACCCGACTGGACGCTGGCCGGAACCACCGGCAGCATCGCCGTCACCGGACCGACGGATGCGACTGCTCCGCGGGTGACCGTGACCGGGCCGTTCAGCGTCGCCCAAACCCAGGTGCACACCCTGCGGGCCGGGGACGGACCGTTGGCCTCGGCCACCGCGCGGGTCTCAGTCTGCTACCTGGGCGTCAACGGACGTGACGGGTCGGTCTTCGACAGCAGCTACGACCGGGGCGCCCCGGTCAGCTTCTCGCTGCTAGGAGTCATCCCCGGCTTTCAGAAGGCCATTACCGGACAGAAGGTCGGCTCCACCGTCGCCGTCGCAGCGACCCCGGCGGACGGCTACCCCGAGGGTCAGCCCAGCGCTGGAATCCGTCCGGGCGACTCACTCATCTTCGTCATCAAGATCCTCAGCGCCGCCGGCTGAGCCGCGGGCGACCGCGAGCACCCGCTTGCGCACACCTCCGGTTGCCGATTGCATCAACCAGTTGGTTCCTTTGCGGACCAGAAAACCCGGCACCGGCGCCGAAAGATCGACCATGAGCTCCAAGCGCAGTCGAGTGGAGTCACCTTCGGGCGTCAGGACGTAGCGGCCTTCTTGGGCGCGTAAATAGTTGCCGCTCAACAATGTCCAGCTCAAACCATCGTCGTGAAAGCGGTAGGCCATCACGTGCTCGTCACTGGCACCCAACACCTTGACGGTCTGACGGACCTTGCTGGGCAGGCCTTTTTCGTTCCGCTCCAGGATCTCGACCTTGTCATGCAGTGCCGACCAGGACGGCAACGCCTCGAGATCCATCAACACGTCCATGACCTGATTCGGCGACGCTGGAATGACGACTTCGCGGGATTCGGTGATTGCCATCGGCACAGCCTGTCATCTCACCGGATGAGCGTCAGCGTAGCTCGGCGCGCTGATGGTGAATGCCCCGCGCGTCGGCATTTATTCTTGACCGGTGTCCTGGCAAGCGGACCCGCAGCCGTCAGCGCGACGATGGCATCTGATCGGCCTGGCCGGCTACCTCGGCATGCTCGGTATCTATGCCGCCGCGGCGTCGCGGGTCACCGCGGACCACAACGACGATCGCTTGCACTGGCTGCTGGGCGCCGCAGCGTTGATGGGCATCGCCGGTGCGCTGCTCGGCTGGCTGCGGGGGTGGCAGGAGCGACGAACGATGCTGGTGGCATGGCCGGTGGCGGGGATGATTGTCACCATCCTGGCCGGCTGGTTGGAGCCGCACGCCACCCGTGATTTTCCAGGCACCATCACGATTGCATTCGCCTATATCGGCCTGACCCGGCCGCGTTGGACCTCGTTGAAAATTGTCCCGCTCGGCATTGTGGCGTTCCTCGCCGGGGGCGGTAAAGCCTTCCCCGGCGCGCTGCCCGCAGCGATCCCCCCGGCGATCATGTGGATGCTGGTCGCCGAGGTCCCGGCCTGGCTCATCGACCGGCTGGAACAACAGAGCAAACTGCTGCGCAAGATCGCGCAGACCGATGCCCTCACCCAACTACTCGATCGCAGCACGCTGGGACCCCGGTTGTCGATGCACGCCAGCGAATCGGCGGTGGTCCTGCTCGACCTCGACAACTTCAAGCGCTACAACGACCGTCACGGCCACGAGGCCGGCGACGAACTTCTGGTGTCCTTCGCCGACGCGCTGCGCTGGTCGGTGCGCAAGGACGACATCGTCTTCCGTATCGGCGGCGACGAATTTCTGATCATGCTCCTCGGGGCCGATCGTGCCCAGGCCGAGCAGGTCGTTGACCGGCTTCGCAGCCACTGGTCCGAGGTGGGCGGCCAGGTCGGGTTCAGCGCTGGGATCGCTGCTGGGGAGCAGGATCTGCTGCGACTGGCCGACGAGCACATGTACGCTGCCAAACGCTCCCGCGGCCTGCCCACGGAGTGAGCGGCGCGCGCCTGACGGCGATTAGGCTGGCGAAGTATTCCATAGCCCGCGACGGGAGAAAACGTATGTCGTCTATTGGTTCGGCACGCTCTGATGGGGACAGTTGGGACCTGGCTTCCAGTGTCGGCGCGACTGCGACGATGGTGGCCGCCGCCCGCGCGCTGGCTTCCGCCGACCCGGATCCGCTGCTCGACGATCGCTTCGCCGAACCGCTGGTGCGTGCGGTCGGGCACCCTTTCTTCACCCGGATGTTGGACGGTGAGATCCCGCTCGACGACGCCGACATGCCGATGGACTTTCAGCAGCGGCGCGAGCAGATGACGGTGCGGACCAGGTTCTTCGACGACTTCTTCAGCGCCGCAACCGCTGCCGGCATCCGTCAGGCGGTGATTCTGGCGGCTGGGCTTGACGCCCGGGCCTACCGGTTGTCCTGGCCGATGGGAACAGTGGTTTTCGAAGTCGACCAGCCCGATGTCATCACCTTCAAGAGCGTCACCCTGGCTCAGATCGGCGCTGAACCAACGGTGGAACGCCGTCCGGTGGGGATCGACCTGCGCGAAGACTGGCCTACCGCATTGGCGGACAACATGTTCGACGCCTCTCAGCCGACAGCCTGGATCGCCGAGGGGCTGCTCCCCTACTTGCCGCCCGACGCTCAGGACCGGCTACTGGACAACATCACCGCGCTCAGCGCCCCCGGCAGCCGGCTGGCGACCGAAAACATCAAAGACATGAGCGTTTTCACCGACGAGCGGGCCCGCGCCATGCGCAGCAGCTGGCGCAAACACGGACTCGACATCGACGTCGCCGAATTGGTGTGGCTCGGTCCGCGACGGCAGGCCGGTGAGCATCTGGCGGCCACCGGTTGGACGGTCACCCACCACTCCACCGAGCAGGTGTATGCCGAATACGGTTTCGTGGTGCCGGACAACGAGATTCTTGCGGAGTTCCGTCAGGCCGTTGGTTATGTCAGCGCGGAGTTGGGCTGACGGGTGCTCGTCGCACGCCGGTGTTGTGATTCGCGCTGAAGTGGGCATCCCGTCCTCAACCGCACTAGGAGGATCCAGCACATGAGCCATGTCCCGTCCATCAACCTCAACGACGGGCACACGATCCCGCAACTGGGTTTCGGCGTCTTCCAGATCGAGCCGCAGGAGACGGCGGCCGCGGTCCGCTCCGCCCTGGAGGTGGGCTACCGACACATCGACACCGCGCAGATGTACGGCAACGAAAAGGAAGTGGGCCAAGGCATTCGCGATGCGGGCCTGGACCGCAGCGAGGTGTTCGTCACGAGCAAACTCAACAACGGCTATCACCGACCCGACGACGCACGCCGCGCCTTCGACGAAACGCTGTTGGCACTGGGCTCGGACTACGTCGATCTGTTCCTCATCCACTGGCCGCTGCCGATGCTGTACGACGGTGATTTCCTGGCCACCTGGACCACGCTCGAAGAGTTCGCCCGGGACGGGCGCGCCCGTAGCATCGGTGTGTCGAACTTCCAGCCGAATCATCTGGACCAGTTGGCCGCCGGATCGCAGACCGTACCCGCGGTGAACCAGATCGAGGTGCACCCCTACTTCACCAACGACCAGGTGCGCGCCTACGACCTGGAGCACGAGATCGCCACTGAGGCCTGGTCACCGATTGCTCAGGGCAAGGTCCTCGACGATCAGGCGATCGTCGGAGTCGCTCGCGCAGTTGGCAAATCGCCCGCGCAGGTGGTGTTGCGCTGGCACATCCAGCGCGGCGACATCGTATTCCCGAAGTCGGTCAACGTCGACCGGATGAAGTCGAACTTCGACATCTTCGACTTCGAACTGAGCGGTGACGACATGACCGTGATCAGCGGGCTGGATCGCGGCGAGGACGGCCGCACCGGGGCGCACCCCGACGAGTTCGACTACATCCCGGACTGAGCGGTTCCCGGACGCCTCAGCTCTGCGGGCCCACCGAGGGCGGCCAGTGCGTGCCCGGCGAGGCGTCGCCGGGTTCGGCGTGCTCACCCCGCGACAAGGGCACCCACTGCTCGCTCGGCGCAGGTTGCTTCGATGACGGGAAGTCGCGCAGTTTGCCCGACGGCTTGGCGTCCCACTGGGCGAAGGTCAACGGCGTCTGCAGCCAGGCGTGCAGCAGGTTGTACACCGCCTCCAGGGAGTCCATGTGGGTTCGCTCCCAGCCGTGGCTGCCGTCCAGGCCGAAGCCGACGAGCGCGGCCCGGGTGCCGGCTCCTGCCTCGATCGCCGCGGCGGCGTCTGATCGGTAGTAGCGGAACACGTCTCGCGCGTACGGTATCTCGCAGCTCTCGGCGAGCCGGCACAGTTTGCGGGTCAGGTGATAGTCGAACGGTCCGTGCATGTCGGCCATCGGGATCGTCACGCCGTCCTCGAGGGAATGCTGGCCGGGCGCGCACACCGCGTTGTCGACGGACACCAGTTCGGCGGCGTCGGCGGGCAGGCCGTGACTGGCGCCGTGGCCGACCTCCTCGGTGATGGTGACCATGATGGTGGTGCGGTGCGGCAGCACCACCCCGTTCTCGGCGAAGTTCTTGGCCAGCGCGAGCGCGACTGCGACGCCCGCCTTCCCGTCGAGGTGACGGGACACGATGAAGCCGTCGGCGGTGAGTTCGGGACTGGTGATCATGGCGACGAAATCGCCGACGTGCAGGCCGAGCCGGACCAGGTCTTCGCGCGAGGACACCTTGCGATCCACGCGGACCTCGACGTGCTCCCAGTCGGTCGGCTGGGTGTCGATCTCGTCGCCGAACGCGTGCCCGCTGGCTTTCAACGGCAACACCGTGCCGGTGATGAACTCGTCGGGATCGTCGATGAAGATGCGGACTCGGGCACCGGCGGCGAACCGCGCGGAGAACGTGCCGACGGGGACCAGCTCCAGGCGACCGTTGTCCTTGAGCCTGCGGACCATGCAGCCGATGGTGTCGGCGTGCACCACCAACGCCCGGTCGGTGGTCTTGGACTTCCCGGCCAGTTCCGCGGTGAGCGCTCCGCGCCGCGTCAGGGAGAAGGGCACCCCGAATTCGTCGAGGATGCCGCCGATCAGTTGCATCACCGCGTCGGTACGTCCCGACGGGCTCGGTGTCTGCAGCAGCGCGAGCAGCGTGTCGATCATCCACGCGCGATCGGCTTCGGCCATGGCCGCCTTGTGGACCACGCCGCCTCCTTCCAGATTGTTTGGACTCGTGTTCAACCTAGCGGTGTTTCGCATCGGCCGATTGCCGAGGGCGGGCACCGCGACTCGGCGCGGCGTGCCGCGCTACGTCTGTGCGCGGGTTGGTGGCCGCGGCTCCACCAGAAAGTCCACGACGATGGCGGCCATGTCTTCAATTGCGTTGCGCGCCATGACTTCGAAGCCGTGAGTGCTCAGCGTGGGCAGGCACAGCAGCCCGGCGCGCGGAGTCAGGCCGTAGGCCTTGGCGTGGGAGGCGTCGGACTCGAACGCCCCGAGCGCGGCCGCCTGGGGCGTCAATCCGTGGTCGGCGGCGATCGCCATCAGCCGGTCGGCGACGTCCTTGTCGTAGACGCACAGCGCGTCGCTGTAGCCGACAATCGGGCCGCCGGTGACGCTGGTCCCGTATTCCGCTTCGGTGGGTCCGACCTCCAGCGCGAGGGTGAGCGTGCCAGGCAGTGTGGCGCTGGCGTAGGACCCGCCCACGCCGCCGATCTCCTCGTTGGTGGTGAATACCAGATAGACGTCCGCAGCGGGCCGTTGCCCGTCGGAGTCGAGTCGGCGCGCGGCGAGCAGGAGCGCGGTCACCGCCGCGCGGTCGTCGAGGAAATAGGAGCCGAGGTAATCGCCGACGTCGACCAGGGTTCGCTTGCTGCGGTCGACGCAGATCCGGGTGCCGGGATGCACGCCGGCGTCGGCGAGTTCGGCCGGACTTCGGCCGGTGAAGACATAAACGTGCTGCCAGTCCAGCGCCCGGTCGCCCTGATCGGGTTTGGTCTCCCAGATTCGCTGGCTTTCCTTGGTGGTGTGCTCGGAACCGAGGGTGAGCACCGCGGTGAACGTCTCGTTGTCGCCGAGCACCGCGACCGGACCGAGCCCGAAGTTGCCCGGATACATCGTCCCTAACTGCGTCAGGTGCAGGGAGCCGTCGGGTTCGACGCGCTTGACCAGCATGGAGAGTTCGTCCATGTGGGCCATCACCTTCGTGGCGGGTGCCCCGCCTCCGGCGAGGTAGCCGACCAGGTTGCCGGCGTCGTCGGTCCACATGTCGTCGACGTGGGGTTGCAGCTCACGGGCACAGATCGTCCGTACTGCTTCTTCCTGACCGCACGGCCCGTACGCCCACAGGAGTTCCTGCAGCAGTTCGGCGGTCGAGTCGGGCACCTACGTCCCCTTGCGTTCGCGCCATTCCCGTTCGAACGGCAACCGCCACGCGTTGGGTGCGATCAACTGGTGAATGGCGTTTGGTCCCCACGTGCCGGCCTGGTACATCTTTGCCGGCGGTGGGTCGTCGAGCAGATCCTGCGAACGCTCCCACAACGATTCGATGCCTTCGGCGGTGGTGAACAAAGTGTGATCGCCGCGCATCGCGTCGAGGATCAGCCGCTCGTAGGCCTCCAGCACGTCCACCACGGTGTCCACCTCCTGGGAGGAGAATTGCATGGACAGCTTGTCCAGCTTCATCCCCGGCCCGGGCCGCTTGCCGTAGAAGGACAGCGAGACCTTGGAGTTGTCGGCCAGATCGAAGGTCAGGTGATCGGGACCCTGGGTTCCCACGCCCGAGCCGGGCGGGAACATGGTGCGGGGAGCTTCTTTGAAGGCGATCGAGATGATGCGGATGCCTTCGGCCAGCTTCTTGCCGGTCCGCAAATAGATCGGTACCCCGGCCCAGCGCCAGTTGTCGATGCCGACCTTGAGGGCGATGAACGTCTCGGTGTCGGAGTCCTTGGCCACCCCCTTCTCTTTGCGGTAACCCGCGTACTGCCCGCGGACCACGTTGGACGTCTTGACCGGCAGCATCGACCGGAACACCTTGTTCTTCTCTTCGCTGATCGCGTACGGTTCCAGCGCCGTCGGCGGTTCCATCACCACGAATGCCATCACCTGGAACAGGTGGGTGACGACCATGTCCTTGTAGGCGCCGGTGTTCTCGTAGAAATTCGCGCGCTCATCCAATCCGAGGGTTTCGGGGATGTCGATCTGGATGTGGTCGATGAAGTTGCGGTTCCAGATCGGCTCGAACAGGCCGTTGGCGAAGCGGAACGCCAGAATGTTCTGCGCGGCCTCCTTGCCCAGGAAGTGGTCGATCCGGAAGATCTGCGATTCCTCGAACGTCTCGTGCACGAAGTCGTTGAGGGCTACGGCGCTGGCCAGGTCGGTGCCGAACGGTTTTTCCATCACCACCCGGGACCGGTCGACGAGATCGGCTTCCCGCAGCGTCGAGATAACGTCGCGCGCCGCCTTCGGCGGGACCGACAGATAGTGCAACCGGCGCACGCCTGCACCCAGGTTCTGTTCGGCACGCGCTACTGCGTCGGCGAGCGCCTCGGCGCCCGCGCCCTGCGGCACATAAGTGACGATGCGGGCGAAGTCCTCCCACTGTTCGGTGTTGAGTTTGTGGGTACCGAACGAGTCGATCGCGTCCTTGGCGATCTTGCGAAACTCGTCGTCGGTGAGGTCCTCCATGGACGTGGCGACGATCTGGATGTCCGGTGCGAGGTCGGACTGGTCCAGGTAGGCCAGGCCGGGCAACAGCTTGCGCTTGGCCAGATCCCCTGTAGCGCCGAACAACACGATGACATGCGGGTCCAGCGGGTCGGATTCGTGGCGGTGTGGGCGTGCGTCGGCCGCCGGATAGGAGATCGTCTGCGGTTTCTTGGTGGACACCATGGCGATACTTCCATCGCCGCGCTGGCTGCGCAGCAAGCAGGTCAAAAATGGTCCCGCGCGGCGTCGATCGCCCGCAGGATGCGCTGTTCGCTCACCGGGCGGGGCGTGCCGAGTTGCTGGGCCCACAGGCTCACCCGGAGTTCCTCGATCTGGTAGGCGATGTCGCGGACGTCGGCCGCCGCGGCGCGCTCCGGCGGCAGCGTGTGCAGCAGGTCGTCATAGGCGTCTTGCACGGTATGCACCCGTCGCATCCGCTCCTGGTCGGCCTGCACGGCGGGTGGCAACCGGTCGAGACGACGGCTCACCGCGGTCAGGTAGCGAGTCAGGGCACCAAGACGCGAGCGCCCGGTTGCGGTGACGAATCCGGGCGGCAGCAATCGGTCGAGCTGGGCTCGCACGTCGGTGATGGCCGCGGCCTGGGTTGCCGGTGGTTCAGCGGGCAGCGCGAGTTCGACCTGTCGCGCCGCGGACAGGACCGTCTCCACCTCCCGGACGACATCGAGGGTGGCCGTGGCGAGAGTCTGGGAAAGCCGGTCACGCAGTGCCGCGAACGCGGTGCGCGTCCACACCGGATGGGTGGCCAGCGCGTCGGTGGCGGCGTCGGCGCAGTCGTCGAGCAGTGCGCTCAGCGAGCCGTCGGGATTGCTGCCCAGGGTCAGCCGAGTACGTGGATTCAGTTGCCGTTCAACAGTTTTCGCTGGCGATGGGATGCTCAGCCGCAACAGTCGACGTACTCCGGGGCCCAGTGCGGCGCGTTGTTCGACGGCGGTCGGGAAGACGCGTAGCTCGACCGTCGTGCCGGCGTCGACGAACGCGGGAAAGCCTCGCACGGTCCGGCCGCTCACCGCCCGTTCGACGACGGACGGCAATTCGTCGAGGTCGTCGGGCCAGGTACGCAACGCGGTCCGTTCCAACTCGCCTGCGACGGCCCGGGCGACAGCCTGTCGCGCCGGGGCCGCCAACTTGTCCTGCAGCGCCTGGAGGTCCTTGCCGCGGGCCACCTCGGAACCGTCTGCGGACTCGACGGCGAACGTCACCCGCAGGTGCGACGGCAGCGAGCCCACATCGAAGGCATCCACAGGTACCACCACCCCGGTGCGACGACGAAGTTCGCGCTGCAACGCCGGCAGCAGCGGCTCGGTGCCGGCCTCGATACCGGCCAGCACCGCCCGCGCGGTGTCGGGTACCGGGACGAAGTTGCGCCGCAGGTCTTTCGGCAGCGAACGGATCAGTGCGGTGACGAGCTCTTCGCGCAGGGCCGGCACCTGCCAGGCGAACTCGTCGCCACCCAGGCGGGCCAGCACGTCGATCGGCACGTGCACGGTGACACCGTCATCGGCGGCGCCGGGCTCGAACCGGTAGGTCAGCGGCAGCGTCGCATCGCCGGTCCGCCAGGTGCCGGGCCGATCGGCGTCGGCATCGGTCTTGTCGGCGTGCAGCAATTCGTCGCGGGTGAAGGTCAGCAGCTCCGGGGTGCGGTGGCGCTGCTTTTTCCACCACCCGTCGAAATGCCGCGCCGAGACGACGTCGGCGGGAATGCGAGCGTCATACAGCGCGTAGATGTCGTCGTCGCCGACCAGCAGGTCGCGACGGCGTGCGCGCTCCTCGAGCTCCGCCAGCTCAGCCCGCAGCCGGGCGTTGTCGGCGAAGAAGTGATGGCGGGTCTGCCAGTCCCCCTCTACCAGCGCGTGACGGATGAACATTTCGCGTGCCACCGCCGGTTCGACCCGCGCATAGCCGACTCGACGGCGAGCGACCAGCGGCAGCCCGTACAGCGTCACCCGCTCGAAGGCCAGCACCTCCCCGCGCTGGGCGTCCCAATGCGGTTCGCTGTAGGTGCGCTGCACCAGATCGCCCGCGACCCGCTCGACCATCTCGGGCTGAATCCGCGCGGCGGTCCGCCCGTACAGGCGGCTGGTCTCGACCAGCTCGGCCACCACCACCCAACGCGGCGGCCGTTTGGCAAGCATCGAACCGGGGGCGAGGACGAACCGGGCGTTGCGCGCGCCCAGATATTCGCGTGCGTCCTCCCGGCGCATCCCCACATGGGACAGCAGACCGGCGAGCAGGGCCGCGTGGATCTGTGCCGACTCCGCCGGCTCGTCGGATTCGGTGATGCCCAGGTCGCGGGCGATGCTGCGCAGCTGCCCGGTCAGATCCTGCCACTCCCGGATCCGCAGGTAGTGCAGGAAATCCTCGCGGCACATGCGTCGGAAAGCATTGCCGGACAGTGTTTTTCGTTGGTCACGCAGATGGTTCCAGAGGTTCAGGTAGGCCATGAAGTCCGAGTGTTCGTCGGCGAACCGGGCGTGCTTCTGACGGGCGGCCTCCGCGCGGTCCGCGGGTCGCTCCCGTGGGTCGGGAATGGTCAGTGCCGCAGCCAGCACCAGCACCTCCCGCACGCACCCTTCGGTCTGAGCCTGCAGAATCATCCGGCCCAGCCGCGGATCGACGGGCAACCGTGCCAGGCGCTGGCCCAGTTCGGTGATCGCACCCTGCTGATCGAACGCGCCGAGTTCCTGCAGCAACTGCACGCCGTCGCGGACACTGCGCCGGTCCGGCGGGTCCAGAAAGGGGAAGTTCTCCACGTCCCCGAGTTGCAGCGCCGCCATCTGCAGGATCACCGCGGCAAGGTTGGTCCGCAGGATCTCCGGTTCGGTGTAGCGGGGGCGGGCCTGGAAATCCTGCTCGGAGTAGAGGCGGATACACACCCCGGGCGCCACCCGGCCGCACCGGCCGGCGCGTTGCGCCGCCGAAGCCTGCGAGATCGGCTCGATCGGTAGCCGCTGTACCTTCAGCCGGCGGCTGTAGCGCGAGATGCGGGCGTTGCCAGGGTCCACGACGTAGCGGATCCCCGGGACGGTCAACGAGGTCTCGGCGACATTGGTGGCCAACACCACCCGCCGACCGGTGTGGGGTGCGAACACCTTGTGCTGTTCGGCGGTGGGCAGCCGTGCGTACAGCGGCAGCACCTCGGTATGACGCAGTCCGCCCAAAGCCTCTGCGGTGTCGCGGATTTCGCGCTCACCGGAGAGGAACACCAGCACATCCCCCGGTGGCTCGGTCGCAAGTTCGTCGATCGCATCGAGGATCGCCTCGACCTCGTCGCGGGTCTCGGTCCGCACGATCTCCTGGTCAGGATCATCCGGATCAGCGGCATCTTCGGCGGGCGCTGCGGCGATCTCCAACGGGCGGTAGCGGATCTGCACCGGATAGGTCCGCCCGGACACCTCGACAATCGGGGCATCGCCGGCCACGCTGAAATGTTCGGCGAAGCGCTGCGGTTCGATGGTCGCCGAGGTGACGATCACTTTCAGATCAGGCCGGCGCGGCAGCAGCTCACGCAGGTATCCCAGCAGGAAGTCGATGTTGAGGCTGCGCTCGTGGGCTTCGTCGAGGATCAGGGTGTCGTAGCGCAGTAGGCGCCGGTCGCGCTGGATCTCCGCCAGCAGGATGCCGTCGGTCATCACCTTCACCAGAGTTCGGTCGCTGACCTGATCGGTGAACCGGACGGTATAGCCGACCACATCGCCGAGTGGGCTGTGCAGTTCATCGGCGATGCGCTGTGCGACAGTGCGCGCGGCCAACCGTCGGGGCTGGGTGTGTCCGACCGTGCCGCGGACGCCGCGGCCGAGTTCCAGGCAGATCTTGGGTAGCTGAGTGGTCTTGCCGGAGCCGGTCTCGCCGGCGACGACCACCACCTGGTGCTGCCGAATTGCCTCGGAGATTTCCTGGCGCCGGTCACTGACCGGCAGGTCGGGATAGGTGATCGCGGGGACCGCGTCCCGACGGGCCGCCACCAGCGCTTCCGCCGCGACCACCTGACTGGCCAGCGCTCGCAGCGCCGCGGGCTTCGCGCCGCGCGAGTTCCGTAACCGTCTGCCTAGGCGCGCCGCGTCGCGGATGGTCAACTCGTCGATTCGGCGGCGCAACTCCGCGGACGTCGGGTCGGCCACTCCGCAGAGGATAGGCCGTCCGGCTCCCCTAGCCCTCCGGCAGCACCGGCCGGCACATATTCATGCCCGGATCCCACCACTCCCCGCTGGCGCACGCGAGCGGCTGCGGTCCCACGCCCAAAGGCCGACACACGTTGGCCGTGGGGTCCCACCACTCGCCGTCCGCGCAGGCCAGGGGCTGTGGTCCCACGCCCAGGGGTCGGCACACCTTGCCGGTGGGATCGAACCATTCACCGTCGGCGCACTGCGCCGAGCTGACCGCCGGTGACACGACAGTTACCACCGCCCACGGCGCTGCCACCATGGCGGCGACGGCGACCAGACGACCGAGATTTGTCCACATGGCGCACCTCACATCGCGCTGTTCAGGGTGAATGACGGGATTTTTCCCGTCGCTGCCGAATTCCAAACTCTGCAGCCGCCGACAACTCCTGCGTCGGCGGTATGCCAGGATCGTGGCATGACTGCACGCAGCCTCGCCCGCATCCTCGGTGTCTTCGTCATGGCGACGTGGGCGTTGCTGAGCGTGCCGATCGCCGACCCGACCGCCACCGCCGACCCTTGCGCCGACGTCTCGATCGTCTTCGCCCGCGGAACGCACCAGGAGCCCGGCCTGGGCAACATCGGACAGGCCTTCACCGACTCGCTGACCACGCAGATCGCCGGACGTTCGGTCGAGGTCTACCCGGTGAACTACCCGGCCAATGACGACTACCACACCAGCGCACCGGCCGGCGCCGACGACGCGAGCGCCCACATCCAGGGCACCGTCGACAGCTGCCCGAATACCAAAATCGTGCTGGGTGGTTACTCCCAGGGCGCCACCGTGATCAATCTGGCCAGCAACCAACTGCCGCCCGCGGCGGCGAATCGGGTGGCGGCGATCGCCTACTTCGGCGAGCCGTCCAGCGGATTCTCGTCGGCGTTGTGGGGCGGCCCGTTGCCCACCCTCAACCCCGCCTACAGCGGCAAGTTGATCAGCCTGTGCGCCGCCGACGATCCGATCTGCACCGGGGGCGGCAACATCATCGCCCATGTCTCCTACATCGAGAACGGCATGACCAACCAGGCCGCCACGTTCGCCGCCAACCGGGTGAAGTAACCGGTCCTCAGTGCGCCAGCAGGCGCCGCTTCTGGTCGGTGAATTCGTCGTCGGTCAGAATTCCCGCGTCACGCAGCGACGCCAGCTCGCGCAGCTCGGTGGCGATGCTGGTGATCGGGCCGCCCGCCGGCACCGGCGCCGCGGTCCCCTCCGTCGCGTCCTGGGCTGACACCGCCCCGACCCGCTTGGTCACGCCGCCGACCCGCTCCCGGACGCGCGTTCCCGCCCCGCCCCCGGATCCGGTGGTGGCGGCCATCGCTCGCCCGGCCATCCCGGCCAGGGCCATCTGGCTGAACAAACTTCCGGCGCCGCCGGCCGCCCCCTCGGCCGCCGCGGCGGTCGCCGGTATCGACAGCGTGGCCAGGCGGATTGCCGGCGCGGCCGTGGTCCAGCCCGCCGGCACCGTCAACGCTCCGACCGTCGATGCCTCGCCGATCCCCGCCGCGATGGTCGAACCTGCGACGGGCGGCAGCGGCACCGGGCCCGAGTAGCTCGGTATCCGCGCCGCGCTGCTGACCACGTCGTCGGTGTGCAAACCGACGTAGTAGCCGTCGATGTCGTACGGCAACGCAGCGCCCCCCAGGATTCCGTCCAGGGTCAGACCCGACAGACCGATTTCGGGGTCCACGAAGATGCCACTGAGATCACCGAGGAGGTCGAGCACATCGAGCAGCGACGTCGGGTCGGCGGCCGCGGCGGGACTGGCCAGGCCGGTCAACGCATTGGGTACGGCGGAGAATGCCTGGGCCGCGTTGGACACCGTGTTCTGTACGTTGCCGGCCGAGATTCCGCCGGCCTGGGTGACCGCGGCGGCCTGGGCCGGTAACCCGCCGGGACTGGTGCTGGACTCCGGCCCGCTGAAGGGCTCCAGCATGGTCGCTGCCGCGGCGGCTGCCGCATACCCGAGCATGGCGCCGGTGTCCTGCGCCCACATCTCGGCGTACGCGATTTCGGTGGCGGCGATGGCGGGCAGGTTCTGTCCGAAGAAGTTGGTCGCGATCAGCGACGTCAGCTGGGTGCGGTTGGCGGTGACCACCGGTGGTGGCACCGTCTCGGCAAATGCCGTTTCGTAGGCGACGGCTGCTGCCGTGGCCTGGTTGGCCGTTTGCTCCGCCTGCCGCGCGGTGACCTGTAGCCAGGCCAGGTAGGGGGCGGCCGCGGCCGTCATCGACGCCGACGCCGGCCCCACCCAGGGTCCGGCAGTCAGGCTGGTGAGCACCGACTGGTAGGCGCTCGCCGTCGACTGCAGACCGGCCGCCAAATCGTCCCAGGCCGCGGCGGCTCCCAGCAGCGATCCCGAACCTGGACCGGCGTACATCAGCGCGGAGTTGATCTCCGGCGGCAGCAAGGCGAAATACATGGCGTCCTCCCGGTCGGTGCCGTCGGGTGCCCGCTGAGTGCTTGAGCCGGCGCAAGAATGCAACCACTCAGCGTGAGGTCCGAACACCCAGCAGGTCGCCTGTTGGTCGCACAGGCTTTACCAATAAACCACACAATTGTCCGCCAGCTACTATTGCCAGCGGAAAGTGTTTATTCTCACCTGGGCCGCTGCTCAGGGCCCCTCAGCTATCTGTCGAACTCGAGATGGTGCCGAATCTCCTCGGCCGCGGCCTCCAGATTCCGGTTGACCAGTCCCCGGCCCAGCCACTCGCTGATCCGGGCCACGCCCAGTCCGGTGGCGGAGAAGGTCAGGGTCAGAGTCAAGCGGCTCCCGTCGTCTTCCGGCTCGACCAGCGCTGCGAAGGTATGCCGCGTCCCCTGCACCGATCGCCACTTGAGCAGACTGCCCCGGGGCGGGGTGATGAGCACCCGCCCGCCGAGCTGGATCGTGCCGCCGTCCATGAAGACGTCCCACAGTTCGCCGTCGTCGCGGGACTTGATGAAGCTGCAACGGCTGAACGTAGACACTTCCGGGAACAGGCGGCGCGGGTCGGTGACGAAAGCTCCGCTTTCCTCCAGCGGGCACCGGACATGGCGGGCAACCGTGATCGTCTGCGTCATGTCAGCGGACTAACGGCACGATGGTCTTGCTGGCCAATTTGGACAGACCCACCTGCATGACGCTGGTGACGTAGTCGTAGGCGCGGTCCCAATCCGGCTCCTCCCCGAACCGCTTGCGAAGGTCGATCGGGTCCAGCGCCTGCATCCGGATTTTTGCCGGCAGCGGGAAGTGCGGCAGCGGCAGCGGCGACAAACCCCATGGGATGCTCAGCGTCAGTGGCAAGCTCTTCACGCGGGCCAACTTGTCCAGCCGCAGCAGCTGAGCGGTGCGGCGTCCGTCATTGAGTACGAACAACGTGTCGTGGCCGCCCGTCGCGATCACCGGCACGATTTTGACGTTGCACTTGTGCGCCAACCGCAGGAAACCCTTGCGTCCGGAAAAGACGATCTTGTTGCGATCACGCCAGGGGCGCAGCGCCTCGACGTCGCCGCCGGGATAGACCAGCGCGGAGCCGCCGCTGGTGAAGACCTGCTCGGCGAAAGAGTTGGCCGCCGGAACCACGCCGAGCTTGCGGGTCAGTCCCCCGATGCCGGGGGCGCCGGCGACCGTGTCGTGCGCCAGCGCATAGAGCGGGCGGCCCTCGATGGTGAAGTAGGTGTTGTAGGCGAGCAGGAAGACGAAGGTGTCCGGCGTCGCGCCGCCGCCGCTGTGATTGCCGACGAACAACACCGGCTCGTCGGGGACCTTGTCGAAGCCATGCACCTCGGCGCGGAACCACACCGTCGCGGCCAGCCACAGCGGCGGTAGCACGGCACGGATGAACTCCGGGTCGCGGTGGCGGAGTTCCTCGGGAAGGCGTGGCCGGCTCATCTCGATGAGATTAACCGCGGCGACGGATTCCACGCCCGGTGGTCACCAGTTCCCGGTGCGATGTTCGCACGTCGACGTGGAATGCTGGAAGCGACGCGTGGCATGGCCGCCCTGTGGCCACCCCGCCATGTGATGACATGCGTACGGGACGGCGGATTCCGGAAGGTGGGCAGGTGCGTTTGCGTCGTTTAGCTGACCGAACTATCATCTGGACACATGTCCAGTTTGCTGTCGTGCCGGCCGCGGGTTCGTTGACTGCAATGGGACTGGTGCCCTTCCGTGGCTGGTCGTTGACGGTGAAGGGTTGAGTATGCGAATTGCTCTATTGTCCTACCGCAGTAAGGATCACTGCGGCGGACAAGGCGTCTATGTGCGGCACCTCAGCCGCGGCCTGGTAGACCTCGGCCATCAGGTCGAGGTGTTCTCCGGCCAGCCCTATCCGGAACTGCTGGATCCCCGGGTGCGGTTGACCAAGGTGCCGAGCCTGGATCTGTATCGCGAACCCGATCCGTTCCGGGTGCCGCGGCCCAGCGAGATTCGCGACTCGATCGACCTGCTGGAACTGGCCACCATGTGGACCGCGGGCTTCCCCGAACCCCGGACGTTCACGCTGCGGGTGGCCCGGTTACTGGCCGAGCGGGCCGGCGAATTCGACGTCGTCCACGACAATCAGAGCCTGGGCACCGGTCTGCTCACCATCGCCGAGACGGGGATGCCGGTGGTGGCGACCGTGCACCATCCCATCACCCGCGATCGGGTACTGGATCTCAACGCCGCCAAATGGTGGCGAAAACCGTTGGTGCACAGGTGGTATGGCTTCTCAAGCATGCAGAAGCAGGTAGCGGCCCAGATCCCGGACCTGCTGACCGTGTCGTCGTCGTCGGCGCAGGACATCGTCACCGATTTCGGTGTCTCCCCGGATCAACTGCACGTGGTGCCGCTGGGCGTGAATACCGACCTGTTCAAACCGGTTTCGCAACCACGCCAACCTGGCCGGGTGATGGCGATCGCAAGTGCTGACACCCCGCTGAAAGGTGTCAGCACGCTGCTGCACGCGGTCGCGAAGTTGCGGACGAGTCGCGACCTCGAGTTGCGGCTGGTCGCCAAGGTGGAAACCAACGGCCCGACCCACAAACTGATCGCCGAGTTGGGGATCTCCGATATCGTCCACATCGCCAGTGGGCTGTCCGACGCCGACCTCGCGGCGTTGTTCGCCTCGGCTGAGGTGGCGTGTATTCCCTCGCTCTACGAAGGGTTTTCGCTGCCAGCCGTGGAAGCGATGGCAAGCGGCACTCCGATCGTGGCCAGCCGGGTCGGGGCGTTGCCTGAGGTGCTCGGGACCGACGGCGCGTGCGCGGAGTTGGTGGCTCCGGCCGACGTCGATGCGCTGACTCACGCACTGGGTAGGCTGCTCGATTCACCGGAGCGGCGCCGCGAACTCGGACGAGCGGGACGGGCGCGCGCGGTCAGCGTGTTCAGCTGGGAGGCGGTCGCCGCCCAGACCGTGCGGATCTACGAGCGGGCGATCGCGCGCTCAGCGGTCGCTGGAGGCAGCCCGCAATGCTGACGGTGGATTTCGACCGCCTGGGCATCGGGCCCGCGACGAAGGTCATCGACGTGGGTTGCGGTGCCGGACGGCACGCGTTCGAGGCGTACCGGCGGGGCGCTGACGTGGTGGCCTTCGACCAGAACGAGAACGACCTCCGCGATGTGGACACCATCCTGCGTGCGATGGAGGCGAACGGCGAAGTGCCCGAAGGCGCCTCAGCCAAGGTGGTGCGCGGCGACGCGCTGCACCTGCCGTACGCCGACGGCACGTTCGACTGCGTCATCGCCTCAGAGATCCTGGAACACATTCCCGAGGACGACGGTGCGATCTCCGAACTGGTCCGGGTGCTCAAAGTCGGCGGCACGTTGGCGGTCAGCGTGCCGCGGTGGCTCCCCGAGCAGGTCTGCTGGTGGTTGTCGACGGAGTACCACAGCAACGAAGGCGGCCATGTTCGGATCTACCGGGCAAGTGCGCTGCGCGACAAGATCATTGGCCGCGGACTGAAATTGACACATGCACACCACGCGCACGCCTTACACGCGCCGTTCTGGTGGCTCAAATGTGCAGTCGGCGTATCGAATACCGATCACCCCGTGGTGTCGGCGTACCACAAACTGCTGGTGTGGGACTTGATGCAACGGCCCAAGGTCACCCAGCTGGCCGAAACGGTGCTCAACCCGCTGGTCGGCAAGAGTGTCGCCATGTATTTCAGCAAGCCGCCCGAAGCGGAAAGCGAAGCAGCGCCGAGGTATTCAATTGCGTCGGGATAATCCGCCGGCCGTCGCCGGAATCCTCAGCGCCGAGCAGTGCCTGCAGACGGCTGCCTCGATCGCGGCCGCGCAGGAACCCTCAGGCGCCATCCCGTGGTTCGCCGGCGGCCACACCGATCCGTGGGACCACGTGGAGAACGCTATGGCGCTCACCGTGGCCGGACTGCTGGAACCGGCCCGCGCGGCGTTCGACTGGTGTGGTCGCATGCAGCGCCCGGACGGGTCGTGGCCTATTCAGATTCGATCGGGTCACATCGAAGATGCCAACAGCGACAGCAATTTCTGTGCCTATGTCGCCACGGGTGTCTGGCACCACGTGCTGGTCACCGGCGACGAAAAGTTCGCCGCGACGATGTGGCCGGTCGTGCGGAAAGCGATTGACTTCGTCATCGACCTTCAAATCGGGTACGGCGAAATCTGTTGGGCCCGAAGTGAAAACGGTCCCATCCCGGAAGCTCTGCTGACCGGTTGCGCAAGTATCTACCACAGCATCCGCTGCGCGCTGGCACTTGCGGGTTTCATCGGCGACCCGCAACCGGAATGGGAACTCGCGGTCGGCCGGCTGGGACACGCGATCACCGCGCATCCCGAGGCGTTCACTGAGAAAGACCGCTACTCGATGGACTGGTACTACCCCATCCTCGGCGGTGCGTTGCGGGGTCCGGCAGCCGCCCTTCGAATCAGACAACGCTGGGACGACTTCGTGGTGGGGGGCCTAGGAATCCGCTGCGTGCTGGACCGCCCGTGGGTCACCGGCGCCGAGACGTGCGAACTGGTCATGGCCCTGGATGCCATCGGCCACCGGTCGGCGGCGCACCGCCAATTCGGCGCGATGCAACACCTGCGCGAAGCAGATGGCTCCTACTGGACCGGCCTGGTTTTCGCCGACGGCAAGCGGTGGCCCGAGGAGCGGACCACCTGGACGGGTGCGGCGATGATCCTTGCCGCCGATGCGCTTTCCGACACCACACCGGGCAGCGGGATCTTCCGCGGCGATGCCCTGCCGATGGGTTTGCAGACCGATTTCGACTGCGAGTGCGTCGCGACCGGACGGTAGTCAGACCTGCTCGCCGGCTCGACCGCCGATCCGCTCGAGCACCCGCAGCGAGCCCAGCGCACTGATCTCCTTGAACTGGCCGGAATCCAAAGCACGGCAATAGATCTGGTAAGGAGCGCGACCACCGTCGTTGGGATCGGGAAATACGTCGTGGATGACCAGGGCCCCACCGGGAGCCACCCACCTGGCCCAACCGTCGAAGTCGCGGGCCGCGGCGGCTTCGGTGTGCCCGCCGTCGATGAACAGCAACTGCACCGGAGCGCGCCACCCGCGCGCGACCACCGGGGATTTGCCGACTACGGCAACCACGTGGTCGTCGAGCCCGGCCGCGTCCAGGGTGCGGCGGAAGGTGGGCAGGGTGTCGAACAGTCCGGTGACCTCGTCGACCAGCGAGGCGTCGTGGTACTCCCAGCCGGCTTGGTGCTCTTCCGATCCGTGGTGATGGTCGATCGTGTAGAGCACGCTGTCCGTCTGTAGGGCCGCTGCGCCCAGCAGCAGCGCGGACTTGCCGCAGTAGGTGCCGATCTCCACGCCCACACCGCCGTCGAGGTAACACAGAGCGGCGTCGTACAGGGCGCGGCCCTCGTCGGCGGGCATGAAGCCCGGCACCTGGTCGGCAAGGGCGAACAACCGCTGGCGTGCGTCGTCATCACTCATCAGCTGAACCTATCGGTCGCCGGCCGAGTGCTGACGTCGTGGTCGCTTGCTGGCGTGCCGCTATCGGCGCATCGCCTGGACAGCAGTCCGGCGATCAGCCGTGCGGGGCCTCCGAGATCTTGCTGTCCGGCTTGCCCAGCGTCTGGCACCAGGCCTGCGCCGCGGTGCGGGTGGCGGTGATCTCGATGGAGGCCGGCTCGGTGCCGTTCTTGTCCTTCAGCATCTTGCTGACCTCTTCGCTCTGCTTCTTCTCGTCCTGGGAGACGAAGTCCTTGCACTTGGTGTCGCCACCGGTGTTAATCACTTGCGAGGGCGAACAACCGCTGAACATAAGCGCGGCGATGACGAACACAGCAGGTGCGAAGCGCTTCATCTCTGGCCTCTCCGGAGTCGGGGTCGTAGCTACCTATTACACCGGCGCATCCATTTCCAAACGCCGCCCGGTGGTCGCGTCCGCGCGGCAGCGGCCGCGCCGCGCGCTACTTCTCCAGCGTGAACTGGTTGACGTCGATGTAGCCGGTGCGGAAGTTGTCGGCGCAGCCGGTCAGGTACTTCATGTACCGGTCGTAGACCTCTTGGGACTGGATGGCGATTGCCTCGTCCCGGCGTGCCTGCAGTGCCTGTGCCCAGACATCGAGAGTCTTGGCATAGTGCTGTTGCAGGGACTGCTGGCGGGTCAGCTGGAATCCCGCCTTGGCCGAATGATCGGCCACCTTGTCGGTGGACGGCAACCGCCCGCCGGGAAATATCTCGGTCACGATGAACTTGGCGAACCGGACGATGTCCATCGTGACGGGCAGGCCGGTGCTGTCGAACTGCTCTTTGTTCAGCGCGGTGATTGTGTGCAGCAGCATCACCCCGTCGCTGGGCAGCAGTTTGTACGCGGTGCTGAAGAAGTCGTCGTAGCGGTCGTAGCCGAAATGCTCGAACGCGCCGATGGATACGATGCGGTCGATGGGCTCGGTGAATTCTTCCCAGCCCTGCAGCAACACCCGCCGGGTGCGCGGCGAATCCATCTCGTCGAATTTCTGCTGCACGTACGCGGCCTGATTCTTGGACAGCGTGAGTCCGACGACGTCGACGTCGTACTTCTCGATGGCGCGGCGCATGGTGGCACCCCAGCCGCACCCGACGTCCAGCAGCGTCATGCCGGGTTGCAGGCCGAGCTTGCCCAGCGAAAGGTCGATCTTGGCGATCTGTGCTTCTTCCAGCGTCATGTCGTCGCGTTCGAAATACGCGCAGCTGTAGGTCCGCGTCGAATCGAGGAACAGCTGGAAGAACTCGTCGGACAGGTCGTAGTGTGCCTGCACGTCGTCGAAGTGGGGCGTCAATCGATCGGTCATGGAATCGGGATGCCTTTCAGGCCTGTGCATCGCTCGTGAGGCCGGCAGAGCCCACCGCCGGCTGGCAAAGTGTTCCCACTCGCCATCTGGTCAAACCGGACTCCCTGCCTCGTTTCAATCAGTCACCCTACCGCGCGTCGTCGGCCACCGGACTTGACGCGCTGGCCCGACCCGTCGCGACAGCAGCCGACAAACTCTTGACTCAATCCAGATGAGCGCGAAATATGGGCGCTGTGTCCTCAGCCCAGGATTACGCCGAGCAGTTGCGGCGGGCGGATCTGCGCGTGACACGACCCCGTATCGCGGTACTCGAGGCGGTGCGTGACCGTCCGCATGCCGACACCGAAACCATTTTCGCGGCGGTGCGGCGGGGTCTGCCCGATGTTTCCCGGCAAGCGGTGTACGACGTCCTTGGTGCGCTGACCGACGCGGGTTTGGTGCGCAAGATTCAGCCGTCGGGTTTGGTGGCCCGATACGAGTCCCGCGTCGGCGACAACCACCACCACGTGGTCTGCCGGTCCTGCGGGGTGATTGCCGACATCGACTGCGCGGTGGGTCAAGCCCCGTGTCTGACACCGGCGGAGGACAAAGTCTTGGATGGTTTCGTTCTCGACGAGGCCGAAGTCATCTATTGGGGCCTGTGCCCCGACTGTTCGAGTAATTCCTGATCGCAGCCCGATTTATTCAACACGGAAGGAATGTTGTGTCATCCGATACGTCCGATAGCCGTCCACCCCACGCCAGCGACAGCGCCAGCAACAGCGAGAGCGAAAACCCGGCGATCCCCTCGCCCACGCCCAAGTCGGACGCGCCCCGCACCAATCAGGACTGGTGGCCCAACCAGATAGACGTGTCGCGGCTGCACCCGCACTCGCCGCAGGCCAACCCGCTGGGTGAGGATTTCGACTACGCCGCGGAGTTCGCCAAGCTCGACGTCGAGCAGCTCAAGGCGGACCTGATCTCGGTGATGACCACCTCGCAGGACTGGTGGCCCGCCGACTACGGCCACTACGGCGGCTTCTTCATCCGGATGAGTTGGCACGCGGCGGGCACCTACCGCATCTATGACGGCCGCGGCGGCGGCGGTCAGGGACTGCAGCGGTTCGCTCCGCTGAACAGCTGGCCCGACAATGCCAGCCTGGACAAGGCGCGCAGGCTGCTGTGGCCGGTCAAGAAGAAGCACGGCAACAAGATCTCCTGGGCCGACCTGCTGGTCTTCGCCGGCAATGTGGCGCTGGAGTCGATGGGATTCCAGACCTTCGGCTTCGGGTTCGGTCGTCCGGACGTGTGGGAGCCCGAAGAAGTGCTCTTCGGCGAAGAGGACGAATGGTTGGGAACCAACAAGCGCTACTCGGGTGAGCGCAAGCTCGCAGAGCCCTACGGCGCGACGACCATGGGTCTGATCTACGTCAACCCGGAAGGCCCGGAGGGTAAGCCGGATCCGATCGCCGCGGCGCACGACATCCGCGAAACGTTCGGCCGCATGGCGATGAACGACGAAGAGACCGCGGCACTCATCGTCGGTGGGCACAGTTTCGGCAAGACGCACGGTGCTGGCGACGCAGCGCTGGTCGGCCCCGAGCCCGAAGCCGCCCCGATCGAGCAACAGGGCTTGGGCTGGGCCAGCTCCTACGGTAGCGGCGTCGGTAAGGACGCGATCACCAGCGGCCTGGAGGTGGTCTGGACGCCCACCCCGACCAAATGGGACAACAGCTTCCTCGAGACGCTGTACGGCTTCGAGTGGGAGCTGACCAAGAGCCCGGCCGGCGCATGGCAGTTCACCGCCAAGGACGGCGCCGGCGCGGGCACCATCCCCGACCCGTTCGGCGGTCCCGGGCGCAACCCGACGATGCTGGTCACCGACGTTTCGCTGCGCGAGGACCCGATCTACCGGGAGATCACCCAACGGTGGCTGAAGAACCCAGACCAGCTGTCTGAGGCATTCGCCAAGGCGTGGTACAAGCTGCTACACCGTGACCTGGGACCGATCTCGCGCTATCTCGGTCCATGGGTCGCCGAACCGCAGCTCTGGCAGGACCCCGTCCCAGCCGTCGACCATGAACTGGTCGACGAGGATGACATCGCTGCGTTGAAGAGCAAGGTGCTCGCATCTGGACTGTCGGTCCCGCAACTGGTGAAGGCGGCCTGGTCGGCGGCGGGCAGTTACCGCAACACCGACAAGCGCGGGGGCGCCAACGGCGCACGGATCCGACTGGAACCGCAGAAGAGTTGGCAGGTCAACGAGCCGTCCGAGCTGAACGGGACATTGTCCGTCCTCGAACAGATTCAGCAGGACTTCAACTCCTCCGCCACCGGCGGCAAGAAGATCTCGTTGGCCGACCTGATCGTGCTGGCCGGCTCCGCCGCGGTGGAGAAGGCGGCCAAGGACGGCGGCTACGAGATCTCGGTGCACTTCACCCCGGGCCGCACCGACGCCACCCAGGAGGACACCGACGTGGAGTCCTTCGCGGTGCTGGAGCCGCGAGCCGACGGGTTCCGCAACTACGCACGTCCCGGTGAGAAGGTGCCGCTCGAGCAACTCCTCTTGGACCGCGCCTATCTGTTGGGGGTGACCGCACCGGAACTGACGGTGCTCATCGGCGGTCTGCGTGCGCTCGGCGCCAACCACGGCGGCAACAAGCACGGCGTGTTCACCGATAAAACGGGCGTGTTGACCAACGACTTCTTCGTGAACCTGCTCGACATGGGCACCGTGTGGAAGCCGTCGGAAGCCACCGAGAACGTCTACGAGGGGCGCGACCGGTCGACCGGGGAGCTGAAGTGGACGGCGACCGCGAACGACCTGGTGTTCGGCTCGAACTCGATATTGCGTGCGCTCGTCGAGGTCTACGCGCAGGACGACAACGAGGGCAAGTTCGTCGAGGACTTCGTCGCGGCCTGGGTCAAGGTGATGAACAACGATCGGTTCGACGTGAAGTAGCGTCCCCGTTCGGCAACGCAGTGCGGCACCCCGCGGAACAGTCCGCGGGGTGCCGTATTGCGCTCAGCGGTTCATGTCCCATTGCCCGTAGTCGGCCGCCAGGATGTCGTCCACGTCGACCTTGATTCCGCCCATCACCGGTCCATCGAGGATCCGCTGATACAGCACCGCCGCGGGCTCGCGTTGTCCGTGCGACCAGCCGATCGTCTGCCATGCCCATTTGTGGCCCGGGGTGGACGAGTTCCCGATGACGCCGTCGGCGATGGCCCATCCGCAGGTCTGGTAACTGCCGTAGATGCCGCTGCGGCCGACGCCGAGAACGGAGTTGATCCCCCGGAACCACTGCAGTGCAACGGTATTCCAGGTGTTCTGGTCGATGTCCTCGTCCACGCTGAAGAAGATCGGGGCCGACGGCGGGCCGCCCGCGGCGGCATGCAGGCTCTGCGCCGTCTTGGCGTCCGCCACGCCGCCGTCGTACCCGCGGGTGTAGTCCGAAGGCGAGTCGGGCCAGCCCGGCTTGCCGTATTGGTAGTTGCTGACGATGTGCAGGCCGGCCGCCCGCAGCGAGTCGGCGTATTGGCGGGTGATCGGTTTGGCCTCGAAGTGCGCGCCCGGCCGCTCCATGGAGACGTAGTTGACCACTCCCTCGTAGCCGGCCGCTTTGATCTCCTCCGGCGGGACCCGGCGCTCGGCGAAGTCGATCAATTGACCGCCCGCGGCCGACGCTTCGGGTATCCCTTGCGCGGCGGCCCACGTGCTCAGGCCGACGAGGACCGGTGCGGCGGCGTACTTGAAGGCGTCGCGGCGGGTGAGGTGTCTACCAGGTGATTCAGCCGACTCGTGCACCGCGCGATGGTAACAAAACGCGCCGCGCGCGCGGCCTTCATTGTCCGGTGAAATTTGGCCGCCTCTTGGCGGCGAAGGCCGACAAGCCCTCCTGCGCGTCGTGCGAACGCATCACCTCCCGGACGAAGCGTCGTTCGATCCGTCGGGCATCCGCGTCGTCGATCCATCCGCTGGCCAGGATGGAGGCTTTGGCGTTGCGCACCGCCAGCGGGCCGTTGGCGGCAATCCGGGCGGCGATCGCGCGGGCTTTGGCCAGCGACTGCCCAGTCGGCACGACGTGCCCCACCAGGCCGAAATGGTAGGCCTCGTCGGCGCTGAGCGGGTCGCCGGTCAGGATCATTTCCATCGCCTTGGTGTAGGGGATCTGGCGCTTGAGTCGGACGGTGGAACCAGCGCCCGCGATCATCCCGAATTTGGCTTCGGGCAACCCGAACACGGCGTGCCGTTCGGCGATTCGGATATCGGTCTGCTGCAACATCTCGCATCCGCCACCCAGACAGGGGCCGTTGACTGCGGCGATCAGCGGCTTGGCCAGTGATCGGCTCAGCAGCAGACCTTCGCTGATGATTGTTCCGGCCTCTTTGCGAGGCGCCGAGTCCGGATCGGACGGCTTGGCCGCGTTGACCATCCACCCGTCGGCCAAATCGCCGCCGACACAGTAGGAGTCACCGGCCCCGGTGAGGATCGCCGCCCGCACGCCGTCGTCAGCGTCGATCTCGTCCCAGGCCTGGGCCATCAAGGTGAGCATCGACGGCGTGAGGGCGTTCTTGCGCCGCGGATTGTTCATGGTCAGGATCACGACATCGCCGTCGCGTTCGTAGATCAGCTGCGGTTCGGTCATTGCGATGCCTTCCTTCCGTCGCAGAGTTGGCCGACGGACCCGCTACACATGTGAAATCGGTTGTGGCGGTTGGATTTCGCCCGTCAGCACCCAGGCCATCCGCATCGGGTGTGCCGTTGTCGACCATCAGCCAAGTATCGTCCCCCGTCCCGGAAACACCAGTGCGTCCGGTTTGTCGACTAGTCGCGCGCCACCCGCGGGTGAGTCGCTACCATCTTGCTGTGCGCTGTCTATTTGCTCGCGAACCCTTTGCTAGGGCCTTGGCCGTTGTCGCGGTCGCGGTCGGGCTGCTGGTGGCGGGTGCCGTTCTGCCGGTCGGTACCCCGGGAGCGCCGCGATCCGCGTTTGCCGCGAATTGTTCGCAGGTGGAGGTGGTCTTCGCCCGCGGCCGACTCGAATCGCCGGGTCCCGGCGTCCTTGGCAACGCCTTCATCAACTCGCTCCGCTCCAAGATCGGAGGCCGCAGCATGGGCACCTATGCCGTCAGGTACCCGGCGGATACCGAAATCGACATCGGCGCCAACGACATGAGTCGCCATATTCAGAACACGATCAGCACTTGTCCGAACACGCGGGTGGTGCTGGGCGGCTACTCGCTGGGCGCTGCGGTCACCGACATCGTGCTCGCGGTGCCGATGAGCGCCTTCGGCTTCGACAGTCCCCTGCCGCCCGGCGCCGACGAGCACATTGCGGCGGTGGCCCTGTTCGGTAATGGCAGCCAGTGGGCCGGGCCGATCACGAACTTCAACCCGATCTACAACGACCGCACCATCGAGTTGTGCCACGGAGCGGATCCCATCTGCAACCCGGCCGACCCCAACACCTGGCAACAGAACTGGCCCGCGCACCTTGCAAGCGCGTACGTGGCGGACGGCATGGCCAACCAGGCCGCCGATTTCGTCGCCGGCAAGCTGTAGCCCGGCGGGGATGTCTGCGGCGCTACCGGCGTGCGGTGCGTCGTCGGGGCAAGGCGTCGCACCCACCGATGACTGCCCGCCGGAGACTAGTGCTCTGTTGGACTCGGCGGGCCAGGACCAGCACCGCAAGACCCGCCGCCGCCCTGCCCAGGGCCAATCGGCTGGTGCGCTTGTGCCAGGGCCGTTTCCCTCGCGTGCCGGCGCGCCGGCCGAACCGGTACCCGGTACCCAGCGCCGTCATCAGCGCGAAGCCAATCAGGAGCGCCGCCATGTTGATAGAGCGTCCACGGTTGCGATCGCGGCCTGATCTCAAACCAGGCACGCCTCGGCCACCAATTCGTGGCGTCCAGCTAACGCAAAGCCACACGCCCGTGGGAGCTTTTAATAAAATCAGCCTGAGATAAAGATCCCGGTCGGCCGACTACGCTGGCGACCACGCTATACATAAACTCCTACTGAATTTATCCCTTGCGGATGCTTTTTCATATGCGCGCGCTGCGCACTTCTATTAACATTTCGCGATTGCTGTGGTAAAACCTGGCGCGGCTGCGACAGGGAGCAACCCAGTTCACTTTTCCGCCGCGCCGATGTCGCCAATCTGCCGCGAGCATGCGCACCGCGACAATCTTTCATGCCTGACGAGTTGTCCTGCGCGGGCCTAGTTACGACACCAAAACCGATGTAGGACAAGGTGACTGATCAAGCCGTTGCGCGGGCGTCGGCTGCGGGTTTGCGAGTGCCCCGGCAGCGGCCCGAGCAGCCCGGCACCCGCTGGGGCGCCCGCTGGGGCTGCGCCCCGCGATTCTGCCATGCGAAACCGAGTATCGGCCGGACGAATCCTATGAAGTGTCTGTGACTAAAAATCAACATGAATGCTAGCTAAACGACAAGATCAGCGTCCGATTTCGAAATGGATACGTAGCTCCGGTCGGCGCCAAGTCAATAGCGTGTCGTTTAACGACGCGACGACACACAGGCGTGTTCGCGTTCGATTTTTCCCAATGCCAGTTGGAGGAATTGTATGTCTTTCGTTCGCACTTATCCAGAGCACCTGACCGCTGCGGCCAGCAACCTGCAGTCGCTCGGCGCGGCATTGAACGTGGGCACCGCAGCGGCTGCCGCTCCCACCACGGGGGTGGTGCCCGCGGCCGCCGACGAGGTGTCGATCTTGACCGCAGCTCAATTCGCCACCCACGGTCAGCGATTCCAGGAGCTCAGTGCACAAGCAGCCCGGATCCAGGCGGCACTGGCTGCGACGCTGGGCACCAGCGGAAATTCCTACGCCGAGACCGAAGCGGCCAATGCCGCTGCGGCTGGCTGAGCGCGCCGAAGCACCAGGGGGTTACTGACGATGTTCGACTACGGATTGTTGCCGCCCGAGATCAACTCCGGGCGCATCTACGCAGGCCCGGGCGCGGGTTCGTTGGCCGCGGCCGCGGTGGCCTGGAGCGACTTGGCCGCCGACCTGCAGGCTGCGGCTACCGGGCATCGCTCGGTGATCGAAAGTCTGACCAGCGGCCCGTGGCTCGGGCCCGCCGCAGCGCACCTCGCGTCCGCCGTCTCGCCGTTCATCGCGTGGTTGAGCAACAGTGCTGATCAGGCGGCTGAGGCGGCAAGCCAGGCGAGCGCCGCCGTGGCCTCCTACGAGGCGGCATTCGCAGCCAGCGTCCCGCCACCATTGATCACGGCAAATCGCACCCTGGTCCAGGAGTTGATCACCTCGAACCTGCTGGGTCAGAACAGCGCCGCGATTTCGCAACTCGAAGCCCAGTACGCCGAGTTCTGGGCGCAGGATTCCCAGGCGATGTACTCCTATGCCAGCAGGGCGGCCGCGGCCACGCAGTTGACCGAGTTGGCTGCGCCGGCCGAAGTCGCTGACCCGACCGGCCTCGTCGACCAGGCCATCGCGGTGTTGAAAGCCGAGGGTCAAGCGGTCCAAACCCAGCTCAACGAGGTGGGCTCGTATGTGAGTCCACGTGTCGGCGACATCCTGAAGACACTGTCGGCACCGCTGAACGGCAACGGCGCCGCAATCGATCAGTGGTTGGTGGCCAATACGCCTCTCGATGACATACTCACGATTTTCAACAAGTATCTGCAGCCGTACGTCAGTTCGCTGGCCGCGATGATTCAGTCGACGCAGTCCTTCGGTCAGGTCAGCAACGGCCTGACCGCGATGGCGAACTTTGCCAAACCCGCGGCATCGGCGGCCAAGGCAGCCGAAGGCGCAGCCTCCGCAGCCGGCGCCGCCGCATCCGGAGCCGGTCAGGCCGCAGCCAGCGCCGCGGGCAACGCCGCCGGGGTGGCCGCGGGTCTGGGCAAGGCGATTCCGATCGGGGGGCTCTCCGCGCCGGCCAACTGGGTGCCGTGGCATGCCACCACCAACCCGGGGGTCGCCTCGGCGATCCCGGCTGCCGCCGAAGGCAACAGCTTTCCGATGGCTCCGCCATTCGGGCAGTTCGTCAACGGCGGCTACGGCCGGAACCAGCCGACCTACGGGTTCAAGCCGTCGGTCATGGCCAAGCCCCCCGCCGCCGGCTGACGCCCGGATTCACCGGACGAAGCCATGTTCGACTTTGGCCTTTTGCCGCCCGAAATCAATTCCGGGCGCATCTATACCGGGCCGGGCTCCGGCCCGTTGCTGGCCGCCGCGGCGGCGTGGAGTGGTCTGTCCGCTGACCTGCAAAGCGCCGCGGCGGGTCATCGGGCTGTCATCACCGGGCTGACCAGCGGCCCGTGGTTGGGGCCGGCCTCCGAGGCGCTGGTTGCGGCGGTGACGCCGTTCATCGCCTGGCTGGATCTGAGCGCCGACGAGTCCGCGCTGGCCGCCAGCCAGTCCTATGCCGCCGCAGCGGCATACGAAGCGGCGTTCACCGCGTCGGTGCCGCCGCCGGTCATCGCGGCCAACCGCGCGTTACTCGCTCTGTTGGTGGCGACGAATTTCTTCGGGCAGAACACCCCGGCGATCGCGGCGACCGAGGCGCTCTACCTGGAATTCTGGGCGCAGGATGCGGCGGCGATGTACACCTACGCCGGCAGCTCGGCGGCGGCGACCGAGTTAACGGAGCTACCGGCACCTGCTGAAGTGGTGGACCCCACGGGGTTGGTCGACCAGGCCATCGCGGTCGTCAAGTCCGAGGGACAACTGATTCAGACTCAACTCGACAACCTGGGATCGCAGTTGAGCCCGCGGGTCGCCGACGTGCTCAAGACGCTTTCGGCGCCCCTGAACGGCAACGGCACCACCATCGACCAGTGGCTGATAGCCAACACGCCGTTGGACGACATCGTCCCGCTGTATTCCAAGTACGTCACCCCGTACGTCTCGTCGATCACCGCGGTTTTCCAGTCCGGTCAGGCCCTCGGCCAGGCCAGCAGCGGTTCTATCGCGATCACCAATTTCCTGGGCCCCGCGGCCAAGGCAGCCGAAGGTGCCGCCAAGGCCGCGGGTGCAGCCGCTGCGAATATCGGTACGAAGGTCAGCAGCGTGACGGCAAGTCTGGGCAGGTCGGTTCCGCTCAGCGGGTTGTCGGTGCCGGCGAGCTGGACCACCGCCACCGGCGCTTCGGGTGCGACGGCTGCCGGGAACGCAGTCCCCGCCTTGGAGACGACGCCCGTGGGTGCCGCCGTCGGCAGCGGTCCGATGGCGCCGCCGTTCGGCCAGTTCTTCAATGCCGGCAACGGCCGCAAGACGCCGACATACGGGCACCGATTGACGTTCATGACCCGGCCGCCGGCGGCCGGCTGACGATCCGGTGGGCTGCCCGTGAACTTTCACCACGCTCGTCGTGGCTGCTAGGGTGCCTTGCTAATGCCTGGAATGGATCGTCGCCACATGCTCAAGATGGCGGGCCTGCTGACCGGTGCCGCGCTGAGCGCGGTACCCGCTCCGAAGGTTGCGGCAGCGCCCAGCGGTGCCGGGACCTACCTCTTCCACGACGAGTTCGACGGTCCGGCCGGCTCAGCTCCCGATCCGGCCAAGTGGACGGTGTCCAAAGCTCGCGAGACGATGAAGGACCCGACGTACTGGGAGTTGCCCGAGCATGTCGGGCAATACCGCGATGACCGACAGAACGTATTCATCGACGGCAACTCCAATCTCGTCATTCGTGCGGCCAAGGACGGCAATACCTACTACGGCGGCAAGATCTTCAGCCCCTGGCAGGGCGGCATCGGGCACACCTGGGAAGCCCGGATCAAATTCGACTGCCTGACTCCCGGTGCGTGGCCCGCGTTCTGGCTGTCCAGTGACGCCCAGGGTGAGATCGACATCGTCGAGTGGTACGGCAACGGCAAGTGGCCGGCGGCTACCACCGTGCACGCGAAAGCGAACGGCTCGGAGTGGAAAACGCACAATCTCGCGCTGGACAGCGCATGGCACACCTGGCGAGTCCAGTGGGACGACACCGGAATGCGGTTCTGGCAGGACTACAGCGATGGTGCGGCGCCGTACTTCACGGTGCCAGCGAACTCCCTGGCTGACTGGCCGTTCAACAACCCCGGCTACCAGGTGTTCCCGATCCTGAACCTGGCTGTCGCCGGTTCGGGTGGTGGCGATCCGGGGCCGGGCACCTACCCCGCGCAGATGCTCGTCGACTACGTGCGCGTCTGGTAGCTGTCGGCGGTTCAGGTGCCTGGTTTCTGCCGCCACTCGTTGATCTTGCGGCCCAAGGAATCAGCCGCGCTGGTCGCAGCCCGGCCCACGCCGTCGACGATGCCGCCGAGACCGTCGCGGATGCCTTTGATCAGCGGGTCGTCGGACTGGTCGAAACCGTCCTTGTATTGGCGGGCCGCCTCGCCGAGGTCCTCGGCGAACGAAGCGTTGTCGTCGTCGACCCTGCGGGGATAGTCGCCGGCCAGTATCTTGGCGTAGCCGCCGGTGTCGACCCACTGAGTCAAGGCGGCGGCGCGCAGTACCGAGAACGGGTGGGTCTGCAACTCCAAGTTGAGCAGTTTGAGCACCCCGTCGCGCATCTCGCCGGCCTTTTCGTACTCGCGTGCCTGGGCCAGGAAAGCCTGCGAGTCCAGTTTGTCCAGTCGATTTCCGCCAGCGAGCTTCATCTGGACGCGGATCGCGGTGTCCAGGTCCTGGCTGCACAACAGCCCGGCACGGTCGCCGGACAGCTCGGACTTGCGCTGCCATTCCAGTAGCGCCGCGACGATCGCCCGCAGCGCCCAACCGCCGATCGGCATGAAGCCGAAGGACCGCGTCAGCCGCATCAGATGCATCATCATCGTGCGGTACACCGCGTGACCGGACAAAGCGTGGCCGAGTTCGTGGCCGATGACGAAGCGCAGCTCGTCGTGGGTCATCAACTCGTACAGCCCAGAGGTGAGCACGATGAACGGCTCGTCCATCCCGATCGTGTAGGCGTTGGCCTCGGGTGACTGGATCACGAATAGCTCCGGCTTGCCGGGCGCTTCGAGGACGTCAGTGCACTGTTCGAGCAATACGTCGAGGTCGGCGAACTGGCGGGATCCCACTCGGGCGGCGCTGGCCAGGTACAACAGCCGGTGTTGTCGTTCCCTCAGCGCGCTGGACAGCAGCTTGAGTATCTGGTCGAAACCCTTGAGCCGTCGCAGCGCCGACAAGGCAGTTCGGTCGGCGGGATGCTCCCAGGCCCGGGAACTGATCCCGGTAAATGCGGCGCGCGTGGTGGCCGGCGTATCGGGCATGCTGGTCTCCCCTGGTTGTCCGCAACAGGATAGAGGGGGTGACGCGCTGCGAATTCCGCAGCAAATCCGTATGTGCGGCGGTGAGCCGTCCCGCCGAAGGAGATACAGTTCGTCAGATGGTGCGCAAAAGTGCGCGCGATGTCGAGCGCGGGTACTAAGCGGGCTCGTTGGCGGTGCGGTAGCGCCGAGCGCCGTGGCCGTCGGCCGGTGGAATCTGCCCCGCGGCGAGCGCGCGCTGCCTGCCGATATAAGCCGGGTGGCGACGCATCGCGTCTTGGAGCTGGCGCTCCCGACGCTGAGCTGCAGTCCAGAGCGGGTGCGATTGGAGGTCGATCACCGTCGCACCTGATGCATTCGCCACGATTGTCAACTCCTTCTAGATTCCCCGAGCGATGATTTGACTTGCCTTTTGTTGCTCTGCTACGCAAGCATGCCCAGCAAAGCTGTGACCTAACCGTGTCAGAAGATGAGAATTTGCCGTGAATTTGCAATCGGGCAGTTATCTGCATCACTCATGGCACGTTGCCTTGCGCTGATTTGAGCCGGTTTCTGACATAGCTCACGTTGTAGCACTCACCGGTGACAAGTCCCCGAGCTGCGATGGGTACCGTTTCGCTCATGGCCAACCGACGTTTTCTGCTGCGCGAACGCCCCACCGGACGCATCGGACCGGACACCTTCGAGCTCAGCGAGCAACCGGTCCCCGACATCACCGACGGGGAGGCGCTGGTCCGGGTCGACTGGATTTCACTCGACCCGACCAACCGCATGTGGATCACTGACACTCCGACCTACCTTCCTCCGGTCGGCATCGGCGAAGTCATGCGTGCCGGCGGGATCGGCGAGGTCGTCGCGTCGAACAACCCCAACTATTCGGTCGGCCAGATCGTGCAGGGGCTGGTCGGCTGGCAGGAGTACGTGGTCGCGTCCGACACCACGCCGTTGATGCCGGTCGAGGTTGCCGACGGCGTCTCCCCCAGCGCCTACATGGGCGCGCTCGGGATGACCGGGCTGACCGCCTGGATCGGCATCCGGGACATCGGCAAGCCGAAGCCCGGTGAGACGGTGGTGGTATCGGCGGCCGCCGGTGCGGTGGGTTCGGTGGCCGGCCAACTCGCCAAGGCGGACGGTGCTCGCGTCGTCGGGATTGCCGGCGGCCCGGAGAAGTGCGCGCTGTTGACCGACCAACTGGGCTTCGACGCCGCTGTCGACTACAAGGCCGACGACTGGAACGCCCAGTTGGCCGCGGCGACGCCCGACGGCATCGACATCGACTTCGAGAATGTCGGCGGCGACATCATGGACGCCATCTTCGCGCGCCTGAATATCGGTGCGCGGGTTGCGTTGTGCGGCCTGATATCGGGGTATAACGATGCCTCACCACCGCCCGGGCCGCGTGCGTTCGGCAACTTGCTCATCCAGCGCGCGACCGTGCAGGGTTTCATCGTCCTGGACCACTTCGGCCGCGCACCCGAGGCGATCAGTGAGATCGCCGGATTGATCGCCGATGGCAAACTCACCCCGCTGGAGACGGTGGTGGAAGGCTTCGAGCAGTTGCCGACAGCGATCAACATGCTCTTCGACGGCAAGAACGTCGGCAAGCTTATGGTGAAAATCACCTAGAGGCGTCCTGGATGCCCATTTCCGAGGTGTACCGCACCCCCGACGCGAGGTTTGAGGGCCTGCCCGGATACGACTTCGCGCCGAACTACTGCGATGTCGACGGTCTGCGGTTGCACTATCTCGACGAAGGTCCGCGCGACGGGTCGCCGATCGTGTGCTTCCACGGCGAGCCGAGTTGGGCGTTCCTGTATCGCACGATGCTTCCGCCGCTGGTCGCTGCCGGGCACCGGGTGATCGTGCCCGATCTCGTCGGATTCGGACGCTCCGACAAGCCCACCGACCGCCGTTGGTATACCTACGACCGGCACAGCGAGTGCATCGCCACAGTGCTCGGCGCACTTGATATCGACGATGCCACCGTGGTCGTTCAGGACTGGGGCGGTCCGATCGGGTTGCGGTGGGCGGTGCAGAACGCGGCCAGGGTCCGCGCGCTCATGATCATGAACACCGGCCTGTTCACCGGCCGGGTCTCGAAAGGATTCCTGGCCTGGCGCGACTTTGCCGAGAAGAACTCGGATCTGCCGGTCGGCTTCGTCATTCAGACCGGCACCACAACCGAGTTGCCCAACGATGTGGTTGCGGCATATGACGCGCCGTTTCCGACCGTCGAGTCGAAAGCGGGTGCCGCCCAGTTCCCGCTACTAGTCCCAATTACTGACGATGCGCCCGGCGTCGAGCAGATGCGGATGGTCACCGACGAGCTGTCGCGCTGGAATAAGCCTGCACTGGTAGCGTTTTCGGATACCGACCCGGTCTTCCCCTACCCCAGGTCGGGACAACTGTTCTGCGATCTGATTCCGAGCGTTGACGAACAGGTACGCATCGAGGGTGCGGCGCACTTCCTGCAGGAGGACCGCGGGGAGCAACTCGCCGACGTTCTGTCGAGCTTCATCGTTGAAAACGGTTGAGCAAGGAGATCGAGATGGCAGATAAGCCCGAGGTGTCAGGAAACGCTGACATCATCAAGGAGTTCCGCGCAAACGGGGGCAAGGTCGGCGGGCCGTTCGAAGGAGCCACGTTGCTACTTCTGCACACCACCGGGGCCAAATCCGGCGCGGAGCGCGTCAACCCGGTGATGACGTTCGACATCGACGGCAAACGCTTCATCGTCGGCTCGTACGCCGGCGCCGACGTGGATCCCGCCTGGCTACACAACCTGCGGGCACACCCGCAGGCGCACATCGAAATCGGCACCGACGCCTACGACGTGCAGGCCCGCGAATTGCCGCGTGACGAGCGTGACGACATCTACCCGCGCATCGTCGAGCAGGCGCCGGGCTTCGGCGGGTACCAGCACCAGACCGACCGCGTCATCCCGGTCATCGAATTGCAGCGGATCTGACTCTCCTTGGATTCGGCTCATTCTGCACCCAACCCTGGGCTGTTTCGATCTACTGACGAAAGCGGGCCTGCATTGCCGATGAGCGACGCGCGAACAGCCGAATACGTTCGGCTGCAGCGGAGTCGGAGTCCCACACTCGGTACAGGTACCGAGTCCCCTATGCCTCAACGAGATCCGGATGGAACTTGGCCGCCATGCGACGCAAGCCGTCGTGCCAGTCCACCGTGCTGCCGGTGCCGGTCAGCTCGTGCAGGAAGGTCACGTCCACGGGGTTGCCGCGGAGTGCCTGGTCGCTCTCGTTGAACGTCGGCTCGCGACCGACGAGCGTGCCGAGGTAGCCGCACCAGTCCTGGATGCTGACCATCTGGTCGCCGGCCCAGTTCACCGTGATGGCCGGAACCGATGCCGCAGCAAGCAGTTTCGGGATGGTGGCGATGATGTCATCCTGGTGGATCGGGTTGTAGAGTGCCGGGCCGCCGGGCGGGACCGGGATCGGGATGCCGCCCAGCATCATCTCCATGTGGTAGAACGGCCAGCCACCGTTGTCGCCGTACGGAACGTTGAGGCGGGCGATCGTGGTCGGCACTCCGAGGATGCGCGCGGTGGTGCGCGCGACGGTCTCACCGGCGATCTTGGAGATCGAATAGGTGGGGAACAGAGGTTTGTGGTTGTCGCCCAGGGCCGCGCGCTCGGTGCGTACTTCGTCGTCGGGCGGGTCGTAGACAGCCGCAGAAGAGCAGTGCAGGAACGCTTTTGCGGTGCGGCAGTGGGCCATCAACAGGCCGACGGATTCAGCGTTGGCGGCCAGATCCTTATCCCACCGTCCGCTCTTGGCCACCGCCAGATTGAGCACATAGTCGAAGTCTGAGGGCAGCGCGGTGAAATCTCCGGCGGCCAGATTGACTGTCTCGCAGCGCACGCCGGCCTGCTCGAGGCGGGTGCGCGCGACCGGGTCGGTGAACCGGGCGATGCCCCACACCTCGTTGTCGGCCGCCAGGGCCTGGGCGATCGGGGCGGCAACCTGGCCGGTGGCCCCGGTGATCAGGATCGTCGAGTCACGCATGGGCCGATCGTAGGGCAGCCGCCGGTGTCGAGTTCATGGACGCCCGCCGGGACCAGACCTATCCCGAAGGGTCCTGACATCTCTAGCAGCCAGCGACTTTTGCGCATTCTGCTCAGCTAACGTGGTAGCGTCCCCTCATGCCCACCCGGGGGCGCATCGACCTGCGGCTCGCCAGCCGCATCCTGCTGCTGCAACTGGTCCTGGTCACCCTGACCCTGATCGTCGCGTTCGTGTTGTTCGCTCAGTTCAACCGGCACCGCCTGGACCTTCAATACGGCGTTCACGCAATGGATATCGCCCGCGTCGTGGCGTCATCCCCGACCGTGCTGAATACGATCTCGCGCTACGACGCCACCCCGGTGTCCGCCGACCCTGCGACCGTCGACGAACTCGCAGCCGGTCCGCTGCAGACCGTCGCTTCCCGGGTCCAGCAGCGCACCCACGTCTTGTTCGTCGTCATCAGCAACGCCGACGGCATCCGGCTGGCGCACCCCCACCGCGACGAACTGGCCCGCCGGGTCAGCACCGATCCCGGCCAGGCACTCGCGGGACACGAACAGGTTGTTCATGAGTCAGGCACGCTCGGACGTTCCATCGTCGCCAAAGTGCCGGTGGTGGAACCGGGCAGCACTCGAGTGCTGGGCATGGTCAGCGTCGGTATCTCCACCAAGGCTTTCGACGAGCAGTTTTCCAAGAACCTGCGCGTACTCGCGCCGCTGGGCGGCGCGGCCTTGCTGATCGGCGTCGTCGGCTCGGTGGCCCTGGCGCGGCGATGGCGTGGGCTCACCCTGGGTCTGCGGCCGGCGGAAATGGCGGAGCTGGTCCGTACCCAGGCGGCCGTGTTGCACGGCATCGGTGAGGGGGTGCTGGCCACCGACCAGGGCGGCAGCATCACGTTCGTCAATGACGAGGCCTGCCGGCTGCTGCAGATCGGGAACGAACTCGGGAGGAATATCGTCGAAATCGGTTTGACACCACGTGTTCTCGACGTGTTCAAAGCTGCCTCGGAGCAGGCCGCGACCGCGCCGACTCTGGCCACCGTCGGTCAGCGCATCGTCGTTGTCTCGGCGCGGAAGGTGCAGCGCGATGGCCGCGAGTTGGGAACCGTGCTGGTGGTACGCGACCGCACCGATGTCGAGTCGCTCACCCGGCAACTCGACGCGGTGCAGGTGATGAGCACCGCGTTGCGGGCACAGCGCCACGAATTCGCCAACCGGCTCCATCTGCTGAACGGACTGCTGCACACCGGCCATGTCCAGGAGGGTCTGCAATATTTGGAGGAACTGCTCGGTTCTGGTCCGCTCGGTTCGGCGGTCCCCGGCCTCGAAGCGATTCACGACACGCATCTGCAGGCATTTCTGGCGGCGAAGGCGGCGACCGCGCGCGAGGCCGGTGTCACGCTGGTGATCGGCGAGAACACCTGGGTATCGGGCCGGCTGGAACTGCCGGTGGACGTGACCACCGTGGTGGGCAACCTGGTGGACAACGCCATCGACGCTGCCCGTGCCGGCAACAATGCCCGCAAGGAAGTGGAAGTCGAGCTGCTGCAGGAGGATTCGACGCTGCACATTACGGTCGCCGATAGCGGTGACGGGGTGGCCGGCGACTTCGTCGAACAGCTTTTCACCGAGGGCACCTCGACGAAGCCGGACTCCGGGATACCGGGTGGGCGCGGCATCGGACTGGCGTTGTCGCGGCAGATCAGCCGCGCGCTGGGTGGCGACCTGTGGCTGGCGAGTCCGGGGAATCCGGTTGCCGAACAACGGCTCACCGGGGCCGAGTTCATCGCCCGGCTTCCGGGTGTGATGACTGAGGAGGAGCAGTGGGCAGCGCAGACCTGACCGTGTTGGTGGTCGACGACGACTTCCGGGTCGCCAACATGCATGCCGGAATCGTCGATGCCATGCCAGGTTTCACGGTGGTCGCCAGTGCCAACACGCTCGCGGCGGCTCGCGAGGCGGCAGCCGTCGACCTGGCACTGGTCGATGTGTACCTGCCTGACGGCTCCGGCGTCGACTTCGTGCGCGAATTGAGCAGCGACGCAATGATGTTGACGGCGGCTACCGAGGCAGAGACGATCCGCGCCGCGTTGGCCGCCGGCGCGCTGACGTATCTGGTCAAGCCGTTCCCTACCACTGAATTGGCCGCCCGGCTCGCCGGCTATGCCCGCTACCGGAAAATCCTGTCCAGCCCCAATCTGGGTGCCAGTGACGTCGATGCCGCGCTGGAGGCGTTGCGGCCCAGGGTCGCCGCGGTCCAGTCGTCCACCGCTGTGGCCTCCCCCACCAAGAAACTGGTGGTGCAAGCGCTGCAAGCTGCGTCCACGCCGATGTCGGCGGCCGAGGTGTCCGCGGCGATCGGCATCTCGAGGGCTACCGCCCAGCGGTACCTGGCCTCGCTGGCCACCACCGGGGAGGTCTCCGTCGGGCTGCGCTACGGAACCACCGGTCGTCCCGAGCAGGAATTCTCTGCGAATGCCAACCGCGCGGCTCGGATTCCGCACTGAGAATTGCGGGCAGTCACCACCGGCTCGGCAATTATTCGCCGATCCAGGGATTCGACATCGGAATGGCCACAGAATTGGCGGCCATTTGGTCGACGGCGGTGTAGGTCTGCGCGATCTGGGTCAATGCCGCACCGGCCCGGATGAGTTCTTGCTGGGCAGCCCGGTGCAAGTCCAACATCGCAGCGGCCTCGGCGTGAAATGCCATGACTGCCTGCATCGACACCTCGTCGGCGCCGGCCGGGGCGAGCCCGGTCACCGACATGCCCGCCCGGTCCCCGGCCTGCAGGGAACTGATGCCGATCTGGACCACCTGGCCGCCAATGTCGCCGACGACCGGATGAAATGTCATGGTCTGCATGTGTGTACTCCTGATTTCCTGCAGTGCAGAATTTCCTCCGCGTGTTGAAATCGGCGACTCTGCCATTCGGCACCGCGACAATTGCGATGCGTGCTGAGATCGAAACTAGGGGGCCGATACCGACATGTCCCGCTTGTGGGCGATAGTCGGAATAAGCGACGATTCTGCGGTTTTGCGCATTGTGCTCATGGTCTCGAAAAGGTGCATCCGGGTGGCCAGGAGCACCTTAGAATTGATGTGTTATAGCGCGGTGACCTGATGAGGGTGACCCGTCACGCGCGGCCCCGCCGCGCTTGCGATCACCATGTCGGAGTCGCCTACAGAACACAGGAGCAGCACGCAATGGCAATGGATTCCCTGTCCCACAATCCTGCCGCCGGTGATATCGGTTCGCAGCTGGTCGACATCGGTAGCCAGGGCATCAGCGCCGCCTCGACTGCAGCCATGTCGGTGCTGAGCGGGCTCATCCCCGCCGGCGGTGAAGAGGTGTCAGCGCAAGCGGTGCTCGCCTTCGCGCAGGAAGCTGCCACCATGCTGGCCTCCAACACCGCCGCTCAGGAAGAGTTGATGCGCACCGGGACTGCGCTGACCGATATCGCGCGCATGTACGGCGAGTCCGACGACGTCGCTGCGGGCGCGCTGGCGTTCAGTTCGACGCCGATGTCCAGGTTGGCCTCGATGAGCGGTGTGAGCGGCAGCGGAGTGGCCAGCGCAGCGGCGTTGCAGAGCCCGCTGAGCGCGGCCGCCGGGAGCCCGGTGGTTGCCGGCGTCGCTGAAGCAGCGTCGTCGCCGATGACATCGGCGGTGGCCAGCGCGGGCTCGTCGGCGATGGGTGGGGGTGCCCCCCTGGGAAGCGGAATGGGTGCCGGCGCACCCGCCGGTGGCGCCTCGAAAGCGGGATTGGCCTCCGCCAACGGGCCGGCTGAGAATCAGGACGACGACCGTCGGGAGGTTACCGACGACGCCGGTGAGCGCCTGCTCTGAGCGTGACGGCGGTCTCCTACGCTAGGGGGCTGACACTCGATCGCGAAGGAGCGATGTTGTGACCGACGAACCTGACATGGTTTCCATCCTGCGGAACATGAAGGTCCCCGAGCGGATGACCGGCAGCCAGGCGTTGCGCAACTTTCTGCTTGTCTACGTCGACGACGAAGAGTCGATCGAAAACAACCCGGAACGACTCAAACAGCTCAACGGACTGATGATTCTGTCTCAACTGGAAGTCATCAATGCCTTGGGCGTCATGGAGGAGAACGTCCAGGCTCAAGTCGCCCAGCGGTCCCGCAAACGCAGGTGGTTATAAGCGTCTCGTACCGTGAGGTGTGCGCTGGATCATCGACGGGATGAATGTGATCGGCTGTCGCCCCGACGGATGGTGGAAAGACCGCCAGCGCGCCATGACCGTGCTGGTGCAGCGACTCGAGAAGTGGGCGCCGCCGGCAGACCGGGTGACGGTGGTCTTCGAACGCCCGCCGGCCACCGCGATCGGCTCCTCGGTGATCGATGTGGCGCATGCACCTAGGGCGGCGGCGAACTCAGCCGACGACGAGATAGTCCGGCTGGTGCAGGCAGCCGCCCGACCCGGCGAGATTCGTGTCGTGACATCGGACAAGGGGCTGGCCGACCGCGTCCGCAGTCTCGGTGCGTCCGTGCACCGAGCGGAGAGTTTTCGCGACCTCATCGATCCACGCGGCGCCGAATCCGGAGGCTCACATCGTGATTGACAGGGCCCGGACTACGAACCGGGTCGCGGCGCTCGCGCGGATCGCTATCCCGATCATGCAGGCGCCGATGACCTACATCGCCGGTGCGCAACTGGCCGCGGCGGTGTCCAACGCCGGTGGTCTCGGCATCATCGAGACCACCTCCGAGCAGGGCCGCGCCGATCTGCGCGGGGTGCGCGACCTCACCGATCGGCCGGTCGGGGCCAACATCGCGCTGCTGTTCAACCGCGACCCGGCCATGGTAGATCTGTTGGTAGACAACGGAATTCGCTTCGTGACCACTTCAGCCGGGGACCCCGCGCTGTTCACTGCTCGCCTGCACGACGCGGGTATCACCGTCTTTCACGTGGTGGGTACCCTGGCTGCCGCCCGGAAAGCCGTCGACGCCGGCGTGGACGGCCTCATCGTCGAAGGTGTCGAAGGCGGTGGCTTCAAGAACCGGTTCGGCGCCTCGACCATGGTGCTGTTGCCGTTGGTCGCGGCCCACGTCGACATCCCGATCGTGGCCGCGGGAGGCATCTGCGATGCGCGGTCGATGGCCGCCGCGCTCGTCCTCGGGGCGGAAGGCGTGCAGATGGGCACCCGGTTACTGGCCTCGGCGGACTCGCCGGTGCACGGCAACCTCAAGGAGGCGGTGGTGCGCGCCGACGAGACGGGCACCGTGCTGCTCCCCCTGGACGGCAGAAGAATGATGCGGGTCATCCGCACCGCTGCTGCCGAAAAGCTGGACACTTCAGCGTCTTTGGCCGAGGGCAGTGCCGCCCTGCAGCGGGTGCAACGGCTTTACTTCGACGGCGACATGGACGCCAGTGTCGCCAACACCGGTCAGGTCGCCGGCCGTATCGAGGATCTGCCGTCGGCCGCCGACATCATCACCGCCATGTGGGCCGGCTGCCGGGAGGTGCTGACCGCGACCGCAGACCGGCTGGACAGGTCCTCGCGGGGTTAGGCCGGATTACCCGCCCAACGCGGCCAGCGCCGCGTCGTAGTCGGGCTCCTGCGCGATCTCAGGCACCAACTCGGTGTAGGCGACCTTGCCGTCGGCACCGATCACCACGACGGCGCGGGCCAGCAGTCCGGCCATCGGGCCATCGGCGATGGTGACGCCGTAGTCCTCGCCGAAACTGTCCCGGAACGCCGATCCTGTCGTAACGTTCTCGGTGCCCTCGGCACCGCAGAACCGCTTCTGCGCGAACGGCAGGTCCTTGGATACGCACACCACCGATGCCCCGGTGGCGCCGGCGCGCTCATTGAACGTCTTCACGCTCTTGGCGCAGACCGGTGTGTCGACCGAGGGAAAGATGTTGAGCAGCACGGATTTACCGTTGAACTGATCGCTGCTGACCGGGCCCAGATCGCCACCGGTCAGGGTGAAGTCAGGTGCCGGGGACCCGACGGCGGGAAGCTCGCCGACGGTGTTGATCGCATTTCCGCGCAAGGTTATCTGTGCCATGCCCACAGTCTGCCAAGGTGCCGGCCCGGGGCTGTGCCCGGGTCCGCATGTCTTATTTTGTTGGCACCATGGCGTAGACGACATGGTTTTGTTGGCCAAGACTGAGGCCATGGCACGAAAAATCGTCATCGTCGGCTTCCCGGGGGTGCAGGCGCTCGATGTGATCGGGCCCTACGAAGTGTTCACCGGCGCTTCGTTGCTGACCGAAGGCGGATACGACGTCGTGGTGGCCGCGGCCAATGGACAACCGGTCACCACGGCTACCGGGCTGGGCTTCACCGCCGCGCCCCTTCCCGCCCCGCGCGAACGCATCGACACCGTGGTGCTGCCCGGTGGTGGCGGCGTCGACGCCGCACGGGCCGACGCCGGATTCGTGGACTGGATCAAAGCAGTGGCCCGGACCGCACGACGCGTCGTCACCGTCTGCACGGGAGCATTCCTGGCCGCCGAAGCCGGATTGTTGGACGGGCATCGGGCCACCACACACTGGGCGTTCGCCGACCGGTTGGCCACAGAGTTCCCGAACATCGAGATCGATCCCGACCCGATCTTCGTGCGCAGCAGCGAACGGATATGGACAGCCGCCGGTGTCGCCGCGGGCATCGACCTGGCGCTGTCGCTGGTCGAGGACGACCACGGCACCGAGATTGCGCAGACGGTGGCCCGCTGGCTGGTGCTCTATCTGCGCCGGCCCGGGGGCCAGACCCAGTTCGCCGCACCGGTGTGGATGCCGCGCGCGAAACGGACGTCGATCCGCGACGTGCAGGAGGCCATCGAGTCCGAGCCCGGCGCATCGCACAGCGTCGAGGACCTGGCCCGGCGGGCGGCGATGAGCCCTCGGCATTTCACCCGGGTGTTCACCGAGGAGATCGGTGAGGCGCCCGGGCAGTACGTCGAGCGGATCCGCACCGAGGCCGCGCGTCGTCAGTTGGAGGAGACCGACGACACCGTCGTGGCAATCGCTTCGCGCTGCGGCTTCGGGACGGCGGAAACCATGCGGCGCAACTTCATTCGCCGGATCGGCATCCCGCCCGACCAGTACCGCAAAGCGTTCGTCTGACCCGTAACCACACGCTAGGAGAATCCCGATGACCCAGATCGCCTTCGTGGCCTACCCGGATTTCACCGCACTCGACATGATCGGGCCCTACGAGATCCTGCGCCAGCTGCCGCACACCGAGGTGCGCTTCGTCTGGCACGACGTCGGGCCGGTCACCGCCGACTCCGGAGTGCTGGTGATCGGCGCCACGCACTCGCTGGCCGAAACGCCCTCCCCCGACGTGATTCTGGTGCCGGGCGGGCCCGGGACACCGGTGCACGCCCGCGATGAGAAGCTGCTCGAGTGGCTGCGCCAAGCACATCGGACGGCGAGCTGGACCACGTCGGTGTGCTCTGGATCGGTGATTCTGGCGGCCGCCGGCCTGCTCAAGGGCCGGCGCGCGACGTCGCACTGGCTGACCATCCCGGCACTGAAAGCGTTTGGCGCGATTCCCGTCACCGACGAACGAATTGTGCACGAGGACAACATCATCACCAGCGCGGGAGTTTCCGCGGGTCTCGACCTCGGCCTGTGGCTGGCCGGTCAGATGGGCGGGGAAGGCCGCGCCAAGGCGATCCAGCTGGCCCTCGAGTACGACCCGCAGCCACCGTTCGACAGCGGCCATCTGTCCAAGGCATCGGCCACCACCAAAGCCGCCGCCACCGCGCTGCTGTCCAGGGACAGCGCCCGGCCGGCCATGCTCAAAGCCGCGACATCGTTGGCCTGGCAGCAGGCGCTGAACGCTGCCCGCTCGCGCCGGCGCAAGCGGTCATCGGCCTCGAGCTAGGCCTTGGGTTCGGGGAACCTCGTGGACGCGAACCGGCCGCCGGCCTCCAGCCAGGCGCCGACGATGCCGGGCGCGTCACGGTTGGGGTTGTAGATGTCCTCTTCGCTGCTGAACAGACCGTCGCCGGCGTAGACCAGCCGGGTCCAGTTCGGGAACCAGAACGGCTCTCCGTCGGGGTCGGTGGGGTGATCGAGCAGGTTCCTGATCATGATCACCACGGCATCGTTGTCTTCGTCGTAGGCGGTCCAGTCCGAGGGAAACCGCATGTGCGGGAACGGCGCCATCACGGAGACGATCCATTCGCGCACCTCCTCGCGACCGTGGAAGGTCCCGTAGTGATGCTCCGTGTAGACCACGTCCTCGGTGAACAGATCCGCGAAGGGGCGCCAATCGCCCGACGCGGAGCATCCTTCGACGACGGTCGTGTAGTGGCGGACGGCTTCCTCGATCTCTGCTTTGGCGAACTTGCCCATACCGGACAGACTAGATCCCATGACGGTGTTGGATCTGTTCGACTTGCACGGCAAGACGGCTTTGGTGACCGGAGCCTCCAGCGGTATCGGTAAGCAGGTGGCTCTGGCCTACGTCGAAGCCGGAGCCGAAGTGGCGATTGCCGCAAGGCATTTGGATGCTCTGACGGAGTTGGCCGAGCAGATCGCCGCGATGGGAGGCCGGGCGGTGCCCATCGTGTGCGACGTGACCCGGCAAGATCAGGTGACCGCCATGGTGGATCAGCTCACTGAGCAGCTGGGCGGCATCGACATCGCGGTGTGCAATGCCGGCATCGTCTCGGACACCCCGATGCTGGAGATGTCGCTGCAGGAGTTTCAACGGATCCAGGACACCAACGTGACCGGGGTCTTCCTCACCGCCCAGGCCGCCGCCAAGGCAATGGTGCGGCAGGGCCGCGGCGGGTCCATCATCACCACCGCGTCGATGTCAGGTCATATCATCAACGTCCCGCAGCAGGTGGGTCACTACTGCACCACCAAGGCGGCGGTCATCCACCTCACCAAAGCGATGGCGGTCGAGTTCGCGCCATACGAGATCCGGGTCAACAGCATCAGTCCCGGGTATATCCGTACCGAGCTGGTCGAGCCGCTCGCCGACTATCACCGCGTGTGGGAGCCGAAGATCCCGATGGGACGGATCGGCCGGCCCGAAGAACTCACCGGCCTGTACCTCTACCTGGCCAGCGCGGCTTCCAGCTATATGACCGGATCCGACCTGATCATCGACGGCGGATACACCTGTCCGTGAGCCGGATTGCTACGCAACCAGGCAGGGCCGGCCGAACTGGGTCCGTACCCCTGGGGAGAACAGCGCGCGCAGCCGGTCGCCGCTGGGCGTGATTCCGGCAGCCGCCACCAGCTCGTCGTGCAGTTCCACGATCTCGGCGGCCTGCACCGTCCATTCCGCGTGTTGGTTCGGGACCCACCAGGTGCGTCCGGCCTTGCGGGTGTGCGCGCCCCAGCGGGCGGTGAGCCACACCTCGAGCGGTGTCGGGGTGATCGGCTCGCCGACGGTGACTGTCACCAGGCTGCGCAGCCCACGCCGCGGCCAGCGCCGAACGCTGTGATAACTGATCTGGTTGCCGGACCGGGCGATGCGCATCCTTGCCCAGGTGTAGGGGACGCCCAGACCGATCCGGGTGACCGGCACGACTGCTAGACGCGCTGTCTCCAGCGACCGGAACAGCACTCCGTGGCGTCCGGCATCGTCGACCGAGTACAGCCGCACATTGGTCTCGTGGAACGTTCCAAAGTATGGAAGTGGCAGCGCTGCAACAAGTTTGGTGCTGGTCATGGTGAACGGCACCAGCCCGACGTAGGTCAGGCCGTCGGCGAAGACGTCGGGCCGGGTGCCGGGCGGGTACAGATGCGCGATGCTGGCAGGCGTCACCGGCCAGTGCAGGAACGTCAGATCGGCCCAGTGCTGGTCGAAGGTGACCGGACGGATCAGGGGCGGCGGTCTCACCGGGAACCCCGCCAGCTTCGGGACCCGATCGGATCCCTCGGCCGACGGGTCGGTGGTCATCGGATCATGGTGACACGGCGTCGTGCCCGCCGAACGCGCCGCTCAGATACTGGACGCGGCAGGCCACCCGCGCGAGCTTGCCGCTGGTGGTACGCGGGATGGCCCCGGCCGGCAGGAACCGCACATCGGCGACCGACAACCGGTGGCGGGCCGCCACGGCCGCGCGGATCGCGTCGAGCGCAGGTGCCGGGTCAGCCCGCCCGGTGCCGGTGGCGCGCTCGGCGATGATGACCAGAGCGTGGCGGCCCTCGCGGGGCACCGTGAACGCCGTCGCGTAGCCCCGGCGCACCATCGGCGATGCTTCCGCGACGGTCGCCTCGATGTCCTGCGGGTAGTGGTGTGTGTCGTCGATGGTGATCAGATCGGCGATCCGGCCGGTGACGTACAGTTCGCCGTCGACGTACACGGCCAGATCCCCGGTCCGCAGCCAGTCACCGCCGATATCTGATCCGGCGGCATGGCTACCCGTTCGGAGGGTGGCCCCCAGTTTGGCTCCGAAGGTCAGCCGCGTCTGTTCCGGCCGACGCCAGTAACCGCGGCCGACGTTGTCACCTTGCAGCCACGGTTCGCCGACCTGGCCATCCGGCAGTTCTGCTCCGGTCTCCGGATCCACGATCACCGCCCACAGGCTGCGGGCCACCTGCCCGCAGGACACCTGTGCGACGACGGTGGGAGCGTCGGCAGCTACCTGGACCGCCCGGCCCGCACCGAGCTGCTCGCGGTCCAGATAGATCACCGACGTCTCGGCGGCGTGGTCGATGGTCGCGATCATCAGGGTCGCCTCGGCGATACCGTAGGACGGTTTGAATGCCTTGCGCGGCAACCCATATGAGGAGAACGCCTTATTGAATGCGGTCACCGCCTCGATGCTGACCGGTTCGGAACCGATGATCAGCACGACGTTGGCGAGGTCGATATCTTCACCGGGTGCGGGAAGTCCGCGCTGCGCGGCCCATTCGTAGGCGAAGTTCGGCGCCGCGGTGACGACGCGACCGGTGCGTGATCCCGCCGAGAGAGCCTGGATCCAGCGCTGCGGCCGGCGCACGAACGCCGTCGGGGACATCAGGGTGGTGTGGCCTCCGTAGACGGTGGGGAAGCCGATCATCGACAGGCCCATGTCGTGATACAGCGGCAGCCAGCTCACGCCGTGGGTGTTGCGGTTGAGCAGGTCGATCGACAAGATCATCTGCACCAGGTTGGTGGCCACCGCGCGGTGGGTGATCTCCACGCCGACAGGGGCCCGGGTGGCACCTGAGGTGTATTGCAGGTATGAGACCGCGTCCATGTCCAGCGCGACCGGAGCAAACCGGTCCTGGTCCGAGTCGGGAATTTCGTCGATGACCAGCACGCGCGGTGCCTGCAACCGGCTGACGTTTGCCAGAAACTGCTGCACCCCGTCGCGCGCCGCGGTCGTGGTGAGCACGACTTTCGGGGTCGAATCCAGTAGGGCTGTTTCCAGCCGCTCGGCGTGGCCCGGCAGTTCCGGTGCGAACAGTGGCACCGCGATGGTTCCCGCTTTGATTGCGGCGTAGTAGCCGGCGACCCAGTCGATGCTCTGGGGTGCCAGGATCGCGACCCGGTCGCCGGGTCCCGCGTGCTGCTGGATGTGCGCGCTGATGGCGCGCAGGCGCACCCCGAACTGAGTCCAGGTCACTTCCAGCGCGCGCCCGGCGCCCAGGCCGCTGTGGTCGAGGTAGCGGTATGCGATCTCGTCGCCGACGTACCTGATGTTGCGGTCGATCAACGAGATCAGCGTGGTGTCCGGCGGCAGGGCGATGTTGCCGTCCGTGGCCAGGCAATCCTCGATCTGCAGTAGCCCATCACGCACTGCAGGCTCCGGTCGGACACCGCCATCCATAACCGAAGTCTATAAATCGTCCTTGGCGCCCTCGGGCGGTGCGGGCGCTACTCCCCCGCGGCCGGCTCGTGCTCGCCGGGATCGTGATACGTCGCACCGAGACGCGGCACCTCCAACGGTCCGTCTTTGCGCGCCGCATCGACGGCGTTGGTGAGCAGCGGGGCCAACCCCGCGAACGAACCCACGTCGAACAGCAGCAGCGTCAGCAGACGGTTGTGCACGTATCCGAACGAGCTGCCCGTCTCCGGATCGGCCCATCCCACGGTGCCGCCCAGACCGATGTGGCCGTAACCTTCCAAAAAGCCTGGGACAGGCGATGATTGATAACCCTGGTGATAGGTGAAGGGCAGTCCCAGATTCAGGTCCGGCCACAACTCGGCTTTGCCTTTCATGCCTGATACCGCCTCGGACGACAACAGTCGCGTGCCGTCGATGACACCGTCGTTGGCCAGCACCGCGTACGTTTTTGCCAGGGCACGCGCGGTCACCACACCGTTGACCGCGGGCAGCTCGCCGTCCAGGAACGGCATGTCGTCCTGCAGCATCGACATGATGCCCGGGAAGTAGATCGAGCCCAGCAACCCGGAAAAGGACAGTCCGGCAACCTTGGGTGCGATGAAGTCCAGCAGCGGCGTCGGGATCTTGGCCTGGGGCAACAACGTCTGCGCCGCTTTGGTCGGGCAGTCCGCGGGTGGCCGGCCGAGGTGCAGGCCGTCGGTGTCCAGCGGTCGGGCGAGTTCCTCGCGGAACAGTTCCCGCATGCCCTTGCCGGTCACCGCACGGGCCAGGCCCGACAACAGCCAGCCGTAGGTGATCGCGTGGTAGGCCATCTTGCCGTGCGCACGGTCCACCGGCGCGGCGGCCAGCCGCTCCTCCATCAACAGGTGATCCATGATCGTGTCCTTGTCCACACCCTTCAGGTGTGACAGTCCGGCGCGGTGTCGCAGCATGTCGCTCACGGTGATCTCGGATTTGCCGTTCGCGCCGAACTCGGGCCAGTAGTCGGCGACCGGTGCGTCATAGCACAACAGGCCGCGGTCGACGAGGAGATGAATAATGGTGGCGGCTAACCCTTTTGTCGCGGAGAACACCATGGCCCCGGTGTCGGCGGTCCACGGTTCGTTGCCCTTGCGGTCCGAGTAGCCTGTCCAGACATCGACCACCTGCCGGCCGTCGATGAAGACCGAGAGCGCACCGCCGCCGAATATGCGCCCGGGATACAACCCGGCGAATGCCCGGATGACATTGAGAAAGCGTGAGTCGCAGGCACCCTGCACGCTCGACGGTAAGCCGTTGTCGGTGGTGAGAATCGACGGTTGCGCCATACCGTGAATCATGGCAGCCGCGCCGCGCGCCGTATAGGAATTGCGCGCTGTCGCGAACGGACTTATGACCCCGGCATCCAGATGCTTCCCAGCGACTCGACCATGGCGCCCGGATCCTGACTGTCGACGTTGCAGCTGACGGCGATCGCAGTGCGACGGTCGCTGCTGACCCGGAATGCCGTGAGGAAACCGGCCCAGGTGCCCGGGTGGTCGAGCATGCCGTTGGCGAGCGACTGGATTCCGGCGCCGTAGCGGTCGCCGCCGCCGGGGTCGGTTTCCACGGCTCCGGCCAGCTGTGCCTCGAGTAGAGTCGGGCCGCCGACCTTACCGGTGCGGTAGTTGTCGGCCCACCGGACCAACTGGCTCATGGTGGTCTGGATGCCGCGGTCGCCTACTTGTTCCCACTTGAAATCTGTGGCCTGAAAGTCGTTGTCGCCCTTGCTGTATGCCACTGCTTTATTGGGAACGCCCGCCACCGGTTCGAGCACCATGGTCAGGCCGAGCGGACGGAAGATCTCCGTGCTGAGGAAGTCCGCGAGGGACCGGCCGGAGACGCGGTGCACAATCTCGCCGAGCAACAGGTAGTTGGAATTGACGTACTCGTAGCGCGCGCCGGGCTTAGAGGTCAACTCCGGTACCGCGACCAGGGCCTGCAGGGCCTGGGCCTCGGTGGTGCGGTCGCTGAAGTTCAACCCCTGCTCTTGAAGCAGGCTGGTGTATTCGGGGATCCCACTGGTGTGATGCATCAGTTGCGCGAGGCTGACGTTTGCGGCCCACGGCGGCATTTCAGTGATGTACTTGGACAGCGGATCGTCCAAGGTCAGCTTGCCTGCCTGAACCAGGAGCAGGATTGCGGTGGCGGTGAATTGCTTTGAGACCGAAGCGATATCGAAAACCGTGTCCGCGGTGATCTTGGCTTTGTTGCTCAGGTTGGCAAGTCCGGCAACCCCGGTCCACGCCACCCGGCCCTCGACCCCGACGGCCGCCGAGCAGCCTGGCCCGTCGGCCTTGACCGCAGAGTCCAGCACATTCTGGCTATCACCCGCCTGGGCGACGGAGGCTGCCGCGGTGCTGCCGGTGCTGGATTGAGTGGCTGGCGTGCGGGCTGGGCTGCTGCACCCGCCGAGAAGCAGCGCTGCCACCAGCAACGCGCCGCTGCGGCGATAAGGTAGTGAGGATCTCATATGTTGTCCCGCAATCTCATTGGCCATATTCCCGGTCAGGTGTCGGTTTTGGAGAGCCGTCCGACAACCGATCGGGTCGGGTCGGCTTCGCGCTCGGCGATCATCAATTCGATGCCGGTTTCAATCGCCGCCGCGGTGCGTTCACGGACCTTGCGCGCTGCGTGGCCGTCGGCTTCCCGGCCCTTGAACGTTCAGCCTGCGCAGCGGCTTCACCAACGTGAGCATCGCAGCGATGTCGGCCTGGTGTGGGTGCTATCTCGACGGCATCGGCGTTCGGCACACCGTGAGTATGCCCCGGCACCGGCGCCGCGTGGACGATTCCGCGACCTGTGGTACGTGACCCGCCCGGATCGGTGGTGCGCGGGTGCGCGATAGGGTACGCGGCAGCACCATTCCAGGTCGGATACCTCAGGAGTCAGCCATGTCGGGTCGGAAGTTCACGTTCGAGGTCAACAAGACCACCAGCGCGCCCCCCGCGACGGTATTCCAGCTGGTGGCCGACGGTGGCAACTGGTCCAGCTGGGCGAAACCGATCGTCGTGTCGTCGAGCTGGGTCCGCCAGGGCGACCCGGCTCCCGGGGGCGTAGGGGCGGTCCGCAAGCTGGGGATGTGGCCGGTGTTCGTGCAGGAGGAAACCACTGCCTATGAGCAGGATCGGCGGCACGCCTACAAGCTGGTGGGTCCGCGGCAGCCGGTCACCGACTATGTCGCCGAAGTGGTCCTCACACCGAACTCGTCGGGTGGCACCGACATCCGTTGGAGTGGCTCGTTCATCGAGAAGGCCCGGGGTACCGGACCAGCCGCCCGCGCGGCGATGGGCGGCGCAGTCAAATTCTTCGCAGGCCAGCTGGTAAAGGCTGCCGAGCGGCAATCTGGCGCTCGGTAGTCCTGCCGCGCAACACTTTTCGCCGTTCCTGGACGGGTTGGCCAAGGTAGCGGTCCTGGCGGCTATCCGACCTCGTCCTGGTACTTCTTGGTCATGTGCTCGATGGCCTGCAACTGCGTCTGAGCCAGGCTGTCGCGCATCTGTCCGGCTCGCGCGGCGGCGTCTAAGGTGGGTTGGGCCTGTCCCTGGAAGTGCGGCATCACTTCGGCGGCGAACAACTCGGCTGACCGCCTGGTCGCTGCCGGGTTGGCCCACTCATGACCCATCTGCAGCATGCAGCCGAATCCGCCCGATTGGTCCCATAACCGCTGGATCTGTTCGCGGGCGCGTTCGGGCGTGCCGATCACGCCGGCGCCGTTGCCGTTGATCATGTCGATCATCTCGTCGAGCCGGTCGCCCGGCATCGTCATCTGCGGGAATGCGGCGACCTTCTGGAAGTAGCGGAACCAGGGCTCGATGCCGAATTTTACGTCGGCACGGGCCTGTTCGTCGGTCTCGGCGATGTGCATCGGTCCGACCAGGCTCCAGTTGCTGCGGTCGACGTGGGCACCGAATTTGGCGGCGCGTTCCTCGACGATGCCCCAGTGGTAGGCCAGCGCGTCGAACCCTTCGATGGTCAGGGTCGCTCCGATCGACAACAGCCCGATGCCGTGCTTGCCGGCCAACCGCGCTCCCGTCGGCGACGCGACCGCGGCCACCGCCAAGGGAATCCCGCTGGCCGAGTAGGGAGCGAGCTGCAATTTAGCGTCGAACAATTGGTGGGTGGCGGTCTTGGCGCTCACCGTCTCCCCCGCCAGCAGACGCACCACGATGTCGAGATTGGACTCGAGTAGCTCGCGTGTGTCTGTCGGGGTCAGCCCGATCATGGCGGAGTCGGTCGGCAGTGATCCGGGGCCAACTCCGCCGATGATGCGTCCGTGGGTGAGATGGTCGAGCAGCATCAGCCGGTCCGCGACCCACAGCGGGTTGTGATAGGACAGCGAAATCACTCCGGTGCCGAATCGTATCCGCTTGGCGCGCTGAGCCGCTGCTCCGATGAAAACCTCTGGCGAGCTGATGATCTCGCTGCCTGCCGAGTGGTGTTCGCCGATCCACGCCTCATCGAAACCGAGGGAGTCGAGGTGCTCGACGAACTCCAAGTCACGTTGCAGCGCAAGCGTGGGATTGGTGCCGGCGCGGTGGAATGGCGCGATGAAGTATCCGAACCTGAGCTTCTCCATCGGGGCTCCCTTGCGATCGGCCTGGACGAACTTTAGCCCGACGACAATGCCCGCCGGGATGGCGGGTTGAGGAGTCGGGCAGTCGGGTCGGGCCGACGACGATGCCCGCCGGGATGGCGGGTTGAGGAGTCGGGCAGTCGGGTCGGGCCGACGACAATGCCCGCCGGGATGGCGGGTTGAGGAGTCGGGCAGTCGGGTCGGGCCGACGACGATGCCCGCCGGGATGGCGGGTTGAGGAGTCGGGCAGTCGGGTTGGGCCGACAACGCAAACGAGGACCGGTAGTTACCGGTCCTCGTTCGTCTCCGTCAACGACGTCGGATGATCACGGGAAGCCCCCGCAGAGGTTGCCGACGCAACCGCCGCCGCCACCCGGTCCGCCGCCGCCACCGCCGACCCCGGGAATGGTGCCGCTACCGCCGCCCGGCCCGCCGCCACCGGTCGGCCCGCCAGGCACGCTGCCGCCGCCGCCGTCGGGTCCACCACCGCCGCCGGGGCCGCCGGGTACCGTGCCGCCGCCACCGCCGGGCCCGCCGCCACCGGTGGGGCCGCCCGGGACGCTGCCGCCGCCACCGCCGGGACCACCGGTACCACCGGGCGAAGTTTCGGTCGGTGCGCCGGACGGGGCCGTGGTGCTGGTGGCCGGGGTTGTCGTCGGCGTAGTGCTGCTACTCGGGGACTTGTTGTCGCCGCCACCGCAGGCCACTGCCATAAGAAGCATGGCGCCACCGCCGAAGGCGGCAAACGCCGTCTTGACTTGAGATCTCATCAGACTCACCAATCTTCACTCTTGTCGCGCATGTGCCGGGGTCGCATACCCCCTAATCTGACGCCGGAAACTCGGGGGCGGCGCCCTCGGTTTCCGGCCTGCCTGCCGTGGTCGTATGAGTCACATTGTCTGGACTTGGGTTTCGGCGCGGGTCGTGGGCTGCGCGTGCGCAGGTCCGTTGCCACGGGTTTCTGCGGGAAATTCGGCGCTCACGTGGCTTGACGCAAGTCAATTCGGTTCACATCGGCGCGGTGTCCATTAAGCGCAATTAATCGCATTTTTCCATTGCGTCAATTTGCAGTGTATTTGAGTCACATATGTGGCGCTATGTTGCGCAGCCCTGCCCACTTCGCGGCACACGCAGGGTGACTGCTGGTGGCTGAGTTCCGTTGGGGTGCTTGAAGGCCCACCGCACGCGGCAGCTCTCGCCGTTGACATCAGGGGGTGGAACTTCTGCTCCAATGTCGATTTGTAAAGCAGATTGTCACTGAGACCGTAAGATAATCACATTTAGATAACGGTTGAATAGCGATTTGATAAATAAGACTCCTCGGCCTGGGGGTCGCCCGTAGCTTGTCGGCTACGACACAGCTTGCTGGCGACTGTGGGTCGGGGGGCCCGTATCCGGTTGTCACAAACTGCGATTGGCGCTTGTCCCCTGAGAGAGGTTGAGACGATGAACTATTCAGTGCTGCCGCCCGAGGTCAACTCGGCACTGATATTCGCCGGCGCGGGAACCGAGCCGATGCTGGCGGCTGCGGCAGCCTGGGAGGGTCTTGCAGATGAATTGTCCTCTGCCGCAGCGACCTTCGAATCAGTAACGGCCGGATTGGTCGATGGAGCTTGGCAGGGATCGGCGGCCGCGGCGATGATGGCTGCCGCAGCCCCCTATGCCGGCTGGCTCAGTGCCACGGCATCGCATGCCGGACAAGCCGCGGCGCAGGCAGGTGCCATGGCGGCCGAGTTCGAGGCCGTCGCGTCGGCGATCGTGCATCCGGAGCTGATTGCAGCTAATCGCAACGCCTTTGTGTCACTGGTGTTGTCCAACATCTTCGGACAGAACGCTCCCGCGATCGCGTCCGCGGAAGCGCTCTACGAGGAGATGTGGGCGCTGGACGTCTCGGTGATGTCCGCCTACCACGTCGGCGCCTCCGCTGCGGTATCCGCGCTGACGCCGTTCGTGCAACCGCTACAGAGTCTGGTCGGAGGCATGAGCGCTGGAGCGGCAATGGTAGGTCCACTGGCAGCCGCCGCGGTACCGGAGCGATCCCTCAATCTGAGCCTGATCCCGCCCATCGCAGGCATTGGAAATCTCGGTTTCGGGAATGTCGGCCTGACTAATTTCGGCAACGCAAACTTCGGCGACTTCAACCTCGGTTCCGGGAACCTCGGTAGCTCGAACTTCGGCTGGGGAAACCTGGGCGGCAATAACTTCGGGCTCGGCAACCTCGGTAGCGGCAATATCGGCTTCGGCAACATCGGCGTCGGTAACTTCGGCTTCGGAAACACGGGTAACGGCAACATCGGTATCGGGCTGGCCGGCAACGGTCAGATCGGCATCGGCGGTCTCAACTCCGGCTCTGGCAACTTCGGGTTGTTCAACTCGGGGAACGGCAATATCGGCTTCTTCAACTCCGGAAGCGGCAACTTCGGCATCGGCAACTCCGGCGACTTCAACACCGGTTTGTGGAACTCCGGCCGGGCCAACACCGGCTTTTTGAATGCGGGATCGTTCAACACCGGGTTCCTGGACGTCGGCAACGCGAATACCGGCACCTACAACGTCGGCAACTTCAACATGGGGGACTTCAACACCGCCTCCTCGAACACAGGTTCCTTCAACAACGGTGCGTCTAACACCGGCTTCTTCAACCAAGGAAACCTGAACACCGGGTTCCTGAACCTCGGGGACATGAACAACGGCCTGTTCAACACCGGCCAATTGAACAACGGCGTCTTCTACCAGGGCACCGGCCAGGGCAACCTGTTCTTCTCGATCGCAACTCCCGACATCACGTTGCCGCCGTTGGAGATACAGGCGATCACCGTCCCCGCCTTTGAGCTGCCGGCACTGCACATTCCGGGAATTTACGTTCCGCCCTTTGTCATCCCCGCCGGCACGACGTTGGCCGCATTCAATCTCCCGCGGTTGACCATCCCGGATTTGACTATTCCGCCGATTTCGATTGCGGCGGGTACGACGTTGGCCGCCTTCAATCTGCCTAGTTTGACGATTCCGGATTTGACTATTCCGCCGATTTCGATTGCGCCGGGTACGGCGTTGGGTGCGTTTGATCTGCCGAGTTTGACGATTCCGGACTTGACGATTCCGCCGATTTCGATTGCGGCGGGTACGACGTTGGCCGCCTTCAACCTGCCGAGCTTGACGATTCCGAACCTGACGATCCCGGGGATCTCTATCCCCGCCGGTAGCCAAATCGGTGGATTCTTCCTGCCCGGAATCGAGACACCACAGATTTTTGTGCCGGGCATCGAGACGGACCCGTTCTACACCCCGACGATTTCTACCCCTTACATCAACGGGCCCCGGTTAGATTTCCCGGGGATCAGCATCCCGATCCGGTTATTCCTGCCGAATAACATCATTGCCCTGCAAACGGGCGTTGCTGGTCAATATCCGGCCATTGGCACGTTCTACGGGATGCCGGGCGCCTTCCTTGAAACCGGAAGCTTCTCAGTCGGCCCCATCGGACTCTCCGCCTTCAGCATTTCCCCCATCGGGATCTCTGGCTTCTCCCTTCCCAGCTTGACCATCCCAGGCATCAATGTGGATCCGATCGAGGTCAAGCCCTTCCAGCTGCCCGCGATTGGTACGCAGCCAATATCCATTCCTGGGTTCACGATCGATCCGATCGGGTTGAGTAATTTGGTGTTGCCGAATATCACGACGGCGCCGGTGTCGATTCCTGGGTTCACGATCGATCCGATCGGGCTCAGTGATCTGGTGTTGCCGAATATCACGACGGCGCCGGTGTCGATTCCTGGGTTTACGATCGATCCGATCGGCCTCAGTGATCTGGTGTTGCCGAACCTCACCACAGTGGGTTTCACCACCCCGGCGCTCGACATCCCACCGTTCGGTCTGGCGGAATTCACCCTGCCGCCGCTGGTCATCCCGAGCATCCACCTACCCGCACAGGTCCTGGCCACTTTCCCCGTCCCCGGCGGCCCCGGTTACCTCAACACAACGATCAACCCGTCATCCGGCTTCTTCAACACCGGGATCGGTGGCAACTCAGGATTCGGCAACAACGGTGCGGGACTGTCGGGTTGGTACAACTCAAACGGTCCCGGGCTTCTAGGCGGCTCCGGCTACCAGAACTTCGGCGGCCTGATTTCGGGCTTCAACAACGTCGGCAGCGGCGTTTCCGGTCTTGCCAACGCCGGCGTTCTGGACCTGGCTCTGACCAGTCTCGTCTCCGGCATCGGCAACCTCGGCAACAACCTGTCGGGCCTGTTCTTCAGGGGCACCACATAACCAGGCCCGACCCCCGAATTAGTCAGTTCTCTTTGAGAATCAACTTTTTCAACGCCGCGCGGTCGGTGGTCAACAGCTCCTCGATGCGGGGCTTGTTGACCTCGGCGACGATGATCTCACCGACTTCCTGATAGACCTCGCTGAAGATGCCGTGCGACTTCATCTTCTCGGTCTGGTACTGGTTGTCCTCGGTCGGCGTCACGTAGTACACCGCGTCGGCCTTGAACCGATGCACCAGCCACAGATGGATCAGAGTCATCAGCCGCTTCTGACGCAGCTTTTCAGCGAAGGTGTTCTGGTCACGCACCTGCAGGATGCTGCGGCCGTGGCGGTCTTTGATGGGGTCGACCACGACGTTGGCCAGCTGCTCGTCACCGTCGCCGTAGATGCCCAGTTCCAGCACATCCGAGCCGGCGCGACGGGGCCGCAACGTGACCCGAAGCTTCTCGCCCAGCTGATAGTGCTCGCTCCAGATCGCCAGCCATTCCTCCAGCAGCTTCTTGGGCACCTCGGTCTGCACCAGATGCTGGTGTTGAGTGGACCCCTTGCCCATCGCCTTCGTAGTCGCCGTACGGCCGGAGACCGCCGCCAGGCCTGCGTCGCTGCGCGGCCCGCCAACCAGGGTTTGCGGTGTGCGATAAGGCGATTCGACCAGCCGCATCTTGCGCTGCAGGCGGGCCAGCGCCAGCATCCCGTCCTGGGTGAGGTTGGTAGCGAACTCTTCGGCAGCGACACCGTCGATCTGGTGTCCGCCGTAGGTGATGAAGTTGAAGACAAAGCCCATCTTGCCCAGTTCCGCTGGGAACTCCCGCATTTCCTCGTCGGTCATGCCGGTGGTGTCCCAGTTGAACGAGGGCGAGAGGTTGTAGGCCAGCATCTGGTCAGGGAACTTGGCGTGAATCGCTTCGGCGAACTGCCGGGCATCGGCCAGATCGGCTGTCTTGGTCTCCATCCACAGAATGTCGGCGAACGGCGCGGCGGCCAGGGACTTGGCGATCGCATACGGAATCCCGCCGCGGATCTGGTAGTAGCCCTCAGGGGTTTTCGCGAGCTCGCAGTCCCACCCCGGGTCGACACCCAACTCGGCGGCTTTCTGCCGGGCCTCGTAGAGCGACGCGGTCGCAGCGAACTCCCGCCATTCCTGGGAGCTCATGCCGCGCGGCTCGTCGTCGCTCTCACCGAATTCCAGGACCTCGGCCACGGCTTCGCCGTAGGTCAGCACCCCGGCGTCGTCCTCCCAGGCAGCCACGAAGCGGGATTCGACTTCGTCGTAGACGTCGTCGATCGAAGTCTCGCCGTTCTCCCGCCACGTCTTGACCGCCTCGGAGATCAGGTCGGCGATCCCCTGGCGCTCCAGCCATGCGTTGGCTCCCGCGTACTCGCCGTCGCTCAAGGCGTACAACAGATGGCCGTTGAGCTCCTCGACGCCCGAATCGTAGAAGCGTTTCATCATCGCCAGGAAGCAGGCCTTATAGGACGGAACCTTCAGGTTGGTGGCCCCGAGCAGGAAAGGCTGGTCGCGTTCGTCGCCGCGGCTGTCGAGGAGGTTGGCTGCCTCGGCGTCCGTACGGGCGACGATGATGCCCGGCACCCGCATGATGTCGAGTTGAAAGCGAGCGGCGTTGAGTCGCTTGATCTGCTCGTCGGACGGCACCAGAACCTTACCGCCCTGATGGCCGCACTTCTTGGTGCCCGGACGCTGGTCCTCGATGTGATAGCCCGGGACGCCGACCTCCACAAAACGCCGAATAAGGTTGCGCACGTGCGGATCTCCGCCGTGGCCGGTGTCGGCATCGGCGATGATGAATGGCCGGTAATCGTAGAACGTGGCGGTCGCCCGCTGCCGTTCGGTCATGTTCAGGCGCAGGTACTCCTGATTGCGGTCTGCGGTGAGCAGGGCGCGCACCAGGACCGCGGCGTCGTCAGGCACCTGGCTGAGCGGGTAGCTGGCCAGGTCTGGGCCCGGATCCTCGGTCGTGGACCCTTTGGCCGAGGTGGCCCAGCCGCCCAGGTAGATCCCTTCGATGCCCATCCGCTTCATGCTCACGGCCTGGCCGGGCGAGTACGGGCCAAATGTGGTGATGCTCTTCTTCTGCTCGAAGAGCTCACGCAGGCGCGGGTAGAAGGCGGCGGCGGCCTCGCGCGCCACGGTGTAGTCGACGGGAATCGTGCCGCGTTGCTCTACGACCTGGCGGGCCGTGTACAGGCGCGTGATGCCCGCGAACCGCGGACTGTCGAGGTAGCGCTGCGTGTCGGCGACCTCCTGCTCGAACTTCGATTGGACTGCATTGTCCGTTTCGGCGATGGCCATGGCCTTCCGCTCCTTCTCAGCGCCAATTCCCCTTGTCGCTGAAAGTCTATGCCCCTGGATAGTGAGCTGGGTCACCGGTCGACCCAGCCGCACGAGCCCGCAGCCAACCCTGTTGGCGCCGGATGAACGCCGCGTCGACGACACGGCCGTGCCCCGGGACGTAGCGGGCATCGAGGCCGCCCAGCGCCAGTAGCCGATCGAGGGTCGCGGGCCAGGCGGCCACGTCGGAGTCGCCGTCGATCGCGGGCGTTCCGGACTCCTCGACGAGGTCGCCGGTGAAAACCACCGACGGACCACCATCGCGGTCAGCCGCAACCAGCACGACCAAGTCCGAATGAGTATGGCCTGGACCGAGATAGGCGATGGTGACCGCGCGATCCCCGAGGTCCACCACGGCGTCGTGGATTCCGCGCGCAGGTGGTCGCAGCGCGGTGATGGCACGGTCGATCTCGGCGGCATCGGCTCCGTGGCGCAGCGCATCACTGCGCAACTGGTCGGTACCTGCCAGCAGGTATTCGACAACTCCCGGCGCGCAGTGGATTTCGGCCCCGGCGAACAGCGAGGATCCCAACACATGGTCGAAGTGCTTGTGCGTCAACACAATATCGGTCACGTCGCAGTCGGCGATCTCCCGGATGTCCGCCGCGATGGCGGCGGCCTCTGGCAACGTCGTCCCGGTGTCGACCAACAAGGCCCCGCGCGCGCCGTACACCAGGCCGACCGTGACATCGCAGAACGGCAGCCGACAGCGATGCACCCTGGCGCTCAACTGCTCCCAGTCGTGGTTCATCAGTCCCGGGAGTGTATTACGGAGAGGTGTTCGAGCAGGCCATCTCGGCGTGATCCCGATGCGAGCTGAACCGCCATTCGTCCCGAGCAAGGAGAAACACGATGCGCGCAGTCGTCATCACCAGACACGGTGGTCCCTCGGTGCTGCAGGTCCAGCAACGCCCTGACCCGCCGCGCCCGGGCCCGGGTCAGCTGCGCATCGAGGTCCGGGCGGCCGGCGTCAACTTCGCCGATCATCTCGCCCGCGTCGGCTTGTATCCCGACGCGCCCAAGCTCCCGCCGTCGTCGGCTACGAGGTCGCCGGCACGGTGGTGGCTGTCGGCGACGGCCTCGACGGCGGCCGTGTCGGTGGTAGGGTCTTGGCCGGAACGCGATTCGGTGGGTACGCCGAAATCGTCAATGTCGCCGAGTCCGACTCGGTGCCGCTGCCTGAGTCGGTGAGCTTCGAGCAGGGCGCCGCGGTCCCGGTCAATTACGCCACTGCGTGGGCGGGGTTGCACGGCTACGGGTCGTTGCAGGCCGGCGAGCGGGTGCTCATCCATGCCGCGGCCGGCGGCGTGGGCATCGCGGCCGTTCAGTTCGCCAAGGCGGCAGGCGCCGAGATACACGGCACCGCATCGCCCGGCAAGCACCAGAAGCTGACCGAATTGGGCGTCGATCGCGCGATCGACTACCGCCGCGACGGCTGGTGGAAGGATCTGCCGCCCTACGACCTCGTGCTCGATGCGCTGGGCGGCACGTCGCTGCGGCGGTCCTACGGGCTGCTGCGTCCGGGTGGACGGTTGGTCGGCTATGGGATTTCGAACCTGCAGGAGGGCGAGAAGCGCGCACTGCGCAAGGCGGCCCCGCACGCGCTGGCGATGCTGCGCGGGTTCAATCTGATGGATCAGCTGTCGGAGTCCAAGACCGTCATCGGCCTGAACATGCTGCGGTTGTGGGACGATCGCGGCACCCTCGAACCCTGGATCACGCCGCTGCGCCGGGCACTCGGCGACGGCGTCGTCGCGCCCATCGTGCACGCCGCGGTGCCGTTCTCCCAAGCACCCGAAGCGCATCGGATCCTGGCTGCCCGAGAGAACATCGGCAAGGTCGTGCTGGTGCCCTGAGCTGGTTTAGCCGCCGCGGCGGTGGCAATGTATCGCGCATGGCTGTCACCGAGTCCCGCGAAGTTGTCATCGACGCGACACCCGACGAGATCATGGAGGTGTTGTTCGATCTGGAATCGCTGCCCGAATGGTCGTCGGCTCATCGCGAAGTCGAGGTTCTGGAGCGCGACGAGGACGGCCATCCGACCAAATCCCGGCAAGTCGTCAAAGTCGTTGGCGTGAGCGACGAACAGGTGCTGGACTACACCGTGCACGACGACGGCGTCAGTTGGAAGCTGGTGAGCGCCAAAGCGCAGAAGGGGCAGCACGCGCGATACACGCTGACGCCCGAAGGGAATTCGACGAGGGTGCATTTCGAGCTCACCGTGGATCTCGGCGTGCCGGTGCCGGGCTTCCTGGTCAAGAAGGGCGCCAAGGGGCTGATGGAAACGGCGACGGACGGCCTGCGTAAGCGGGTACTGCAAGTCAAAAAAGGCTGATGCGCCATTTTTGTTGTGGCCGTGCAGATTTCAGTCAGCGGCGCCGATCAGCGCCGCGAGCTGGGCGCGGTTGACCTTGCCGGTGGCGTTGTAGGGGATATCGTCGACGATGGTCAGCCGCTCGGGCAGCTTGAAGTAGGCGAGCACCGGCGCGCAGTGCGCACGTAATTCGGCGAGGGTCACCGGCCCGCGGGGCACCACGGCGACACCCACGCGCTGGCCCAACTCTTCGTCGTCGACACCGGCCACCGCGACGTCGTGCACCGCCGGGTGCGAACGCAGGGCCTCCTCCACCTCGATCGGACCGAACTTCTCTCCGCCCCGGTTGATAGTGTCGCGCAGTCGCCCGCTCGGATAGAGGTAGCCGTCGGCATCCTGGCGGCCCAGGTCCCCGGTGCGCAGCCACCCGCCCGCGGTGTTGAGCGGACTGCGCACCCACAGCTCGCCGACCGCGCCGGGTTCGACGTCGGCACCGGTGTCGGGGTCGACCACCCGCACCTCGACCCCGGGCAGGGGTCGTCCCACCGAGCCCGCCCGGGCCGGATCGTGGTGGTCCCCGGGCAGCAGGTTGGCGTACGTGCCCAAGGTCTCGGTCTGGCCGAACACGTTGGTGAAAGCGACGTGCGGGAGGGCCGCAATCACTCTGCGCATCAACGAGATCGGGGCAGCCGCCGCGCCGTAGGTGATCGCGGTCAGCGAGGACAGATCGGTGTCGGCGAAGTCGGGGTGTTCCAGGATCCGGTGCATCATCGTGGGCACCAGGAACATCCCGGTCACGCGGTGCTCTGACACCAGCCGCAGCCATTCGCCGGCGTTGAAACGGCGCTGCACCACCAGCGTGTTGCCCGAGTAGAGACTGGCGATCAAACCCAGTGACCCGCCGACATGAAAGTAAGGTACGCACATCATCACCGCGACGGGCGGGACGTCCGGCGCGAACGGCGCGGACGTCCTGTCCAGCCGCGCGGTCAACTGCCGGCTGCCGATCGGGACAGTCTTGGGCAGGCCGGTGGTGCCGCTGGTGAACAAGACCATCGAGGTCTGCTCGTCGACAACTGATTCGACTGGCGGGCAACGTCTTTCGCCGGTGAAGTCCACATCGGTCAACACCGTCGGCACCGCGGCGTCACGCAGCCGTCCAGCGTAGGACTCCCCCGCCACCGCCACCTCGGCGCAGCCCGCGTTGTCGAGCAGCGCCCGCAGCTCCGGCGGCGTCAGCGCCGGGTTCATCAGCGCTGCCGCAGCTCCGATGCGCGCCGCGCCGAGCAGCGCCGCGATCGACAGCAGACTGGCGGTGTCGACGACGGCGACCCGGTCACTGGCCGTCACACCGCGGGCGGCCAGCCCGTCGGCGCACGCGTGCACGGCCCTGTCGAGCTCGGCGTAACTGAAGGAGCGACCGTCGATAATCAGTGCGGTCCGCTGCGGATCGTGCGCCGCGGCGGCATCGATGATGGTCCCGAGATTCATCAGCTCAGTACAGCGGCGACCAGGTGGAGGTCCGCAACAACCTGCTGGTCCACTGGTCGCGCAGGTCCAACGCGTCGTGCAACCAGGTGCCGGGAGTCCGGTACTCGGCCGGGATGTGTGTGCGAAGCAGATCGAGCAACGCTTCGGGACGGCTGATCCGTTGCATCAGAATCACTTCCCGACGCAAATGGCTGCCCAGAGCGGGCTGAAACGACGCGTGCATCTGCAACATCGACGACGGTTGTTCGAGACTTCGGGCGTACACCTCGCCGCAGCGCAGAATGTACTCCTCGAACTTGTCCTCGTAGGGCCACATGGTGTCTTCCATGTAGAGGCTCATCTCGTGTTCGCGACCGTCGGCCGGCACATCGTCGAATGACACATGCTGCATCGGCGACCACGGCAACGCCACCAACAGCTTGGCGTCGACCCCGTGGCGCAATTCGTCGGTGTGGTGCATCCAATCCCGCAGGTCCCCCTGCTGCACCCGCTTCGTCAGGCGCTCCCAGGCGGCGCCGTCGCGAACCGCGGTCACGGTGATGACGGTGTAAGCCGGCCCGCTGCCCTGCGCCTGGTTGGTGTACCACAGCAGTCGGGCCTCGTCCCCGGCGGCGAGCGTAGGCAACCAGCCGTCCCGGAAAGCGGCCTCGAACTCGTCCTCGGCGCGGCCACGCACCGTATGAACCTCATGCATGAACAGCAACGCCAAAGACCTCCATCCCGGCGCAGGTTATTGAACGCCTGCCCACTACTCGTTGGCACGGACGTTATCCGGCACGATTCCCGCTGTCCAAACCGGGTCGACGCGCGCGTCAATATGGGCGGTCGATTCTTTTCGGGCCCGTCGCGGTAATTTCTGAGCACGCGGAAGGGAGCTGAATGGACATCGCTTCGGTCGACGAATTGCTCAGCACCACCCGTGCGGTCCGGAAGCGTCTCGACCTGGACCGGCCGGTGGGTCGTGAGGTGATCCTGGACTGCATACGCCTGGCGATGCAGGCGCCCACCGCCAGTAACGCCCAGGACTGGCGCTGGATCGTCATCACCGACCCCGAGAAACGCGCGGCGATCGCCGACATCTACCGCAGCATCGGTGCGGAGTACCTGGCCAACGCCGCGGCCACCGCGTCCGATCCACAGACGCAGCGTGTCTACCGCAGCGCGGCGGGCCTGACCGAGACGTTGGCCAGGGTCCCGGTGCACGTCATCCCCTGCCTGCTGCAGCCCATCGAGGAGAGCAACCGGCTGGTGGCCGCCTCGGCCTGGGCGTCGATCATCCCGGCCGGCTGGAGTTTCCTGTTGGCTTTGCGGTCCCGCGGACTGGGGTCGGTGTGGACGACGATGCACCTGGCGAAGGAACGCGAAGTCGCCGAGCTGCTCGGGATACCGCCCTCGGTCACCCAGGCCGCCCTGTTCCCGGTGGCCTACACCATCGGCAGCGACTTCCGCCCCGCGGCAAGACCATCGGCAGAATCGATCACCTGCTGGGACACCTGGGACGAAAGCTGATGCAGTCCTACACCGTGCGTTTCCACGTCGAGGCGCCCCCGGCGAAGGTATGGCGGGTGCTGCACCCACCGGTGCCGCCCGACGCGCCGCGGCCACGGGTGCTGACGTGGCCGACCGGCAGCATGGAAATCCTGAACGAGGGCGACGCGGCGGGTGAGGGGCTGGTCCGCACCTGTATCTTCCCGGTGCCCAGATATCTGCTCTCCGGCGGCGTGGGGCGGTCCTGGGAGACCGTGACCGAAGCCAGGATTAACCAGGTGTCGCGGTATGTGGCGGTCGGCATGCCGTTGTGGTCGCGGGCCGAGGGCTACCACCAACTCGACGAACAGCCCGACGGCAGCACGGTGCTCACGTTCCACGAGACCTATCACGCATACAACCCGGTGCTGCGCTTTCTGCTGGAGCGCCCGGTGCACGCGCGGATTTCGCGCGACAACCTCGCGACCTACGTGCACGCGCTGGGTTACGCCGGAAAGGTGCGCCGCCTGGACTGAGCGCGGCAGCGTGTGGCTGAGCTAACGGGATCGGCTCGGCGCCGAGACTCGAAATGCGCAGTTGAGCCAGGTAGGGTGCTTTGTTATGGGTTCTAAGCAAACGGCGCGGGTCGCCGCAGCGGCGCTGGTCGTCGCGGGCTGGGCCGGCTCGCTGGGGGTCGCCGCAGCTGATCCGGATCCGGCGCCATCTCCGGTCCCATCCCCGTCCCCGTCGGGAGCGCCTGCGGCAGCGGGCGCACCACGGACGACCATCGACCACGACGGTGTCTACACCGTCGGCAAGGACATCGCACCCGGGGTGTACAGCTCTGCGGGACCTGTCGGCAACGGCACCTGCTACTGGAAGCGGATGGGCAATCCCGACGGTGCGTTGATCGACAACGCGATCACCAAGCGCCCGCAGGTGGTCCAGATCGAAGCGACTGACAAGGCGTTCAAGACCAGCGGCTGCCAGCCGTGGCAGCCGACGAGCGAGGCGCCGCCCCCGACACTGTCAGGGCCTCAACTGCAAGGCACCCTGGGCATCCTCAACGGGCTGCTCGCTCCCCACGCGCCGCCACCACCGCCGGCACCGTAAACCGAGCGCGCTCAGACCGCCGGGGCCAACGCGGCTTCGACCGTGGCGTACATCGGCAGCAGGCGGCGCAGGCCACAGGCGGCGATGGTGCGGGCCACGATCGGCTGATTGCTGACCACTCGCAGACTCACCCCGCGCCGGCGGCACCGCACCGACTCCTGAGCCAGTACGGCATAGGCGCACGAACCCAGGAAATCGAGCTCGCGGACGTCGATCACGAACGGGCCCGGCGCGATCGCGATGGCGGCGCTTCGGTTCACCAGACGCTGCCAGATGGTCTCGTTGCTGGCGTCGATATCGCCGCCGACGTGAACGACCACGGCTGATCCCGAACATTCGGTGACAGCGCGCAGACCGTGCTGCGGATCGCTGACTGGCGAACTCAGCCGCGTGCGGGAAGGAGCCGGCGATGATTTGATCGCGACAGTCTTCATCGTTCGCAATGTCCCGTCGTATTGGTCGTTGGGAATGCCCTCGTCTCGGAAGGCGGCACGGTCGAAAGACAGCGTAAGTGCTGGCCGGTTTCGGGGAGTGGTCTTCGGGATTACGGGCTTAATAAGCATATGTGCAACAGCGGCGACGAGCTAGGGGTGCACAGCAGACTCGCGGGATCGCGGCCGGTACTGCACGATGCACACGTGACCCGACAGCGGCTGACCAGCGACCAGCGCAACTCGTTCATCGCGGCATTCCTGGGCTGGACGATGGACGCGTTCGACTACTTCATCGTCGTGCTGGTGTACGCCGACATCGCGGAGACGTTCCACCGCAGCAAGACCGAGGTCGCCTTCGTCACCACCGCGACCTTGGCGATGCGTCCGTTGGGCGCCTTGCTGTTCGGGCTGTGGGCCGACCGGGTCGGACGGCGACTGCCGCTGATGGTCGACGTGATCTTCTATTCCCTGGTGGGATTCCTGTGCGCGTTCGCGCCCAATTTCACCGTGCTGGTGATCCTGCGTCTGCTGTACGGCATCGGCATGGGCGGCGAGTGGGGTCTGGGTGCGGCGCTGGCCATGGAGAAGGTTCCGGCCGAGCGGCGCGGCTTCTTTTCCGGCTTGCTGCAGGAGGGTTACTCGTTCGGCTACCTGCTGGCCACGGTGGCCTCGCTGGTGGTGATGAACTGGCTGGACTTGTCGTGGCGCTGGCTGTTCGCGCTGAGCATCATCCCGGCCCTGGTCAGCCTGATCATCCGGTACCGCGTCGAGGAATCCGAGGTATGGGAGGCCGCACAGGATCGGATGCGGTTGACCAAGATTAGAGTCCGCGACGTGCTGCGCGAGGCGAAGGTCATCCGCCGGTTCTGCTATCTGGTGCTCTTGATGACGGCCTTCAACTGGATGAGTCACGGCACCCAGGACGTCTACCCCACGTTCCTGAAGGCGACCGCAGATGAGGGTGCGGGACTGTCCAGCGCAACGACCCGCTGGATTGTGGTGGCCTACAACGTCGGTGCCATCATCGGCGGCCTGGTCTTCGGCACCTTGTCGCAGCGATTCGGCCGGCGCTACACCATCGTGTTCTGCGCCGTGCTGGCCCTGCCGATCGTGCCGCTGTTCGCCTACTCGCGCACCGCAGCCATGTTGTGCCTGGGTTCGTTCCTGATGCAGCTGTGCGTGCAGGGCGCCTGGGGCGTGATCCCGGCGCACCTGACCGAGATGTCGCCGGACGCCATTCGCGGGCTGTACCCGGGGGTGACCTATCAGCTCGGCAACCTGCTGGCCGCGTTCAACCTGCCCATCCAGGAACACCTGGCCGAAACGCATGGCTACCCGTTCGCGCTGGCGGTGACCATCGTGCCGGTGCTGACGATGGTGGTGTTGCTGACGTTGATCGGCAAAGACGCCACCGGAATTCGCTTCGGCACCGCCGAAAGCGCCTTCCTGCCCGGGGAGGGCTAACCGCCCAGGGTGCGTAGCAGCATGTGCATCGCGACCGTGGTCGAGCGCTCCCGGACGTCGGAGCGGTTGCCGGGCAGCCGCAGGGTACGGGTGACCTGCCGGCCGTCTGCCAGCGCCAGGGTGAAACAGACTGTGCCCACCGGTTTTTCCTCGGTTCCGCCACCGGGACCGGCAATCCCGGTGATGGCGACGGCGGTGTCGGCTTCGAAACGTTTCAGGGTGCCGGCCGCCATCGCCTGCGCGACCGGTTCAGAGACCGCGCCGTGCGTCTCGATCAGCTCGGGGTCCACGCCGAGCAGCTGCGCCTTGGCTTCGTTGGAGTAGGACACCACGCCGCCGGCCACGTAGTCCGAGGATCCGGGGCGTTCGGTCAGCCGGGCCGCCAGCAGGCCCGCGGTGCAGGATTCCGCGGTGGCGATCCGCCGGCCGGCGAGCAGCCCCGCGACCAGATCGTCGACCTGCGAGCCGTCCTCGGAGAACACCTGCTCGCCGTGGCGGTCGCGCAGCAACCGGGTCAGCTGTGTGTACACCTCCGCTGCGTCCGGTTCGTAGCGCGTCACGATCTCCAGCTCGCCGCGCCGCAGGCAGGTGGTGATCTCGAGGGCTTCGAAGCCGGGCACGGCGGTCTCGGCCTCGCGTAGCGTCTCGGCCAGCCCCGACTCAGGGAGTCCGAACATCCGTACCATTTCCTGCCGGTAGACGGTGCGGCCGGCGATCGCCGCCTGCACCCCCGGTGTCTGGACAGCCTTGTGCCACATGGGTTGTAGCTCGCGCGGCGGTCCGGGAAGGACCAGCACCGCGGGCTTGCCGGGCACCACGACCCCCGGAGCCGTGCCGACCGGGTCGAGCACCTGTGCTCCGACCGGGATCATCGCTTGCTTGCGGTTGGCCGTTCGCACCGACTCGAACTTGCCCGGCTCAAGCAGCGCCGCGAAGGCGGGATTGCGCGCCTTCAACGATTTGAGGATCTCGGCGATCCTGTTCTCCAGCGCCTCGTCGAGGACCAGATCACGGCCGCAGAATCGAGCCACCACCTCGACGGTCATATCGTCAGCGGTCGGGCCCAGGCCACCGCTGGTGATGATGAGGTCCACGCCCTGCTCTGCCATGAAACGCAGCTGCGCCTCGATGTCGGACGGACGGTCGCCGCAGATGGTGATGTGCGCGAGCTCGACGCCCAGTTCCAGCAGCCGGTCGGCGATCCAGGGACCGTTGCGGTCCTGGACGCGTCCGGTCAGAACCTCGGTTCCGGTGACGACGATGCCCGCGCGTGAACTCACCGTGATGACCCTACGCATCCACCGGCGGCGCGTTACTAGGTGCTGGGGCTGCCCGGTTGGCCGGGGATGCCCGGGTCGGACAAGCCGCGCTCGCCGGAACTGCCGGGTTGACCGGGCTGGCCGGGCTGGCCGGGCTGGCCCGGTTCTCCGTCGCGGCCCGGCGCCCCGCCGTCGCCGCCGCGCCCGCCTGCGCCGCCCGCACCGCCGCGACCGCCGTCACCGCCGCGACCGCCGTCACCGCCGCGGCCGCCTGCGCCCCCGCGACCCCCGTCGCCACCCCGGCCCCCTCTGCCGCCTGGGCCCCCGGTGCCGCCTGGGCCGCCGTCAGGTGCGTCTTCGGTCATGGGCTGCGCCTCCTCGGGGACACGGGAAATCGGTCCGCCCCACGCTACGCCGGACCGGCCCGACCCTCGGCGAGGTACCGTTCGACCGATTCGACTTTGTGTGTCATCGCGTCGGCGACGCCGGTCCGCCAGTCCGCTTTGATCACCGTGCTCACCCGGGGTGCGCGGGCGGCGACGGCCTCCACCGCGCGCTGTACCACGGCCATCACCTCCGTCCAGCTGTCCCCTTCGATCACGGTGAACATCGCATCGGTCTTATTGGGCAGACCCGAATCACGCACCACACGAACAGCTTCGGCGACGATCTCGCCGACACCCTCCCCCACACCCAGTGGAGTGACGGAAAACGCCACCAGCACAGACATGCCACGAGGGTACCCACGCGCGGGGACCGCACATGGCAGCATCGACGCCCATGCGGGTTCTGGTGCAACGGGTCTCGTCAGCTTCGGTGACAGTGGATGGTCGCGTGGTCGGCGCCATCGAACCTCCCGGGCAGGGCCTGCTGGCGCTGGTCGGCGTCACCCACACCGACGGGCCCGGTCACGTTCAGCGGCTCGCCGAAAAGCTGTGGACGTTGCGCATCCTGTCCGGAGAGAAGTCCGCGTCCGATGTCAACGCACCGATCCTGGTGGTCAGCCAGTTCACCCTCTACGCCGACACCGCCAAGGGCCGACGCCCATCGTGGCACGCCGCCGCGCCCGGTGCGGTCGCTGAGCCGCTGGTCACGAGTTTCGTGACGGCATTACGCCGACTGGGTGCTGAGGTCGAAACCGGCATATTCGGCGCCCACATGCAGGTCGAGTCGGTCAATGACGGACCGGTGACCGTCCTGTTGGAGCTGTGACGAGTACGTTCGACAGCTATGACGCCTGAATTCGGATCGCTGCGTTCCGACGACGACGAATGGGACATCGTCAGCGGTGTCGGCTACACGGCGTTGATTGTGACCACCTGGCGTGCGCTGCATGCGATGAGTGAGCAACCGTTAGCGCGTGACGATTACGCCAGGTTCTTCATCGAGGCCTCAGAGGATCCCTACCTGACCGGACTGCTGACCGAACCGGGAAGCTCCGAACATGAGAGCGCGTTCCCGCGCCTCTACGGCGTGCAGACGCGGTTCTTCGACGACTTCTTCACCTCCGCCGGTGATTCCGGTCTGCGGCAGGCGGTGATTGTGGCCGCCGGGCTCGACTCGCGCGCGTACCGTCTCGAATGGCCATCTGGCACTACAGTTTTCGAAATAGACCTGCCCAAGGTGCTGGAGTTCAAGGCGCAGGTGCTCGACGCGCACCACAAGCAGCCCGCGGCGCAACGGCGTGAGGTGGCAGCCGACCTGCGTGCCGACTGGCCCGCTGCGCTGGCAGCGGCCGGGTTCGACCCGCACAGCCCCAGCGCCTGGTCGGTGGAGGGGATTCTGCCGTACCTGACCAGCTCAGCCCACGGGACGCTGTTTGCCGGTATCACTGAGTTCAGTGCCCCGGGCAGTCGGCTGGCCATCGGCGCCCTGGGGTCCCGCCTCGACCACGACCAACTGGCCGCGCTCGAGGAGGAGCACCCGGGGGTCAACATGGCGGGCGATATCGACTTCTCGTCGCTGACCTACGAGAACCCGATGGACCCGGTGACGTGGCTGGGATCCCACGGGTGGCGTGTCGAGCCAGTCCGCAGCAATCCGGAGTTGCAGGTCGGCTACGGGCTGACGCCACCGGAAGTGGACGTCAAGATCGACAGCTTCATGCATTCGCAGTACATCATCGCGGTCAAGGACTAAGGCCGCAGCAGGATCTTCACGACCTCGCCGGACCGCGAGCCGGCCGTCGCATACGCTGTAGCGGCCTCGTCCAGCGGCAACGAGGTGGTGAAAATCCCGTCGACATCCAGCCGACCTGACTGCAGCAGCGGAATCAGCTCGGGCCAGGTGCGCTGCACCGGCGCGGTGGTCCATCGCACCGTGATGCTGCGGATCAGGCTCATCAGCGCCGGGAACGGGAACGGCTGCAGATCGTGCACACCCACCACCGACACGGTGCCGCCCGGCCGCACAGCGGCAAGCGCATCGGTCAGTGACGCATCGGTGGCCACCGCGTCGATCACCGCGTCGGCGCCGCGGCCACCCGTGGCGGCGAGGATGGCTTCCACCGCCGGTGCCGTGATGGCTGTCGCGCCCCAGTCTGCCGCGCGTTGCAGCCGGCCCGGTACCCGGTCGATCGCGAAAACCGTTGCCGCGCCGTGGGCGAACGCGCTGCGCAGTGCACACAGGCCGACCGCGCCCAGCCCGATCACCGCGACCGTGCCGCCGTACGGGATGTCGGCGCGTTGCGCTGCGGCCCAGCCGGTGGCCAGGTTGTCGGTGAGCAGCAGTGCCTGTTCGGTGGAAATCCCGTCGGGAATCTTGCGGACCTGAAAGTCGGCGGCGTGCACTGCGAGCAGATCGGTCTGCGCCCCCGGCAGCACACCCCCGCCGAAGATGTTCAGACCCGAGTGGCACATGACCGGATCGTTCGTGGCGCACCCCGGACAGGCTCCGCAACCGGCCACCGATGACACCAGCACCTGATCGCCCACCTTGACGCTGCGCACCTCGCGGCCCGCGTCGACCACGGTGCCGACGGCTTCGTGCCCCAGCGCGATGGGTTCCACCAGCGGGTAGTCGCCTTCGTAGAAGTGCAGGTCGGAGCCGCAGATCCCGGCGGCACTCACCTCGACGATCACCCCATCCGGCCCGGTCAGGGCGGGATCGGGCCGGGTGTCGACCCGGATGCTCGCGGGTCCGTCGACGACCACCGTACGCATCGCGCTCACTTTCCTTGCCGGAGAATAAATTTGGACCAATCAGGTTGCCGGACCGCGGCCCAGTATGCATTGAGACGCCACGGGCTGACGGTGTGGATCTCCCCGTCGGCGTTCTTGAAGTAGGAATGTTTGACGGCCGGGTGCGACCAGACCATCTTCTTGATCTCGACCTGCGTGCGTCGGTGCCAGTCGGCGGCCGCCTCGGCGGTGGGCTCCATGGCGACGATGCGCTCCTCGGCCATGCGTTGCAGGCACAGGTTGACGTAGCGCATCTGCAGTTCGGACTGGAAGATCAAGCTGCCGCCGTGGGCCAGATGCGTGCCCGGCCCGTAGATCAGGAAGAGGTTCGGAAACCCCGGCACGGTGACGCCCAGATAGGCGTAGGGTCGGCTCCCCCACATCTCGTGCAGGTCGATTCCGTTGCGGCCGTTGAACTTCACCGGCCACAACACATCGGTGTGCCGGAAGCCGGTGGCGTAGACGATGACGTCGACGTCGTGACTGACACCGTCCTCGGTCTCGATGCCGTGCGGCATGATGCGCCGGATCGGGGTGCGCACGAGGTCGACGTTGACGCGCTGCAAGGTCTGCAACCAGCTGCCGTTGTCCTGCAGTGTCCGCTTCCCGGTGGCCGGGTAATCGGGCAGCACCTTGGCCAGCAGATCGTCCCCCTCGGGAATCTGACTGGTGATCCACTGGCTGAACATCATCCGGGCCGCGGCGTTCATCTCGCTGACAGCGTGCTCCTGATCGGGGTAGGTCGGGTCGCCCTTGGCCGCATCGAGACCCTTGTCGGCACCGGGCCACATCAGCAGGAAGCGGTACCACCGCCCGTAACACGGCAGGTGTTGCATCGCCCAGCGAACGCCGTCCCCGACCTCGTCGTGATACATCGGATTCGGGAACATCCATTGCGCGGTGCGCTGAAACACAGTCAGGTGCTCGACGTCGCCGGCGATGGCGGGCGCGATCTGAAATCCGCTGGCGCCGGCGCCCACCAGCGCGACCCGCTTTCCGGTGAGGTCGACGGAGTGGTCCCAGGCTGCGGAATGAAAGGACGGTCCCTCGAACGTGTCTGCGCCGGCGAACTCGGGAATGAGCGGCCGATTCAATTGGCCGACAGCCGTGATGATGGCCCGGGCCCGCGTGGTGCCGGTCTCGCCGTCGGCCGAGCGCAGCGAAACGGTCCACAGGGCCTCGGCGTCGTCCCATTCGGCGGCGAGCACTTCGGTGTTCCACTGCACCTGCTGCATCAGGTCGTGCTTGTGCATCACGTCGACGAAATAGTCGCGCAACTCCGGCTGTTCGGCGAAATAGTGGGTCCAGTCGTTGTTGGGTTCGAAGCTGTAGCAATAGAAGTGGTTTGCCACGTCCACTCGTGCGCCGGGATAGCTGTTCTCCCACCACGTTCCGCCCGGCCCGGCGTTCTTTTCGACGATCGTGAACGGAATGTTGGCCTGCTTCAGTCGAATTCCGGCCAGGATGCCTGATTCGCCGCACCCGATCACCAGGACCGGGAAGTCGGCCATGCCGGCCGCAGGCAGCGCGACCGGCCGGCGCGGGTCCACGCCCTCGAGATCCATCTCTTCGAGCGCCAGCGGTAGGTAGTCGTCGGGGACCGGCTCGCAGGCCGCCCAGTCCATCATTTCCCGGATGAGCTCATAGCTCAGTGGCGCGGGCTCGGGACATCCGCGATCGCGGTACTCGGTGAGCACCGGTAGCGCCTCGGCGCGGGCCCGGGCCTTGTCCTCCTCGGACATGAACCCCTGGACCTCGTTGAGGAACAGTCCCAGCTGTTTGAAATCACGGATGAACCGGGGATCGCCGGTGATGTGCACCAGGGAGAGGAGCAACGTGGGGATGCTGACGTCCTCGAGCGCAGCCGCGATCTCGGCGGTGGGCGTGGTGAAAGGTAACCCGGCGTACCTGCTGCGCATCGAAGCGGATTCCTTCCGGTGGCGGTGGCAATTACGCTACTCGACGTGTCGTAATTGCGGCATTACGCTACCCCGAGGCGTCGCACCAGATCAAGGTGCTCGCGGGACTACGACTTGTGCGACACGTCCTCGATCAATCCGCCGTCGACCACAAACTCCGCAGCGGTCGCATACGACGATTCGTCGCTGGCCAGGAACAGCACGAACGACGACACGTCCTGGGCTTCCCCCGCCCGGCCCAACGGGATGTTGAGCGCGTCCTGGGGAAGCTTTGCGGTCATCTCGGTGCGGATGAAGCCGGGATGTATCGAGTTGACACGAATGTTGTTGGGCGCCAATTCCAATGCCGCAGATTTGGTCAGTCCGCGCACCGCCCATTTCGACGTCACGTACCCGTGCACCCAGGCCGCGCCGCGCAGGCCCTCGATTGAGGAGATGTTGATGATGGAGCCGCCGCCGGCGGCCACCATCGGGTCGACGACGGCCTGGATGCCCAGCAGCGTGCCGGTGACATTGACGTCGAGCACCCGCTGCCATTTGGCCAGGTCGAAGTCTTTCAGCGCGCCGTAGTTGATGATCCCGGCGTTGTTGACCAGGACATCGAGCTTGCCGAACCCGTCCACCGCCGCCGCGACCGCGGCCGACCAGTCCGCAGGCCGGGTGACATCGAGGTGCACGTAGCGCGCGGCGGCGCCCAGGTCGTCGGCCAGTGCGCGTCCCTCGTCGTCGAGGATGTCGCCGAGCACCACGTGGGCGCCTTCGGCCACCAGCAACCGCGCATGCGAGGCGCCCATGCCGCGGGCGGCGCCGCTGATCAGTGCAACCTTGCTGTCGACGCGTCCCATGCCGGCTCACGCTACCGTTTCACGCTGACGGGCATTAGTCGGTACGCGCCAGACCTGGCTGGCCAAGCGGCAGACCCGCGTACTAAACTAGAACACGTTGCAGTTTTTCCGCTCGGTCAAGCTTCCTAGGAGCAGGCATGCACACCCCCTTGTGCGATCAACTCGGTATCGAGTTCCCGATCTTCGCTTTCACCCACTGCCGCGATGTCGTCGTCGCCGTCAGCAAAGCCGGCGGTTTTGGTGTGCTGGGTGCCGTCGGCTTCACCCCCGAGCAGCTGGAGATCGAGCTGAACTGGATCGACGAGAACATCGGCGACCATCCCTACGGCGTCGACATCGTCATCCCCAACAAGTACGAGGGCATGGACTCGCACCTGTCGGCCGAGGAACTCACCAACTCGCTGCGGTCGATGGTGCCGCAGGAGCACCTGGACTTCGGCAAGAAGATCCTGGCCGACCATGGAGTCCCGGTCGAGGACAGCGACGGTGACAGCCTGCAGCTGCTGGGCTGGACCGAGGCGACCGCCACCCCGCAGGTAGAGGTGGCGCTCAAGCACCCCAAAGTGACGATGATCGCCAATGCGCTGGGCACCCCCCCCGCCGACATGATCAAGCACATCCACGACGCGGGTCGCCAGGTGGCCGCGCTCTGCGGCTCGCCGTCGCAGGCCCGCAAGCACGCCGACGCCGGCGTCGACATCATCATCGCCCAGGGCGGTGAGGCCGGCGGTCACTGCGGCGAAGTCGGCTCAATTGTGTTGTGGCCGCAGGTCGTCAAAGAAGTGGCTCCGGTGCCCGTGCTCGGTGCCGGCGGCATCGGCAGCGGCCAGCAGATCGCCGCCGCGCTGGCGTTGGGCTGCCAGGGCGCGTGGACCGGATCGCAGTGGCTGATGGTCGAGGAGTCGTCCAACACCCCGGTGCAGCAGGCCGCATACATCAAGGCGGGCAGCCGGGACACCGTCCGCAGCCGGTCCTTCACCGGCAAGCCGGCCCGGATGCTGCGCAACGACTGGACTGAGGCCTGGGAACAGCCGGACAACCCGAAGCCGCTGGGCATGCCGCTGCAGTACATGGTGTCCGGCATGGCGGTAAGGGCCACCAATCGCTACCCGAACGAGTCCGTCGACGTGGCGTTCAACCCGGTCGGGCAGGTCGTCGGGCAGTTCCAGAAGGTGGAGAAGACCTCGACGGTGATCGAGCGCTGGGTGCAGGAGTACCTCGAGGCGACCTCGCGGCTCGACGAGCTCAACGAGGCCGCCGCGGTCTGATCGCCGCTAGTCGAGGATTTCGTCGTCCTTGCCGGTGAAGACCTCTTTGACCCGGTCAACGGCGTCGGTGGCGATGTCGACGCTGCTCTGAACGATGCCGCTGGCTCCGCCGGCGATGTCGCCGCGGATGATGGCAGTGACGTTCTCGACGATGTCCGAAGACTTCTCGACGGCATTGATCGCGATGTCCCTGACTGCGTCGACGGCGTCTCTGGGATCGAAGGCCATGTGCGTCTCCTGTTCGTTGGCGGCGTTATCTGACTGTAGAGCCTGGCGCAGGCGGCCGACGACCGAGGAAAGTTCAGTAGTCGACGAGGGTGCGCCAGTATTCTTCCGGTATTTCCCTGCCGGACCGCAACACTCGCGCGAGCCCGGCGGCCATCGCGATGCCGAGCAGACCGAGCCATAAGCCGGCCAGCCCGATCAGCCACCACAGCACCGTGGTCAGCAACGGCCACGGCGACAATACGGCGAGTGCCGGTGCGAAGAAGAACCCGGCCCCGATGTACCACGCCGAACCGGCGCGGTCAGAGGCCAGGACGAACCGCAGCCACCGTGGGATCGGGGACTCGAGGGCGGTGCTGCCCGGCATGGACGTGCCTCACTCGCTGAGGTCCGGCGGGAAGAAGCCGGCTCCGGTGAACCACCCCTCTTGCCAGCCCTGGGCGCCCAGACACAACATCGGCAGACCGGCCGGCGATTGTGCCGCGACCTTGGGGTTCGGGCACGGGGAACCGATCTGCTGGACGCCGCGCAACGGGTAGGAGATGACCCAGTACCCGGTAGTGGCGGCGGGGAATTGGTTGGGCGGCGGGAAGTGGCACGCCTCGGCCTGGCCGCTGGGGCCACGTCCGAAGATGAAGCGCTCGTAGTTGTCGCACGGGGCGCCCAGCGAGGCGTCGTAGTTCATCCCCGGGACGTCGCCCTCCCAGCGGCCGTTGTCGGCACCGGCTACCGGGGCCAGCGCTATCGCCGCACCCGTGACCGCAGTGGCGGTGAGCATTTCGCGAATCATGGTGTTCCCTTCTTGGCGCCGGCGCGGCGCTGCAGCGGCATTCATCAAGAGCATAACGATTGCCACAGCAGCCACAAGGCCGAATCCGATACCGGTGTGCGCGTGCATGACCAGCGGATTTCCCACCGCCGCGCCACGGCGGCGCCGGCATTTTCTTTTCGGTTTCCGCCGATGCTTCCCAATGGGGGTGTAGCAATGAAGTATTGGCACGAGACGACCACCAGGACTCTCAAGGAGTGGGCCTTGTCAACTACGCACCCAGCCGCCGAACCGCAGGCCCAGCCGAACCTGCCGCCGGGATTCGATTTCACCGACCCCGACATCCACGCCGAGCGGCTGCCCGTCGAGGAGCTGGCCGAGCTGCGTCGAACCGCGCCGATCTGGTGGAACGAGCAGCCTTACGGGGCGGGCGGATTCGATGACGGCGGCTTCTGGGTGGTCACCAAACACAAAGACGTCAAGGAGATTTCGCGACGCAGCGATATCTTCTCCAGCCTCGCCAAGACCGCCCTGCCGCGTTACAAGGACGGCACCGTCGGCGAGCAGATCGAGCGCGGCAAGTTCGTCCTGCTCAATCAGGACGCCCCGCACCACACCCGGCTACGCAAGATCATCTCCCGCGGGTTCACCCCCCGGGCCGTCGAGCGGTTGCGCGACGATCTCAACCAGCGCGCCCGCCGGATCGTCGAGGTCGCCGCTGCCGAGGGCTCCGGCGACTTCGTCGAGCAGGTGTCGTGCGAGCTGCCGCTGCAGGCGATCGCCGGCCTGCTCGGCGTGCCCCAGGAAGACCGGATGAAACTGTTCCACTGGTCCAACCAGATGGTCGGAGACCAGGATCCCGAATTCGAGAGCAACGACGCCCTCTCGGCGTCGGTGGAACTGATCATGTACGCCATGCAGATGGCGGCGGACCGGGCCGAGAACCCCGGTGAAGACATCGTCACCAAACTGATCGAAGCCGACGTCGACGGCCACAAGCTCTCCGACGACGAATTCGGTTTCTTCGTCATCCTGCTCGCGGTCGCCGGCAACGAGACCACCCGCAACTCGATCACGCAGGGCATGATGGCCTTCACCGACTTCCCGGATCAGTGGGAGCTCTACAAGCGGGACCGCCCGGCCACCACGGCCGACGAGATCGTCCGGTGGGCCACACCGGTCACCTCGTTCCAGCGGACGGCGCTCCAGGATTACGAATTGTCCGGCGTGCAGATCAAACAGGGACAGCGGGTGGTGATGGTCTACCGGTCCGCCAACTTCGACGAAGACGTGTTCGACGATCCGTTCACCTTCAACATCCTGCGCGATCCCAACCCGCACGTCGGATTCGGCGGCACCGGTGCGCATTACTGCATCGGGGCGAATCTGGCGCGGATGACCATCGACCTGATGTTCAACGCGATCGCCGACGCGATGCCCGACCTGGAGCCGATCGGCGCCCCGGAGCGGCTCCGTTCAGGCTGGCTCAACGGCATCAAACACTGGCAAGTGAACTATCACGGTGAGGCGGCCGCCAAATGCCCAGTCTCGCACTGAGATCCGGTAGCTGAGCGGGTGGCGACACACAGAGCGGTCCAGGTACGGTCCGAGGGCGCGCCGTTGGAGTTCGCCGATGTCGAAACCGTCGCACCGGATCGCGGCGAGGTGCGGATCGCCGTGACTGCATGCGGCATCTGCGGCACCGACGCCCACTTCGTCAACGGCCAATTCCCCGACATGTCCTGGCCGTTCACCCCCGGACACGAGATAGCCGGCACCATAGCCGAACTCGGCGCGGGTGTCGAAGGATTCGCGGCCGGGGACCGCGTCGCGGTGGGCTGGTTCGGCGGCAACTGCAACCACTGCGATCAGTGCCGCAGAGGCGCTCTGATGCACTGCGCGAACGCGAAGGTGCCCAGCTGGCAGTACCCCGGTGGCTACGCCGAATCCGTGACCGTACCCGCCACCGCGTTGGCCCGGATCCCGGACGGGCTCACCGACGTGGAAGCCGCACCGATGGGGTGCGCGGGCGTCACCACCTACAACGCCCTGCGTCACACCAAGGCCATGCCCGGTGACCGGGTGGCGATTCTCGGTGTCGGCGGACTCGGTCATCTCGGAGTGCAGTGGGCGCGGGCAATGGGTTTCGAGACCATCGCCATTGCCCGGGGTACTGCGAAGAAAGAGGACGCCCGGAGTCTGGGCGCCCACCACTACATCGACTCCACCAGCAGCAACGTCTCCGAAGCGCTGCGGGCCCTGGGTGGTGCCGCGGTTGTCCTTGCCACAGCGGGCAATTCGAAGGCCATGGCCGACACCGTCGGCGGGCTGCTCCCCCGGGGCGAACTGGTCACCATCGGGGTGACCCCCGAACCACTGCCGATCAGCCCGGTGCAGTTGATCATTCCCGGTTTGAGCGTGATCGGCCATCCGGCCGGAACCGCGAAAGATGTCGAGGAAACCATGCATTTCGCGGTGGTGTCCGGTGTGCGGGCGTGGGTTGAGCAGCTGCCGCTGGCGCAGGCGGCCGACGGCTACGCGGCATTGGAGGAAGGCCGGGCGCACTATCGCACCGTGTTGACCGTGTGAGTCCAAGTAGAGTTCGGCCGTGGCTTCGCAGGAACATACGGCGTGGACGCTGGGTCCGGACAACGGCGAACTGACCGTGCACACCGGGGTGGCCGGGCGAGCGGCGCGGATGGGCCATCGGCTCACCATCGCGGTCACCCGGTGGCGGGCTGGGGTGAATTGGGTTGGTGGCCAACCGGATACCGCTGAACTGGTGGTCGAGGTGGATTCGCTCGAGGTGACCGGGGGCGTCGGGGGCCTCAAGGGCCTGTCCGGGCCGGAGCAGGTCATAGCGCGCACCAATGCGCTGAAATCGTTGTCCGCCAACCGGTTTCCAGAAATACGCTTCGCCGCCGACACGATCGAGCAGACCGACGGTGGGTACCGTCTCGCCGGAACACTGTTCGTCCGCGGCAAGTCCCGCGAGCACGTGGTCGAGCTACGCGTGGAAGATCTCGGCGATACGTACCGACTCGGTGCCGAATCCAGGGTGCGTCAGACCGACTACGGCATCAAGCCCTACGCGATGTTCCTGGGGTCGCTGCAGGTCGCCGACGAGGTGACGGTGTCATTCCATGCGGTTCGGCAAAAACCCGAGTGATTTACTCCGGCGGGCTTCCGGGCTCGGCGAACGTGCCGGGAAGGCTCTCGATGGCCCTGCTCAACCGGAATGGCCCGCCGTCGGGGCCCGGTGCCGCCGGGGCGGCGCTCGGCGGGGCGCCTGGCGCGGATTCGTCGGGCTGCTCGTCGGCCGCGAGACGCACCGGCTCCTGCTGCGGCGGCGGAGGCTGCACCGCGGGCGGGGACGGCGGCGCCACGGCTTCGGCGACAGGGGGTTTGGTCACGACGTGCTGTCCGGCGTCCTTGCCGGGCGCCAGCTGCAGACCAATAGCCAAGGACGCCGACGCGACGAACGTGACGGCGGCCGCGGCCAACGCGCCGGCCGCCCCGGCATATCGCCGTGACTGTCCGGCAGCGACCCTGTCCGGTTCGACGGCGTCATCCACCAGGGCGACCAACTCCGCGTCGGTGAACTCGGTGCTCTGAGCCGCCGCCAGCGCTGCGCCGCGCGCGACCGTCACCTGGGCCATGGTCTGCGCGAACACCGGCACCGGCAGGACCTGCTCCAACTGCCAGGAGAAATCGCTCACGTCGCCCTCGGAGCCGACGACCACCACTCCGGCCGGCCGCCACGTGCTGCGATCGAACATCCCGGTCAGCCAGGACGTCAAGCCGTCGAAGCCGCCGCGGACGTGCTTGACGGCTGTCTGGGTCTGGCCGTCGTGCGTGTCGACCATGACCACGGTCGCCCATTCCCGCTCGAGGAGGCACACCGCGGTCTTCTCGTATCCGATGACGGGCGCGATGGCCTGCGCCAGGGTCTCGACGGCATCGAGCAGCCGGACCGGCACCACGTTGTCGAAGCCGGCGTCGGCGAGCGCCTCCTGCAGCAGCGCGGCCTGCGCTGCGGCGTCGTCGCTCCACGTCACGCCGACCACCCGCAGTCGGTGATCGCCGGCGGTGGCCGTGTCGCGCGCCCGCATGACCTCGTCGGCCACTTGTTCGGCGGTGTTCACCGCACGCACCGTGCGGCCGTCCTGAACGCTGTCCTGCAAACGCAACTCGTGGTGACCCAGGATCGCGCCGTCGGCGCCGTGCCCTTCGGCCAGCACCCACCCGACGGTGGTCGGTGTAACTGACAGCCCAAGTACCGTATCCAAGTTTTCGCACCTCAATCGTGTCCGGGCTCGTCGCACCTCAGCAGTGCCACCCGCTTCAGGGGCAGGTGCGTGGCGCGTGAATGCCGTCAACGCCCGGAATAGCGTCGTAAGTCGGCTTGCTCCGAGCGAGCCTACGCGGTCTGCGGTGTGCCGGCTGACCCGGTATGGAAACCGCCCGCCGGCCGGTGAAAGACCCGGCTAGCTCGCCAAATCCGGCGACTGACGGTGCAGTAAATAGATAAAACGTTGCTCCCCGATAGAGAAATCCGCGTTCTGGCTCCGGCCATTTGGGTCGGTGTGGCGCTGGGCATGGCGTCCGTCCCTGCCCGACTCAGCCCTATTCCAAGTGCATAACGCCTGCGTAACGGCGCGGCGTGGGTCAGCGTCGCGCGTGTCGGGCGCGGGCTATAACGAATGCGGTCGATCGGCGCGGTGCACTGTAAACACAGTTGCTGTAACCCGCGCCGGTAACCGATATGGAACTGAAATGTGTTTGCGTCCGAATCGACATTCGGCCTATTCACGCGGTAAGTTCTGCCGGGAGCAAGAGATATAAGGACAAAAAGGGGCACAGGTATGACAGACGTGACCGGGAAGATACGGGCCTGGGGTCGTCGACTCTTGGTCGGTGCGGCTGCGGCCGCGACCCTGCCGGGCCTGATCGGACTCGCCGGTGGCGCGCCGAGCGCGGGAGCGTTCTCCCGGCCCGGACTGCCCGTCGAGTACCTACAGGTGCCGTCGGCGGCGATGGGTCGCAACATCAAGGTGCAGTTCCAGAGCGGGGGCGACAACTCGCCTGCGGTGTACCTGCTCGACGGCCTGCGCGCCCAGGACGACTACAACGGCTGGGACATCAACACCCCGGCGTTCGAGTGGTACTACCAGTCGGGCCTGTCGGTGGTCATGCCGGTCGGCGGCCAGTCGAGCTTCTACAGCGACTGGTACAACCCCGCGTGCGGCAAGGCCGGTTGCAGCACCTACAAGTGGGAAACCTTCCTCACCAGCGAACTGCCCGCGTACCTGGCGAGCACCAAGTCGGTCAAGCCGACCGGCAGTGCCGCCGTCGGTATCTCGATGGCCGGCTCCTCGGCGATGATTCTCGCGGTCAACCACCCCGGGCAGTTCATCTATGCCGGTTCGCTGTCGGCCCTGTTGGACCCGTCCCAGGGCATGGGCCCCTCGCTGATCGGACTGGCCATGGGTGACGCCGGCGGTTACAAGGCTTCGGACATGTGGGGCCCGTCCAGTGACCCCGCGTGGGCGCGCAACGACCCGTCGTTGCACATCCCGGAGCTGGTCGCCAACAACACCCGGCTGTGGGTGTACTGCGGTAACGGCAAGCCGTCCGAACTGGGTGGTGCCAACATGCCGGCCGAGTTCTTGGAGAACTTCGTCCGCAGCAGCAACCTCAAGTTCCAGGACGCCTACACCGCCGCCGGCGGGCACAACGCGGTGTTCAACTTCCAGGCTGACGGCACACACAGCTGGGAGTACTGGGGCGCCCAACTGAACGCAATGAAGGGTGACCTGCAGGGCGCGCTCGGCGCTCGGCAAGGCTAGACCCACCGCACTACCGCTACTGCGCTTGACGGCCCCGGTCGTCAAGCGCAGTAGTGCGTTGTGGGTCTTTCAACCGGCCGGGCCGAACTCGCCGGTGACGTCGACCCAGCCGGTGGGATCGGCATGATGATCGGTCACGTTGCGGCATTCGCCGTACACGCGCAGGATGCCCAGATCCGGATTGTCGTCATGGCGGTAGATGCTCGCGGTGAGCTCGTCCTTGGTGAGCGTGCTGGCCAGCGCGTGGTTGCCGGGCGGTAGCCCCGGGGACCAGCCGCCGGCCAGCAGTTTGGCTACGACTTCCGGCAGGTAGGTGTCGGCGGCGGCGTCAGCCGGGATCGCGAAGGTCAGGTACACCGCTCCCCGATAGGGCGGGTTCTCGCGGTCCTTGCAGGACATCAACAGGTAGCCGGCCGTCGTCGTGCGCAGACCGGCGACCGTGACCACGTTCTGCGCGGCCCGGACGGCCTGAGCCCGGCTCTGCTGGTCGGTAGCCGCAGGTCCGGGGTGGTGCAAGGCGTCGGCGGGTACGGAGTGCAGTTGGTCCAGCGCCACGAAGGCGCCGCCCAGCACCAGCGAGGCGGACAGCGTCGCGGCGAGCACGAGCCTGGCCAGTCGCGTGCGCAACCAGTTGTCACTCATCTCGCCATTGTCGACGACGCCGGGTCGCTCGTGTTTGGCTGGATGGCATGCGCGGTAGGTGCGGCCCGGCAGTCCTGGCTTTGATCGCGGTGCTGGCCGCGCCGCCGGCGCAGGCCGATCACGCCGACTCGCTGGGCGCGCTGCTGGACGCCGCCGCCGAACGGCTGCAGGTTGCCGATCCGGTGGCTGCCTACAAGTGGGCCACGCACGGCGCAATCGAGGATCCCGACCGGGTCGAGCGCGAAATCGCCACGCTGCGCGAGGAAGCCGCCGCGCAGGACGTCGACCCCGATTTTGTCGCGCGCGTCTTCGGCGACCAGATCAGCGCCACCGAGGCCGTCGAGTACACCCGGTTCGCCGAATGGAAACTCGACCCCACCGGTGTGCCGCCGGCCCCGCCGGACCTGGCGGCGTCCAGGGCCGCGATCGACGCGCTGAACACTAAGATTTTGTCTCACATATCGCTTAACTGGAGTTTGCTGAACACTGCGGATTGCGGGCGCCTGGTGCAGCGTGCGCGGGCCGAGACGAGCCGCCGACGAAGTTTCGACGACCTGTACCAACGTGCGCTTACGACCGCAACCAGGTCGTACTGTCCGGCTTCCCGCGGGGCTTGAAGCATCCGCGGAATCGCCGTTTGCGCCAATCTCGAAGGGATGGATAAACGGTCTCATAATTTTCTCTAGTGGGTAACGCTACGGCTACGGTCCGCGAAATCCCGCACATGACGACCATCACAAAGCCCCTCATCAAGTCGGCCGTGGCCGGCGGTTTCCTGGCAGCTTCGATGTCGCTCTCCTCCGGTGTCGCCAACGCCGAGACCATGAACTGGGAAGCCGTCGCAGAATGCGAATCCGGCGGCAACTGGGCCGCCAACACCGGCAACGGCGCCTACGGCGGCTTGCAGTTCAAGCAAGCCACTTGGGAGGAGTACGGCGGTGTCGGGAACCCGGCAAAGGCCTCCAAACAGCAACAAATCGCCGTTGCGAACAAGGTTCTGGCCGGTCAGGGGCCAGGTGCGTGGCCAAAGTGCTCCCGTGCCGGGGGGCTGACGCCGACGTCTGTCGGTGCGACTCAACCGGGCCAACAGTGGCAGCAGACCATCAGCGCGATCATCGGGATGTTCACCCCCAAACAATGATTATCGGCGGTTCATCTCGTTTCGTTACACGGGACGTGCTTGGATCATGTTATGGAGGGTTCAGCAACGGTTCATATGGCCGCCCCGGCGGATAAAATCTGGGAATTAATCGCCGATATTCGCAATACCGGGCGGTTCTCTCCGGAGACTTTTGAAGCGGAATGGCTCGGCGATGCGACCGGTCCCGAGCTTGGTGCGCGGTTTCGCGGCCACGTGCGCCGCAACGAGATCGGGCCGGTCTACTGGACCACGTGCCAGGTGACGGCGTGCCGGCCCGGCCGCGAGTTCGGGTTTGCTGTGCTGGCCGGTGACCGGGCGATCAACAACTGGCACTACCGGTTGGAGCCGGCCGGGGACGGCACCGACGTGACTGAGTCGTTCCGGATGGCGCAGTCGCCGTTGACGAAGCTCTACCTGGTGTTCGGCGGGTTTCTGCGCAGACGTCGCAACATCCGGGACATGACGAAGACGCTGCACCGGATCAAAGAGGTGGCCGAGGCGGCATGAAGACCATTTTCATCACCGGTGCAGGCAGCGGCATGGGCCGCGAAGGCGTACGACTCTTCCATGGCAAAGGTTGGCGCGTAGGTGCGGTGGACCGCAACGACGACGGGCTGGCCGCGCTGAACCTGGAGTTGGGTTCGCGGCTGTGGACCCGGACCGTCGACGTGACGGACAAGGCGGCACTGGATGCGGCACTGGCCGACTTCTGCGCCGGAAACCCCGGCGGCGGTCTCGACATGATGTGGAACAACGCCGGCATCGGCGAGGGCGGCTGGTTCGAAGACGTGCCCTACGAAGCCGCCATGCGCGTCGTCGACGTGAATTTCAAAGCTGTGCTGACCGGCGCGTACGGATCGCTGCCCTACCTGAAGAAGGCGCCGAACAGCTTGATGTTCTCCACCTCGTCGTCGTCGGGCACCTACGGCATGCCGCGCATCGCCGTGTACTCGGCGACCAAGCACGCGGTCAAGGGGCTCACCGAGGCGCTGAGCGTGGAGTGGCACCGCCACGGGGTGCGGGTGGCCGACGTGCTGCCGGGGCTGATCGACACCGCCATCCTTACCACGACACCGCAGCACGCCGGCGCCGACGAAGGCTCCGGCGACGCCCCGGCCAGGGTGACGCAGGAGGAGTTGCGCGCGGCCGCGCCGAAGCGGGGCATGTTCCGGCTGATGCCCGCCGCCAGCGTGGCCGAGGCGGCGTGGCAGGCCTACCACAACCCCAGGCGGCTGCACTGGTATGTGCCGGCCAGCATCGGCTGGATCGACCGGCTCAAGGGGGTCAGTCCCGAGCTGGTCCGAACTCTGGTCAGAAAAGCACTGCCCCGGCTGGACCTGAAACGGCAATAATGACTCCGGCGCAACGCGCAGGTCTGATACGGAGGTGGCTGGTGCAGAACCGGATGGTTGCGGTTGCCGGAATCGCAGTGGCCGTCGCCGGCGCCGTCGCCGGCTGCGGTGAGGCCATGACCGTGCCCCGCAAAGCCGCGCATCTGACGCTCGACGGCCACTCGATCACCACCCGGCCGCCGTCCTGCAGCCAGATCGAGGGCTACCGCACCATCGACATCCGCGAACACGACGGATCGGTGCAGGCGGTGGTGTTGATGAGCGGGGATCGGGTGTTGCCGCAGTTCGTCAAGATCCGCGACATCGGCGGCTTCACCGGCAGCTATTACGAAGGGGGCGTCGGCGACGCCCACGTCGACCTGGCCAAGAACACCTACACGATCACCGGCAGTGCCTCCGGCATCAACACCACCAACCCCAACAAAGTCGTGACCACCGATTTCAAGCTGACCGCTGAATGCTGACCGGCGCCTACGCTCGCGGGCGATGGTGAAAGACAGACTGCACTGGTTGGTCATGCACGGCGTCGTCCGCGGACTCGCGAGCTTCGCCGTCCGGCGGGGTGATCTCGGAGCGCGATTGATCGCCGACCCAGCGGTGGCCGCCGACCCGGTGCCCTACTACGACGAGATCCGCCAACACGGCCCACTGGTGCGCAACCGCGCGAACCACCTGACCGTGGACCACCGGCTGGCGCACGACATTCTGCGGTCGGACGACTTCCACGTCGTCTCCTTCGGGGACAGCCTGCCGGGGCCGTTGGGTCGGCTGGAACGGCGAACCCGCGACAATCTGCTGCACCCGATCCGTCCCCCGTCGCTGCTGGCCGTCGAGCCGCCGGATCACACCCGGTACCGCAAGACCGTCTCGGCGGTGTTCACCGCGCGCGCCGTTACCGGTCTGCTGGACCGGGTCGAGCAGGCTGCGACGACCCTGCTGGACCAGCTCGGCGACCAGCCCGTGGTCGACGTCGTCGCACGGTATTGCTCGCAGCTTCCGATCACCGTGATCAGCGACATCCTGGGGGTGCCGGAGTACGACCGGCGCCGGATCCTCGAATTCGGCGAGTTGGTCGCCCCCAGTCTGGATGTCGGCGTGACCTGGCAGCAGTACCGGCGGATTCAGCGAGGGTTGGCCGGATTCCAAGCGTGGCTGGTCCAGCATCTACGGCAGCTGCGCAGTGCCCCGGGCGACGACCTGATGAGCCAACTGATCCGCATCACCGAAAGTGGCGACGCCGAGCGCCACCTTGACGAGACCGAACTGCAGGCGGTCGCCGGACTGGTCCTGGTCGCCGGTTTCGAGACCACGGTGAACCTGCTGGGCAACGGGATCCGCTTGCTGCTGGACCATCCGGACCAATTGCGCACGCTGCAGCAGCAGCCTCAGTTGTGGCCGAACGCCGTCGAGGAGATTTTGCGGCTGGACTCTCCGGTGCAGCTCACCGCGCGAGTGGCCCGCACCGACGTCGAGCTGGCCGGCCGGCGCATCGAGCGGGGCGAGGTGGTGGTGGTCTACCTCGCCGCCGCAAACCGCGACCCGTCAGTGTTCGCCGATCCGCACGCCTTCGACGTCAAACGCCCCAATGCGGGAAAGCATCTCGCGTTTTCCACCGGACGGCACTTCTGTCTGGGCGCCGCGCTGGCACGGGCCGAAGGCGAGGTCGGGTTGCGCACATTCTTCGAACGCTTCCCCGATGCGACGGCCGCGGGCGCTGGGGTCCGGCGTGATACCCGGGTGCTGCACGGCTGGTCGACGCTGCCGGTCAGACCTCGATGCGCGCACCCATGACCACGGTGCGGTTCAGGGGCAGACCGAAGTATTGCGCGGCATCGGCGGTGGTGTAGGAGGTCGCGATGAACAGTCGTTTGCGCCACGACGCCATCGTCGGTGCCGAACCTTTGACCAGTTCGAGTTTGGACAAGAAGTACGAGGCGGCCTCGATGTCGATCGCACCCTCGGTCTGCTCGGGGTCCAGCAGACGCAGCACGGCAGGGACATTCGGCGTCTCCATGTAGCCGAAGTTGGCGGTCAGGTGGACGATGCCGTCACCGGTATGCACCAGGTGGTCGACTTCGGTCCGCTCGGCGTCGGGAATCCGCGGTACCGGCAGCGTCTGAATCGCCATGATCACCACGTGCTCGTGCAGCACCCGGTTGTGTTCGACGTTGGCCCGCATCGCCAGCGGCGCGGTCTCTTTGCCGCGATCGAGGAAGATGGCCGTGCCGGGAACGCGCGCGCACGGCGGTTGGCGCTCGGCCAGCTCATCGATGAATTCCTGCAGCGGTCCCTCCGCTTCCTGCCTTGCGCGTGTGACGATGTCGCGTCCGCGCTGCCAGGTGGTCATCACCGTGAAGGCGACCAGCGCGATCAGCAGCGGCAGCCAGGCGCCGTGCACCAGTTTGGTCAGGTTGGCCGCCAGGAACATCAGGTCGACCAGGAGCAGCACGCCGCCGCCGGTCAGCACCAGCCACAGCGGGGTGCGCCACGTGGTGCGCGCGTAATAGAGGAACAGGGTGGTGGTGATGGTGATCGTGCCGGTGACGGCCATGCCGAAGGCGAACGCGAGCGCCGCCGAACTGCGGAAAGCGAACACCAGGGTGAGCACCGATACCAGCAACAGACCGTTGATCCACGGCACGTAGATCTGACCGATGGTCGACTCCGAGGTGTGCGCGATCCGCAGTCGCGGTAAATAGCCGAGCTGCGCGGCCTGGGACGCTACCGAAAACGCGCCCGTGATCACGGCCTGCGACGCGATCACCGTCGCGGCGGTGGCCAGCAGCACCAGCGGCAGCCGCGCCCAGCCGGGGGTGAGCAGGAAGAACGGCGCACTGACGGCACCGGTGTCCGCCAGGATCAGCGCCCCCTGACCGAAATAGCTGAGCACGCAGCCGGGCAGCACCAGCAGCAGCCACCCCGAGGCGATCGCCCGTCGTCCGAAGTGACCCATGTCGGCGTACAGCGCCTCCGCGCCGGTGATGGACAGCACCACTGCGGCGAGCGAAAAGAACGCGAAGTGGAAGTGCCCGACCATGAACTTCGCTGCGTAGAACGGCGAGAGCGCCTTGAGGATCTCCGGGTGATCGGCGATGGCGACCACGCCGAAGCCGCCGATCGTGGTGAACCACGCGATCATCACCGGACCGAACAGCCGCCCGACGGCTGCCGTGCCGTGCCGTTGCACCGCGAACAGCACCACGATGATCACCGCGGTGATCGGCACGACCCAGGTGTCGAAGTGCGGCTGGATCACCTTGACACCCTCGACGGCCGACAGCACCGAGATCGCCGGGGTGATCATGCTGTCGCCGAAGAACAACGCGGCCCCGAAGATCCCCAGCGCGCCCAGCGCGACGACCGTGCGCCTTCTCGCCCCGCTGCTGCCCTGGTGCCGCTTCCCGACCAGGGTGATGAGCGCCATGATGCCGCCCTCGCCGTGGTTGTCGGCCCGCATCACCAGGCTGACGTAGGTGAACGTCACGACGGTCATCACCGACCAGAAGATCAGCGAGACCACGCCGTACACATTGTCGGTGCTGATCGGCACCGGGTGCGGATCGCCGGGGTTGAAGACGGTTTGAATGGTGTAGATCGGGCTGGTGCCGATGTCACCGAAAACCACACCGAGCGCGCCGACGACGGCGGCTGGGCGTAGGCGGGCGCCGTGGGTAGGTGCCTGGGATACGGATTCGGTCTGCACGGCAGATGGGCCCCCGGGGTGGGTGGTAGCGATGCGGCGGATCGATCCTACGGCGCGGACCGTGCAGCGAGGTTGACACTCCGCGGCAGCCCGAGTTAATTGACCTGCATGACAGATGTTGCACCGAACTCCCCGGCCGATGTCGTGACCGGGATGTGGCAGGCGCTTTCGCGGCGGGACTGGGATGCGGTCAAGACCTTCCTGGCCGAGGACTGTCTCTATGTCGACATGCCGGTACCCGCGGTGTCGGCCCGCGGCCCGGCCGACATCGTGACTCGGCTCAAGATCGGGCTGGCGGACCTGGCGGCGTACGAGAACCACGACGGCGTGCTGGTGTCCAACGGTTCCGATGTGATCTACGAGCACTCCGAGACCTGGACGTTCCAGAGCGGTGAGCAGGGCACGCTGAGATTCGCCACCGTGCACAAGGTGCAGGACGGCAAAATCACTGTGTGGAAAGACTATTGGGACATGAACAGTCTGGTCGCGTTCGCGCCGCCCAACCACTTCGAGAAGCTCGCCGGCGGCGACACATCCTGGATTTTCGACGCCAGCGCCCTGGTCTAGCCCGCCGAAAAGCCGCTGGCGAGCCGGTAGATGCGCGCGGCGTTGAGGTGACTGATCAGGTCGACCACCCGGATGGCCTCCGCCTCGCCCCAGTCCCCGGCCTGCACGAATTCATCCAGCACTCGGTGAATGCCGTTGCGCCACAACGCAGCACCGAGGAAATGCAGTTCGGCGGGACCGAACCCGTCCGATGAGTACAGGATCTTGCGGAACGGCGCCAGCTCCAGCAGTCGGGCGATGAACGCGGGCGCCCGGGCGCCCAGCTGGTTGATGCTCAAGCCGCCGTCGACGTAGACGTTGTTGAACGCTTGGGCCAGGTAGCCGGCTTCGCGTTCGTAGGGATAGCAGTGCAGCAACACGATCGGCGTCGTCGTCCCCGAATCCCGCAGGAAGTCCAACAGGTACAGCGGATTGGACTTGTGCAGGTCGCAGTCGCGGTCACCGAGCCCGACGTGCAACTGCAGCGGCTTGCCCAGCCGCAGCGCCTGGTGCAGGCCGAAACGCAGCAGCACCGGATCGCTCACCCGGGTGCCGCCGACGTCGCGCCAGCGCCGAGCCGCCTCGGCTACCTGCGCGGCCGGTGGATCGCTCAGGTCGCGGTCGAATCCGCCCCGGTAGGCCAGGATGGACTTGGTGCCCACCGCGCCGGCAACACGCTGGTGCAGGATCTCCTCGAACGCCGCCGCATAGTCGCCGGCGGCCTGCGCTGCCTGTTCGGCGACCTGCTCCAGGCGCACCACCTCGTAGGCGCGCCGCCCCGACCATTGGCTCAGTTGGGCGACGTCCGTCACGTCGCTGCCGCCGAAACCGGTGTCCACCAGCCAGCTGCGCACGCCCGCCGCGGGCAGGAACAGCCGGGCCAGTTCGTCTTCGCGGAGTTGGCTGCGGCTGCGCCAGTATTGCTCGGCGTCAACGTGTCTGGGCAGGCCGAGGATGGGGGCGCAATGGTTACGCACGGCGAAGCCCAGCTGGGTGTCGAAGCCGGAGTCGAAGTCGGCCAACGGTTCGGTGTTGGCTTCGTTGAGGGCGTTCTCGAACCGCCGCCGGTCCCCGGTGGTCAGCCAGCAGCCGTGCACATGCTGATCGATCAGTGCGACCTCGCTGATGTGGTGCGCCAGTGCGGAATCCGACGGTGTGGTCACAGGCTCCACGCCATCCGGAACCTGTCGGCCAGCGTCGCCGGGTCCAGGCCGCCGTATCGGTGGTGCTCCATTCGGCGGACCGCGACCACCGCATCGATCACCGGATCGCCCAGAATTCGCCGCAGCAGGGCCGAATCATTAAGGGCGGTAATCGCTTCGGGCTGCGTGTCCGGCAGCAGCAGGATGCCGGCCGCCGTCCGGTCGGCTTCGGACAACGCCGCCGGGTCCACCGTGGTTTCCGGCGGCAACGGCGCACCGGTGTCCAGGCCGTCGAGCGCGAGCCCGAGGATCGCGGCGCAGGCCAGATACGGGTTGGCCGACGGGTCGACGATCTTCACTTCCACGTTGCCGCCATCGGGGTCGGCGGGGCTGGATTGGATGAATCGCACTGCAGCTTCCCGGTTCTCGATGCCCCAACAGACATAGGCACCGGCCCAGTTGCCGGGGCGCAGGCGCTGCCCGGACACGATCGATCCGCACAGAATGCCCTGCGCCTGCGGCAGCCCACGCAACACCCCGGCCACCGCGGCCTGCCCGGGCGCCGTCATGCCGCCGGTGCCGTCGGAGAACAGCGGACCTTCCGAGGTGCGCAACGAGAAGTGTTGGTGGGCGCCCGATCCCACACTGCCCGCGAACGGTACCGGCGAAAGGCTGACCCGCAGCCCGTGCCGGCGCGCGGCACGGCTGACGACGATGCGCAACAACACCAGTTGGTCGGCGGCGGTCACCGGCGACTGCGGCGCCAATGAGATCTCGAACTGGTTGGCGCCGTATTCCGGGTGGAATTGCTCGATGACGACGCCGGCCAGGTTGGCCGCAGCGGTGACGTCGCGAACGAAAGCCTCGTGCTCGAGGACCCCGGCCAGGCCGTACTGGGCCCACAGCGTGGCCGGCAGCCGACCGCCGTCGCTGTCGACCAGCAGGAACTCGAGTTCATGACCCACCGTCGCCTCGACGCCGGCTGCGCTGAGTGCGGCCTCGATGCGTTGCAGCGTGCCGCGCGCGCACTGCGCTACGGGGGTGCCGTCCTGTTCGAAGAAGCCGGCCGGGGCCCACGCCAAACCGTCGCCGAGGATGCGCAGAGCGGACAGGTCGATGCGCAGTCGCTGGTCCCCGACCACGCCGACGGCGTCGGTGAACGCAATGCCGGTCTGGTCGATGGCGAAGGCGTGCCAGGACGGCCCGGCGCCCAGGCCCGGATCGGCGAATGTGTTGGTACGCCTGATCGGAACGGTCTTGGCATGGGTGAGCCCGGCGGGGTTGACCACCGTGCCGATGACCGTGTCCACGCCCTCTGCCTCGAGTTGGGCGATTGCCGCGGCGGCCAGCGGGGTGGCCTCGGAAGGTGGCGGAGACGTGATCAGGCCCTGCTGGGCAGGGTCAGCCGGCACGCCTGACCGATGTCCAGGGTCCGCAGCACCCGTCCCATGCCTACCCACAGCGCGCACGAGATGGCCAGATCGGCCAGCAACTCCGCACTGAAGTGGTCCTCGGCCCGGTTCCAGAAATCTTCGTCGTCGCGCAGCGCGGTGTGATCGGTGGAGAAGCGGTGCGCGAACTCGGCCGCCAACCGCTCCTGCGCGCTGTAGCCGGGCCAGGTGCGCCACTCGGCGGCATGGTCGTAGAGCGCTTCGTCCACACCCGCTGCGGGGCCGTCGGCGTCGCGGGTGTTGGCGCACACCGTGCACTCGTTGTTGGCGGCGATCACCGCGCGCGCGATTTCGCGGGTGCGCAGCGGCAGCCTGTTGGCGGTGTAGACCGCGTGGCTGAAGTTGGCCATTGCGCCGCCGAGTTCCGGGGATTTCTGAATCCAGCCGGCCACGTCGTCGTCAGCGAAAGTTCCGATTCGGCTCATGGCGAGATGGTACGCCGGGCGGACCGGCTGCTCACGTTGCGGCCCGCGGCATCGCCACCGTGGGTGCGTCGGCATGCCAATCACGCTGTGCGATAACGCGATAGGCGATGCGACTCAACGCGGCTTCCACCTCGCGGCGGTCGGGGCGGCCGGCGAATCCGGCCGATCGGGACAGTTTGTCGACGATCCAGGCCAGCAGCAGTGAGTAGACGTAATCGACCTGCTGTACGCCGGCCGGAGTCAGGCTGAGCCGGTCGCCGTCGCGCACCACGTAACCGCCGGCGGCCAGCCGCGCGAAGGTGGGTTCGAGGACTTCGAACGGAATGTTCAGCGTCTCGCCCATGTCGGTGAGCCGGGCCGCGCCGAAGAACTGTTGATAACGGTTGATGCGCAACACCGCCCACAACCCGGCGACGTCGAGGCGGCAGTCGGGCCGCATCGCGATACTGCGCAGCCGCATGCCCGATTCGCCGCGCAGCACGCGGGCCACTGCGTTCTCCAACAGCTGTTCGGGTGTCTCGGAGGTGGGCATGGCGAAGCCGTCGCCGAGATCGGCCGCGCTGGTGTGGATGTCACGCAACGGGACTTCGCGCAGGAACAGCGCCAGCACGAAACCCGCCGCGGCCACCGGCGCCGCGCAGAGGAACACCTGAGACAGCGACTCCGCGTAGGCATGCACGATCGGCGCCATCACCGCAGCAGACTGGCGATGCAGGGCCGCCGGTGAACTGACCTCGTCCGGCGAGATCCCGCCGGCCGCGGTGGCCGGCCCCAGTCGGGCGTTGAGGAAGTTGACGAACAGCGAGCCGAAGATGGCTGCCCCGAACGAGCTTCCGATGGTGCGGAAGAAGCTCACCCCCGAGGTGGCCACGCCGAGGTCCTCGAAGTTCGAGGTGTTCTGCACCACCAGCACCAGCACCTGCATGGACAGGCCGATGCCGGCGCCCAGGATCAGCAGGTACACCGACTGCAGCACCGCCGGGGTGGCACCGTCCATCGTCGACATCAGCAGGAACGCGATCGTCATCAGCGCGGTGCCGACGACCGGGAAGATCTTGTACCGACCGGTGCGGCCCACCAGCGTTCCGCTGCCGGTGGAGGTGATCAGCATGCCGACCACCATCGGCAGGGTGCGCAGCCCCGACGTGGTCGCCGAGACGCCGTTGACGTACTGCATGAACGTCGGCAGGAACGTCATCGCACCCAGCATCGCGAACCCGACGACGAAGGACAGCGCGCAGCAGACGCTGAAGACGGGGCTGGCGAACAGCCGCAACGGCAGAATCGGTTGGGGTGCGCGGCTTTCCACCCACGCGAAAACACCCAGGGCCAGCACCGCGCCGACGAACAGCCCGATCACCGGCGCCGATCTCCACGGGTAGACGGTGCCGCCCCAGCTGGTGGCCAGGGTCAGCGCGGCCGCGCCCACACCGATGAACACGATCCCGGCGTAGTCGACGACGGGCCGCGTCGCGGCGGCCAGCGCCGGGATGGCCGCAGCCGCCACGCAGATCACCACCACCGACACCGGCAGGTTGATCCAGAACGCCCAGCGCCAGCTCAGATAGTCGGTGAAGTAGCCGCCCAGCAGCGGGCCGACGACTGTGGTCACCCCGAAAACGGCCCCCAGGATGCCCTGGTACCGGCCCCGGTCGCGCAGTGGGACCACTTCCCCGATCAGGGCGCTGGCGGTGACGGTGATAGCGCCGCCCCCGATGCCCTGCAGCGCCCGTGCGCCGACCAGCATGGTCATCGAGTGCGCCAGTCCGCACAGCACCGACCCGGCCACGAAGAACAGCACCGCGACGACGAAGACCCGCTTGCGGCCGAACAGGTCACCGAGCTTGCCTACCAGCGCGGTGACGATGGTCGAGGCGAGCAGGTAACTGGTGACCACCCACGACTGCCGGCCGGCGTCCCCGAGGTCGGCGACGATGGTCGGCAGCGCCGTCGCGACGATGGTCTGATCCAGGGCGGCAAGCAGCATGCCGAGCAGAACCGCCAGGAAGATGAAGTTGCGCCGCCGCGCGGTGAGCAGCGGGCCGCTGGGGGCGAAATCGGTCGACGGGTCCGTGACCGCTGCGCGCGGGGTTGTCATGACCACCTTCCGGTCCCGGTCTGTGACCGCCGATCACCCCGCGGCGTGTCGAGCCGGCGTCAGCTGGGCGGACGGGAGACGCACTGGGCGGAGTACAGCTCCTCGCCGAGCTTGTCCATCAGCTCCAGCTGAGTCTCCAGGTAATCGACGTGCGATTCCTCGTCAGCCACGATTCCTTCCAGCAGGGCCGCACTGGTGCTGTCCTGCTTCTCGCGGCACATGATGATGCCCGGTTTGAGCCGGTTCAACACCTCGTACTCGATGGCGAGGTCGGCTTCGAACTGCTCGCGCAGCGTCTGGCCGATCCGCAACGAGAAAATGCGCTGATAGTTCGGCAGGCCGTCCAGCAGCAGAATGCGGTCGGTGATCGCCTCGGCGTGCCGCATTTCGTCGAACGATTCCGCGCGGGTGTGCTTAGCCAGCTCGGTGAAGCCCCAGTTGTCCTGCATCTTGGAATGCAGGAAGTACTGGTTGATGGCGGTGAGTTCGCTGGTCAACTGTTCGTTGAGCAGCCGCAGAACGTCGGGATCGCCTTGCATGCTCACTCCTCAGGGGTGAAGTCGGTCATGTCGGCCGCAGGCGGCTGGGCTGGAGCGCGCCATACGGGGTCAGCAGCAGCTTTGCGTGCCGACCTCGAATCTAGTGCAATAACCGCAAGTCAGGACACCCTTCGTCGCTCCCGCGGCGTGGCGGCCAAGCCGAAAATCGGCGAGCTTAACCTAAGTTAGGTTAGACTTCACTAACCACCTTAGGTTAGACTGTGCTAATTATGCGGCTCAATTCTCCGGCGCTGTCTGCGGCAACCTTGCGGGTTTGCTGATGTACGTCTGCCTGTGCGTCGGAGCCACCAATCAGACCATTTGTGACGTCGTCGCGCGGGGTGCGTCGACGTCGAAGGAAATCGCCGCAGCATGTGGGGCGGGCGGGGATTGTGGCCGCTGCCGGCGGACCCTGCGGGCGATCCTGGCCGCGGCCACCACGCTCGATCCGGCCGCGGCCGTCGGTTAGCTCCGCTTCCGGTCGCTGAAATCGGCCAGCGCCGCGGCGTTCGCCTGCTGCCCCATCAACTCCGCGAAATGCGCGTTCTCCCGCGCCGTCGCCGCAGCGATCTCGGCGCGTAGCGGTTCGACCATGGTGTGCTTGACCGCCATCAGGCTGGAGATCGGCCGGGCGGCAAGCACCTCAGCGTGCCGCCGGGCCTCGGCCAGCAGGTCGTCGGGCGCGCAGACCCGCCAGACCAGCCCCATCCGCAACGCCTCCGCGGCATCGACCCACTCCGACGACATCAACAACCAGGCCGCGTTCTGCCGGCCGACGAGTTGCGGCAGCAGGTAGGACGAGGCCGCCTCGGGCGCCACGCCCAGGCTGGTGAACGGGCACTTGAGCCGGGCTGTGGACGCCATGAAGGCCAGGTCGGCATAGCCCAGGATGGTGGTGCCGATGCCCAACCCGACGCCGTTCACCGCGCAGATCAGCGGTTTGGGAAACGCGGTAAGCGCCTCGATCAGGCCGCGGAAACCGTAGGTGCCCTCCTGGAACTCCGAATCGGTGATGCGCGCCTGCATCTCGGCCAGGTCGGTGCCGGCGCTGAAGCCGCGACCCGCGCCGGTCAGCAGGACCACTGCCACCTCGGGATCCTCGGCGGCGTCGATCAGCGCCTGGGCGGTGGCGTCGTAAAGCGCTTCGTTGAACGCGTTGAGTGCTTCGGGCCGGTTCAGCGTGAGAGTGCGGACGCGGTTCTGATCATCGATGAGCAGCACGGCGCCACCCTAACCGTTGCCGTAGACGCGGGTCGGTCCGATCAGCACCACCGCGCGCCGCTCCCGTGCCATGGTCGCGTCGTATTCTGCCCAGTTGTCGTGGGTACCGCCCGCCGCGGCGAACACGTCGCGCAACAACGACGCCAGCAGCTGCTCGGTCAGCCACGGCTGCGGGTCGTCGGGGCCGGCCAGTTCAGCGCGGCCTTCGACCGTGGCCCACCGCCAGCCGTCGCGGAAGGTGACGGCCAGCTGCGGACGGACCCGCAGGTTGGCCAGTTTGACCTTGCCGTAGGTGGTGAAGCCCAGCACCGGCTCGCCGCCGGTGGGATGTGGCAGCAGGCCCACGTTGACCAGCGAGGCCTGCACGGTGCCGTCGGCGCGGCCGGTTGAGATCACTGCCAGCCCGCGTTCGACCGTGGCCAGCGCCACCGCCTCCTCGAGTGTCGTCATGCGTGCTCGTCCTTCCGGAATGGCGACTTCATCACGTAGCGGCTGGTGGGCACGGTGTCGATGTTCTGGTTGGCGCCGAATGCGGCTGTGCTGGCGACCATTCGGCCTAACCGATGCTGCAGATCCGCGTCGTCGGCAGCACCGAAGAACGCCTTGAGGTCGGAGACGGCCTCGGCCGGGAACAACTCCTCGACGATGGCGGCGATGTCCGGCGCGTCCGGGGTGATTGCGCGGACCACCCAGTTCTGGGTGTAGCCGAAGGTCGACTGGGTCTCGATGGCGACCGGGGTGTGGTCGAGTTGCCAGCGGTCCAGCCACGTGGCCACCTCCAGTTCGGCGGGCCGGCGCAGCAGTGCGATGTTGGCCAAACCTGTTGTCCGAGCGCCGGGTTGGTGAACGGGGCCGGGCAGCGGAACCGACTCGGTGACCAGGTAGGCCGCCAGCCGGTCGCATTCGCCGCCCAGCACCCGCAGGGCCGCGGTCACCTGCTCGCCGTAGCACTGCTGGGTCCAGAGGCTCACCACCGCGGCGACCGGCGGATCCAGCGTGGTGAGCGTCATCAGCGAGTCGCGCACTGCGCTGTCGCGCACATTGATCGACAACCCCGGCACACCGAGCCGCAACAGTTGGTCGGCGACCGGCCCGCGCTGCCGCGCGCACCACTGGTCGTCGGCTTCGGCGCGCATCAGGACAACGATGACCTTCTCCATAACGGACGAACCTACAAGCGCGGGTCCACCAGCCGTACCTGGTGTTCGCTGTCGACCAATGCGCCGATGACTGCGGCCAGCCGCCGGTAGGACTGTTCGCCGCCGCGGGTGGCACGAAACACCAGGCCGATGCGCCGACCAGGGCGCGGCGGCGCGAAGTGGGCCAGGCCGAGCCGGTTGCGGGCGGCTTCGACCGGTGCGGCGGTCTGCGGGATCAGCGTCACCCCCAGTCCCCCGGTCACACACTGCACCGCCGTCGCCAGCGACGCCGCACGGGTGTCGGCGAACTCGGTCTGTGCTCCCGCCTGCCGGCAGGCCTCGAGGGTCTGGTCCCGCAGGCAGTGGCCCTCGTCCAGCAGCAGCAGCGGCAGCTCGGCGAGGGTGGCCGCGGGCACCCGCCGCTTGCCGGCCAGGCGGTGCCCGGGCGGCAGCGCCAGGACGAAATCCTCGTCGTAGATCGGGATCTCGATGAGGCCGGCGGCTTCGGCGGGCAGTGCGATCAGCGCGGCGTCCAGCGTGGCATCGCGGAGCAACGTCAGCAACCGGTCGGTCTGGTCCTCAACCACCTGCAGGGTCAAGTCCGGCAGTTCGCGGGGCAGGCCCGCGAAGATGGTCGGCAGCACGTAGGGCGCGACGGTGGGGATCAGGCCCAGGCGAAGGCGGCCCCGCAGCAGATCCGACGTGCCTGCGGCTGCATTGCCGAACGCGTCTGCCGCATCGACCACGGCCTGCGCGTACGGCAACAGTGTGGTGCCCTCTGCGGTCAGGAAAACGCGTCGGGTGGAACGCTCCACCAGGCGGACGTTCAACCCGGCCTCCAGCGCCGCCAAGGCCTGCGACAAGGTGGACTGACTCACCCCGAGAAGCGTTGCCGCACTGCTGAAATGCTGCTTTCCGGCCACCGCGGTGAAGGCCCGTAACCCGGCCAGGGTGGGCTGGAAACTCTTATCGGTCATGCCTATCAATGTAGTGCGACATATCACCTTTACTTCACACAGAACTCCAGGCACCATGAGGGAGACGGATAATCTTGATTGAGTCCAAAAAGGAGTGCACGCATGTCCCTGTTGACCATCGGCGACCAATTCCCCAGCTACCAGCTGACCGCGTTGGTCGGCGGCGATCTGTCCGAGGTCGACGCCAAGCAGCCCGGCGACTACTTCACCACCGTGTCCAGCGACGACTACCCGGGCAAGTGGCGGGTCGTCTTCTTCTGGCCCAAGGACTTCACCTTCGTATGCCCGACGGAGATCGCGGCATTCGGCAAGTTGAACGACGAGTTCGCCGATCGCGACACGCAGGTACTCGGCGTCTCGGTGGACAGCGAGTTCGTGCACTTCCAGTGGCGAGCTCAGCACGAGGACCTGAAGAAACTGCCGTTCCCGATGCTCTCGGACATCAAGCGCGAGCTCGTCGAAGCCACCGGCGCGCTCAATGCCGACGGCGTCGCGGACCGGGTGACGTTCATCGTGGACCCCAACAACGAGATCCAATTCGTCTCGGTCACCGCCGGATCGGTCGGCCGCAACGTCGACGAGGTGCTGCGGGTGCTTGACGCGCTGCAGTCCGACGAACTGTGTGCCTGCAACTGGCGCAAGGGCGACCCGACGCTGGACGCCGGCGAACTGCTCAAGGCCTCGGCATGAGCATCGAAAACCTCAAAACCGCCCTGCCGGAGTACGCGAAGGATCTCAAGCTCAACCTGGGTTCCATCGCGCGCAGCACCGTCCTGGACGGCGAGCGACTCTGGGGTACTTTGCTGGCCAGCGCGGCGGCAACGCGAAACGCCCAGGTGCTGGCCGAGATCGGCGCCGAAGCGCGCGAACAGCTCTCCGCCGAGGCCTACCAGGCCGCGCTGGGCGCCGCGTCGATCATGGGCATGAACAATGTGTTCTACCGGGGGCGCGGATTCCTCGACGGCCAGTACGACGACCTGCGGCCCGGCCTGCGGATGAACATCATCGGCAATCCCGGGGTGGCCAAGGCGAACTTCGAACTGTGGTCGTTCGCGGTGTCCTCGATCAACGGGTGTCCGCACTGCGTGGTCGCTCATGAGCACACCTTGCGCGAGACCGGGGTGGGCCGCGAGGAAATCCTGGAGGCGTTGAAGGTGGCCGCGATCGTGGCCGGCGTGGCGCAGGCACTCGACACGGCAGCCACCCTGGCCGCCGTCGGGTGACCGTAGTGTCGTAGGCATGCCCTCCTGGACCGAGCACGTGATCTGGTGGCAGGTCTACCCGCTGGGCTTCGTCGGAGCGTTTCCCGCTGACCAGCCGCCGGACCCGGCCGAGCACCGGCTGCGGCGGCTGGTCGACTGGTTCGATCACGCCATTGAACTCGGCGCCTCCGGGGTCGCGTTGGGTCCGGTATTCGCTTCGCGCACACACGGTTACGACACCACCGACCATTACCGCATCGACCCCCGGCTCGGTGACGACGCCGACTTCGACCACCTCGTCGCCGAGGCTCACCGCCGCGGTCTGCGGGTGCTGCTCGACGGCGTGTTCAACCACGTCGGCGCCGACTTCGTCGGCCCCGCCGGCTGGTTGAGCGGCGGCACGTTCGAAGGCCACTCCGAGCTCGTCGCGTTCGACCACAGCAATCCCGAGGTTGCCGATTACGTGGTCGAGGTGCTGGCGCACTGGCTGCAACGCGGTGCCGACGGCTGGCGGTTGGACGCGGCTTACGCCGTACCGCAAGACTTCTGGGCACGTGTGTTGCCCAGGGTGCGGGACCGCCACCCGGACGCATGGTTCGTCGGCGAGCTCATTCACGGTGACTATGCGGCGGTGGTCGAGGCGGCCCGGTTCGATTCGGCCACCCAGTACGAGCTGTGGAAAGCGATCTGGAGCAGCCTCAACGACGGTAACTTCTTCGAACTGGACCATGCGCTGCAGCGGCACAACGTGTTTCAAGAGACTTTCGCGCCGTTGACGTTCGTCGGCAACCACGACGTGACCCGGATAGCCAGCCGGCTCGAGCGTCCCGAACACCTGGCGCAGGCGCTGGCGATCCTGTTGATGATCGGCGGGGTGCCCAGCATCTACGCCGGCGACGAGTTGGGCTTGCGCGGCGACAAAGAGGAGCGCCGTGGCGGCGATGACGCCGTGCGCCCAGAATTCCCCGCTCCCCCAATGACATTGGCTGAACCGGACGTTCGGATCTGGGAGTTGCACCGATATCTGATCGGGCTGCGCAGGCGCCACCCTTGGCTGCATTCCGCGACGACCACCGCGGTGCAGCTGGCCAACCGGCATTACGTGTTCCAGACCCGCCGCGGCGATGACGCCCTGCTGGTCGCACTCAACATCGACGACGAACCACTCGAGCTCGCGCTGCCGGACCTGGGTGCCGCACAGGCGCAGGTGATCGCGGGCTCCACGGCACCCGAGGACCACGTCACCCAGCAGTTGGTGGTCGAGGCCCACGGCTGGCGGATCCTGCGGCCGTTCTAACCCAGCCGGACCACCGTCTGCTCGTCCTCGTCGCCGCCGTAATACTTCTCGAGCAGCGAGCGGAAGTCTTCGTTGTCGTCAGTGGCACGGGCGAACAACGTCATCGACGATTTGAGCTTGAGATCGTCGGGCCGGCCGAAGATCTGCACGGCCGACCGGTCCGGCACCTGGTTGACCAGTCGCACACATTCGCGCAACCGGGGACCCAGCAATTCGTGTGCCAGGTAGGCCCGGGCCTCGGCCAGCGAGACGATGCCGTAGTGCTGGGCCATCGGACTGCTGCCCAGCCCGCGCAACTGCGGGAACACGAACCACATCCAGTGACTGCGTTTGCGACCCGCACGCAACTCGTCGACGACCTTGTCGTACACGCCGGCCTGCGCGTCCACGAACCGCTGTAGATCGAACGCCATGACTTCACCCTGATTGAATGACCTGATGGCGGTCAAGCGGCAAGTCCCCAAGATCCGCGACCTGGCGCCCCTGGTGCAATTCAAGCGGCCCCAGTTCGACCGCACCAAGCGGCGTCTGGACGCCGCCCTGACCATCGAGGATCTGCGGCGCATCGCCCAACGACGAACCCCGAAGGCGGCGTTCGACTACACCGACGGTGCGGCCGAGGAGGAAGTGTCGCTGCGCCGGGCTCGGCAGGCGTTCCGCGACATCGAGTTTCACCCCACGATCCTGCGCGACGTCAGCAACGTGACCGCCGGCTGGAACGTGCTGGGCGGACCCACGGCACTCCCGTTCGGGATCGCGCCGACCGGATTCACCCGGCTGATGCACACCGAGGGGGAAGTCGCCGGAGCGCGCGCGGCGGCCGCGGCCGGCATCCCGTTCGCCATGTCGACCCTGGCCACCTGTTCGATCGAAGACGTCGTTGCCGCTGTTCCACAGGGCCGCAAATGGTTTCAGCTGTACATGTGGAAGGACCGGGAACGTTCGGTTGCCCTGGTCCGGCGGGCCGCCGACGCGGGTTTCGACACCATGCTGGTCACCGTGGACGTTCCGGTCGCCGGGGCGCGGCTGCGCGATGTCCGCAACGGCATGTCGATCCCGCCCGCGCTGACGTTGCGCACCGTGCTCGACGCGGTGCCGCATCCGCATTGGTGGTTCGACCTGCTCACCACCGAGCCGTTGTCATTCGCCTCCCTGGATCGTTGGCCGGGCACCGTGGGCGACTATCTGAACTCCATGTTCGATCCCAGCGTGACGTTCGACGATCTGGACTGGATCACGTCGACCTGGCCGGGAAAACTCGTCGTCAAGGGGATCCAGACCCTCGAAGACGCGCGCGCGGTGGTCAACCGCGGGGTGGACGGCATCGTGTTGTCCAATCATGGTGGCCGCCAACTCGATCGGGCCCCGGTGCCGTTCCAGCTGTTGCCGGCGGTGGCGCGCGAGGTGGGCCGGGACACCGAGATCCTGCTGGACACCGGGATCATGTCCGGCGCCGACATCGTCGCCGCGGTCGCACTCGGGGCGCGCTGCACCCTGATCGGTCGGGCGTACCTGTACGGGTTGATGGCCGGCGGTGAGGCCGGTGTGCGGCGCGCCATCGAGATCCTGGAAAGCGGTGTGCTGCGGACCATGGCGCTGCTGGGCGTCACCTGCCTCGAGGAGCTTTCCCCCACGCATGTGACGCAGCTCTACCGCTAGCGCGCGCGGCCGGGGGAACAAACACCGGCCGGTCAAGGTTGAGCCGAACAGACTTAACCTTTGGAGGAATGGATGTCTGAATCCAAGTCAATCCCGGTGCTGTTCGTGACCGACCCGATCGTGCTGCCCGGGATGGTGGTGCCGATTGCGTTGGACGACGCCGCACGCACCGCTGTCGACGCCGCCCAGGCCGGCGACGCGCGTGAGCTGCTGATCGCGCCGCGGCTGGCCGACCGCTACCCGTCCCACGGCGTGGTCGCGAAGATCCTGCAGGTCGGCCGCGTTCCCGGGGGCGGCACTGCGGCCGTGGTGCGCGGTGAACGCCGCGCGCACATCGGCGCCGGAACCACCGGTTCGGGTGCCGCGCTGTGGGTCGAGGTGAGCGAGGTGCCCGATGCGGAGGTGACCGACGAGGTCAGGGAACTGGCCGCGGAATACAAGAAGCTGCTGCTGGCCATGCTGCAGCGACGCGACGCCTGGCAGATCGTCGACTACGTGAACAGCCTCACCGACCCGTCGGCGCTGGCCGACACTTCCGGCTACGCGTCCTACCTGTCCGACGTGCAGAAACGCCAGTTGCTGGAAACCGTGGACGTGGCCGAACGACTGCGCGTGCTGATCGACTGGACCAGCGAACACCTGGCCGAAGTCGAGGTCAACGACAAGATCGCCGAGGACGTGCGCGACGGCATGGAGAAGACGCAGAAGGAGTTCCTGCTGCGTCAGCAACTGGCCGCCATCCGCAAGGAACTGGGCGAGGGTGAACCGGACGGATCCGAGGACTACCGGGCCCGCGTCGAGGCCGCCGACCTGCCCGAGAAGGTGCGGGAAGCCGCTCTGCGCGAGGTCGGCAAGCTGGAGCGGTCCAGCGACCAGAGCCCGGAAAGCGGCTGGATCCGCACCTGGCTGGACACCGTGCTGGAGCTGCCGTGGAACGAGCGCACCGAGGACTGCACCGACCTGGCGGCTGCCCGGGAGATCCTGGATGCCGACCACCACGGGCTGGACGACGTCAAGGACCGCATCGTCGAATATCTGGCGGTGCGCACCCGCCGTGCCCAGCGCGGACTGCAGGTAGTGGGCGGCCGCGGCTCCGGTGCGGTGATGGTGCTGGCCGGTCCCCCCGGGGTCGGCAAGACGTCGCTGGGCGAGAGCGTCGCGCGGGCGCTGGGCCGCAGGTTCGTGCGCGTCGCCCTGGGCGGAGTGCGCGACGAGGCCGAGATCCGCGGGCACCGGCGCACCTATGTGGGTGCGCTGCCGGGCCGCATCGTGCGGGCCATCGGTGAGGCGGGATCGATGAATCCCGTTGTGCTGCTTGACGAAATCGACAAGGTGGGCTCCGACTACCGCGGCGACCCGAGTGCGGCGCTGCTGGAGGTGCTGGACCCCGCGCAGAACCACACCTTCCGCGACCACTACCTGGATTTGGATCTGGACCTGTCCGACGTGGTCTTCCTGGCGACCGCCAACGTGATCGAGAACATCCCGTCGGCGCTGCTGGACCGGATGGAGCTGGTGCAGATCGACGGCTACACCGAGGACGACAAGGTCGCGATCGCCCGCGACTACCTGCTGCCCCGGCAGCGGGACCGGGCGGCGCTGACCGAGGACGAGGTCGTGGTCACCGACGCCGCACTGCGCAAGATCGCCGCCGACTACACCCGCGAACCGGGCGTGCGGCAGTTCGAACGGCTGCTGGCCAAGGCGCTGCGCAAGGTCACCACCAAGCTGGCCGAGGATTCGTCGGCGATCACCGTCGACGAGCCCGATCTGGTTGGCTACCTGGGCCGTCCGCGGTTCACGCCGGAGTCGGCCGAACGCACCGCGGTGCCCGGCGTGGCGACCGGCCTGGCGGTCACCGGGCTGGGCGGCGATGTGCTCTACATCGAAGCCGGGGCCACCGACGGTGAACCCGGATTGCAGTTGACGGGTCAGCTGGGTGAAGTGATGAAGGAATCGGCGCAGATCGCGTTGTCCTACGTGCGTTCGCACGCAGCAGAACTCGGTGTCGACCCCGCGGTGCTCGACGGCCGCATCCACGTACACGTGCCGGCCGGTGCGGTGCCCAAGGACGGCCCGTCCGCCGGGGTCACCATGGTGACGGCGCTGGTGTCGATGGCCACCGGGCGGCAGGTCCGCTCCGACGTCGGCATGACCGGCGAGGTCACGCTGAACGGCCGGGTGTTGCCCATCGGCGGTGTCAAGCAGAAGCTGCTGGCCGCCCAACGTGCCGGTTTGTCAACCGTTTTCATCCCGGTGCGCAACGAGCCGGACCTGGATGACGTGCCGGCCGAAGTGCTCGAGACGCTGACTGTGCTGCCGATGACCGACGTGGCCGACATCGTCGCCGCGGCGCTGGAACCGGCGCGGACGGAGGCAGCAGCGGCCTAGTGCCGCTAGTGTGCACGGATGGCTGCGTTGCTTCGCAAGATGTTCAGGATCGGCAAACTGCCCGCTGACCTGCGGGCAGAGGTCGAAACCGAGAACATCATCCACCTGGCCGAGTTCGTCCCGGTCACCCTGCGGTTCACCGGATCGGTGCCCGGCAAGGTGTCCAAGGGCAACGTCCGTAGCTACGCCGGTGCGGTGGCGATCACTTCCCAGCGGGTGCTGGGCACGCTGTCCACGGTGCCAAAGCTGGCTGGGCGCGCCATCGACCTCCGCTGGGACGCCCCCACCGAAGGTCCGGTGCAGGCCGAGATCTGCGCAGCCGGACTGCTGCTCGACGTCGACGTCAGCCAGGTCGATCCCGCGTTCTCCGGCAGGTTGTCGCTCAACTACAAGACCGCGATTCCCGAAGCGGTGCTGACCACCATTCCGCGCCGGTCGCTGTCGTTCAGCGTCCCCCGGGAATGGGTGTTGCGGGTGATCGGCGTCCCCGCTCCGCGACCGGTGTGACCCCGTGGCCTACGACACGCACCTCGCGGACCGGGTCCGCGAACTGGTGGCCACCGAGCCCGCAGTCGACGAAAAACAGATGTTCGGCGGACTGGCGTTCCTGGTCGGCGGGAACATGTCCGTCTGCGTCAGCGGGCAGGGTGGTCTGATGGTGCGGGTGCCTCGGGAGGACACCGACACGTTGCTGGCGCGAGACCACGTCAGCCCGATGGTGATGGCGGGCCGGGAAACGCGCGGTTGGGTGCTGGTGTCACCCGATGGCGTGAAAACCAAACGCCAACTACAGAATTGGGTTGTCCGCGGGGTGAAATACGCTCGCAGCCTGCCGCGCAGGTAACCGGGTCGGTTTGCCCGGTGTCGGTGCGGGTACGCCCCGCCCATGGACGACCCCGCGCCACAGGTACGACGGCTGCTCAGGGTCGCCGGGATCACCTTTGCGGCGGAGGCGGGCGTCCGGCTCCGGGACCAGCCCATGCCGTTGTTCCAGCTGCTGGTGCTGTGCATGCTGGCCAGCAAACCCATCGACGCCGCGATCGCGATGCGGGCCGGTCGCGAATTGTTCGACGCCGGTTTGCGCACCCCGAAGGCCGTGCTGGCAGCCGACCGCAGGACGATGATCAGGGCCTTCGGTCGCGCCCACTACGTCCGGTATGACGAGAGTTCGGCCACCAGGCTCACCGTCATCGCCGAGCGGGTGCGCGACGAATTTGGCGGCGATCTGCGTGACCTGGCTGTCCGCAGCGCCGAGAACCCGGTCGAAGCTGCACGAATGCTGAAGCAGTTCAAAGGAATCGGCAACACCGGTGCCGACATCTTTTTGCGCGAGGTGCAGGACGTGTGGACCTGGGTGCGACCGCATTTCGATGCCCGGGCCCTGGCTGCGGCAGAGGCGTTGAACCTGCCCACCGATCCGGTGAAACTTTCCGCGCTGGCGCCGCGCAGCAACGCCAAACTGGCGGCGGCGCTGGTGCGGGTGTCGCTAGACGACGACGTGCGCCACCAGGCGGCCGGTTGACGGTACGGATCGGCACCTCCGGGTGGTCCTATGACCACTGGACCGACGTGCTCTACCCACCCCGGTTACCAGCCGCGCGTCGATTGGCTCGGTATACCGAGGTCTTCGACACCGTCGAGTTGAACGCCAGTTTCTACCGCTGGCCCAAGGATTCGACGTTCGCCGGGTGGCGTGAGAGGTTGCCCGACGGCTTCACCATGACGGTCAAAGCCCATCGTGGACTGACCCACTACCGGCGGCTCGCCTCGCCGGAACCGTGGATCGAACGCTTCGAACGCTGCTGGCAGCTACTGGGTGATCGGCGTGGGGTGCTGCTGGTCCAACTCCATCCCGAGCAGCAGCGTGACGATGCTCGACTGGACTCATTCCTGCGCCTGGTGCCCACACCGGTTCGGGTGGCCGTCGAATTGCGTCACCCCTCCTGGGCCGCCCCCGAGGTGTATGCGCTGCTGGAACGGCACCACGCCGCCTACGTGGTCATGAGCGGCGCCGGGCTGGCAAGTGTCCGGCGCGCCACCACCGACTTCGTCTATATCCGCTTGCACGGGCCCGAACCGGCCTCGATGTACACCGGTTCCTACACCGCGGCCGATCTGCGCGACTGGGCCGGCCGCATTCGCGCCTGGGACGGCGAAGGCCGCGATGTGTGGGTGTATTTCAACAACGACCTCGGTGGTCACGCCGTCCGAAACGCGTTGTCCTTGCGCGAGTTACTGAGCTGATCCGTCGATGACATCGGGCGGGTGTTGCGACTGCAGACGTTCACGCTCGGCGCGGCGGCGCTTGACCCGCAGTCGCGCGTCGGCGGGCAGAGTGACCAGTTCGTCGCAGAGCAAGTAGTGCGCGTCGTCGACGGTGTCGATCACATCTGCCGCCACTCGCCGAGATGCCAACTCGTGCACTGCCATGCGGAACTCATGGGTGAACCGCATGGTGGTGTCGTGGGCAAGTTCCCGCGAAGTGCGGGCGCTGTCGGCCACCCGCTGGGACACCGATGCGGGCGGGTCGACGGCCGCAGCGGTGGCGTCGGCGGCCGCAGCCGCCGCAGTCAGCAACAGTCCCGGGTCGTCGCCGAACGTCGGGCAGGCCAGTTCGGCTTCGCCGGGGCCCCGGTGCTCCAGGTGGGCGACCAGGCTATCAAGGGCAGCGGCCGCTGTCGGCGACAACGCCCGGATGCTGCCGACGTTGCCCTGACGGGCCAGCGCGCACAACGGCGGGTCAGCCCGCAACAGCGCCGCCAGTGCGGCGGTCTCGGCCGCCACGCGGCCACTCTCGACGATCATCCCGATGCCGGACACGCGCGAAGCTGCCCGGGTGTGCTCGAGCGTGGCCGCGGTGACGCCGGAGTCGATGACCCACAGTCCGGTCAGGATCCAGCCCTGGTGAATGCGGTCGCGCAGCAGCCGCAACCGGACTTCCAGGGCGGCGTCACTCAGCGCAGCCAGTTCCGCCGGTCCGGCGTGCTCGGTCGCTGCGGCGGCGACGTAGGCCTGGGTGTCGGCCCGCAGGTGGCGCAGCAGGGCGACCGAGCGCGCGGTCGCCACCGCCTTGCCGACGGGCCCGGCTGAGGGCGGGTCTGCGCCCGGCAGCAGATCGGCGGCCCGGTCACCGAGGGCACGCTGGGCGATGGCGCGCTCGTCCCAGCCGGGCAGCTGAGTGGCGGCGACGATGTTGGCCGATACCCCGATGTAGGGGCGGTGGCCGAACACCGCTATCGCCCGGTTGGACCACTCCTCGGCGAACTCCTCGCCCAGTGCCAGCGCCCGGCCCATGGCCTGCGCGGCGCCGCGTAGGCCGGCTAGCTGCACGTCCAGCGTGAGCGGGGTGAGCGGTCCGGGCAGTGCCTCGGCCAGGTCGGTCGCGCTGAAGATCGGAAACCGAGGATCGATGCGGTCGTCGAACTCCCCTTCCAGCCCGTCGGGCATTACCGCGCGGCTGTCCTGGGCCGGACGCGGCCGCGGCGGCGTCTCGACCGGCAGCGCCAGTGAGGGCGAGGCGCACACGGCGCCGTCGGGGTCGAGTCTGCGACCGGTCAGGCCCCGGCCGGTGTCCAGCACCGCGTCGTTAGCCCGCCAGCCGTATTCGAAATCCCAATCCTCCTGCACCGTGGCGATATTCAGCTCGGGAAGCAGGTCGTCCCAACCCGGCACCCCGTGCAGCCGCAGCCGTGGGTTGACGGATCTGATCGCCCGCCACGCGGTGATCACGTTGGTGGTGTCCGGAGTGGCCAGATCGACCACCCCGGTGCGGTCGGTGCCGACCGCCAGCACCAGGAATCGGACCAGGTCGTCGAGGTGCAGCACCCGCATCGGACGGGCCGACACCTTGCTGCGCATCAGGGTGGCCACTGTCCGGCACACCATCCAGTCCAATTGGCGGCCAACCGGTGGGGCGATGCGGACGACGAGGCTCGGTGCCCAGCCGGTGGATACCAGCTGCTCAGCCGGGCGGTACAGCTCAGACCGCCCGGCGGCCTGTGACACCAACAGCAATCGCGCCCCCGCCTGGGCCGCGGCATGCGCCACATGTGCGACGCCGGTGAGGCCGGCGCCGCCCGGCGCGCTGGGGTCGACCGGGGCGAGATGGATCACGACGTCGGCTTCAGCTGCCAACTCCGCCAGCACCGGGTGACGCAGCGGCGCGCGAACGAATTCGACGTCAGGCTCCAGGGCGGGGTGTGCGCGGGTGGCGATGCCGCTGACGGTATGTCCGGCGGCCAGGAGCTGGCGTGCGACCAACCGCCCTACTGTGCCGACTGCGTCGGTAAGCAGTACGTGCACGTGGCGTCACCTCCCCCAGCGTGTATCTAACGACAATAAGCACGTCAACCATGGTTGCGCAGAATTGAGTCACTAACGTGACCGCGGTGGGTCAACGCAGCGTCGCCGTGCCGTCGGCAGCGACGATGACCTTGGCTCCCGCAATGTCGTCGCGCACGGTCGCCGCGGCGGTGTCCGGATCGGTGATGACCGCCAGCACCCGCGCCTGGTCGGGCGTGCGTACCGCCAGAAAGGCCCGCTCGGGTCGTCCGTCCCGATCGAACGGCGTGGTCCACGCTTCCAGGGTGCCGACACCCTCCCATTCGACCGGCCCCACCGTGGTGGGCTCCCGGTCCACCGCCGGTTGCACGTCCTCGTAGCGAAACTCCGTCGGTGGTTCGGTGCCGTAGACGCCGAAGCTGTGCTTGGTCAGGTAGCCGCCGTTGGCGGTGATCAGTCCGCGTCGACCAGGGTTCGCTGTCAGCATCTCGGCCATGGTCGCAATCGAATGAGTGACGTAATTGCTCCATGGTCCGCCGGCGAACGTCAGACCGCCGGTGACCGTGAGCGGCCGGGCGGGATCGTCGGTGGCCAGCCCCAACTCGTTCGCCGCGACCTGTACCGCGGACGGGAAGCACGAGTACAGATCGACGTAATCGAGGTCGTCGATGCCCAGCCCGGCCAGCTCCAGCGCGCTGGCACCGCCGATCCGGATCGCCGGCGAACGGTGCAGTTCACCGCGCTCAGCGATGGCCGATGTGTCGTGCGCGTCGGTACCGGACTGCGGGTACACCCACCGCTCGGGCGGGACCCGTAGGCGTTGCGCCTGTTCGACGGAGGTCAGGATCAGCGCGGCGCCCTGGTCGACCATGTTGTTGGAGTTCATCAACTTGGTGTACGGCCAGCTGATCATCCGGTTCGCGGGGCTGGGTTCGCGGATTTCCTCAGCGGTCACCGGCCGCCGGATCCAGGCGTGGGGATTGTCGACGGCGACCGCATTGAAGCGCGCCCACAGTTCACTGACCCGTCTGCTGTGCTCCTCGACCGATTCGCCGTTGGCGATGCGCAGCGACTGCTCGAACAGTGGATACACGTAGGCGGGCCGGTCCAGCTTGATCCGGATTTCGGCGTCGCCGGCCATCGGGACGTCGTCGCCGGCGATCTCGGGCATCGGCACGGAGTTGTCCTGCTCGGTCCACACCAGCCGGCGGCCCTGCTTCTTCAGCGCGTTGCGGGTGCGCCAGGTCTCCGCCGCGGAGATCAGCACCACCCCGGCCCGGCCCTGCTGAATGTCCAGGCACGCCCGGTTGACCAGCGACTGTGGGGTGTTGCCGCCGACGCTGCTGTAACCGGCCGCGAAGTCGGCCAGGCCGAGCCGCTCGCCGAGCAGCCGGCCCGGGTTGCGGTAGTGCGCCGACAACATGTGCACTACCCGAATGGCGTCGACAGCGTCGATGACGTGCTGGTCAGCGGCGTTGTGGACCGCCTTGACCATCAGGTCCAGCGGCTCGATGGACGGCTTGTCGGGGTCGACGTCGTCGCGGTGGTTGACCTGGCCGTAGCCGATCAGCACCGGTGTCCTGGGATCCACGGGCATGAATCGAACCTATCGTGAGGCCTGCGCCCGCCGCTTCCGATGTCGGGCAGGCAGCCGAGCGATCGCTACACGGGGACGCGACGGTACCGCACTTCGGCCACCGGCCGGTCCCCGTAACTCTCGGTGCGAGATGCCCCGTCCGGCTGCCAGCCGTCGCGCGCATAGAAGCGGCGCGCGCGGACGTTGTCCCGCAGGACCCACAGCGCCGCGCCCTCGACTCCCAGCCCCCGCAGCCGGTCTCGCCCCGCGCCGATCAGCAACCGGCCGATACCGGTGCCGAGGCAGTCCGGGTCGACGTAGATCGCCATCAGCTCACCGAAGTTCGGCAGGTCCTCCTCCCGGCACAGGCCGAAGGTGACCAGGCCGCAGATGGCGTCGTGCTGCACGGCGACCAACGTGACCGGCACGCCGATTCCGGGCCGGCCGAAGTCGTATCGGCGGGCCCGTGCCTCCGGTGTGAGGCTGTCGAGATAGTCCTGCGCAATCAGACCCCGGTAAGCGGATTGCCAGGCCCGCACGTGCACCCGTGCCACGGCCTCGGCGTCCGCAGCAACGGCGGTGCGTACCTCCGTCATCGGTGCCATTATCCAGCGGTTTAACGTGTACGCATGGCAGACACGGCATCGATCGGTGTGAAGGTACAGGGCAAAGTCATAGTTATCACCGGCGGTGCTCGGGGAATCGGCTTGGCCACCGCCACCGCGCTGCACAAGCTGGGCGCCAAGGTCGCCATAGGCGACATCGATGAGACCACGGTCAAGGAGTCCGGGGCCGACCTCGGTCTGGAGGTGTACGGCAAGCTCGACGTCACCGACCAGAACTCGTTCTCGGATTTCCTCGACCAGGTCGAGCGCCAACTCGGGCCGATCGACGTGCTGATCAACAACGCAGGCATCATGCCGGTGGGCCGGATCATCGACGAGCCCGACGCCGTCACCCGTCGCATCCTCGACATCAACGTCTACGGGGTGATACTCGGCAGCAAGCTGGCCGCTCAGCGGATGGTGCCGCGTGGGCACGGCCACGTCATCAACATCGCTTCGCTGGCCGGTGAGATGCACATCGTCGGGCTGGCCACCTACGTCGCCAGCAAGCACGCGGTGCTGGCGTTCACCGACTCGGCGCGGCTCGAGTACCGCGCCGCCGGGGTGCACTTCTCCGCAGTGCTGCCGACATTCGTCAACACCGAACTCACCGCCGGCACTTCCGGCGCCAAGGGCTTCCGCAACGCCGAACCGGCCGAGATCGCCGACGCGGTGGTGGCGTTGGTGGCCAAACCCAGACCGCGGGTGCGGATCACCAAAATGGCCGGCGCGATGGTGGTGTCGCAGAAGTTCTGGCCACGCCGCGTGGCCGAGGGCCTTAACCGTCTGATCGGCGGTGATCACGTCTTCACCGACGACGTGGACGTGGAAAAGCGCAAGGCGTACGAGGCCCGCGCGCGCGGCGAAGACTGAGACGCCCTTAGACGCCGTTCATCCGCGCCGGGAAGAATCGGCCGGATGAGTCCAGAAACCGCAACGAAGACCGAGCCCGCGCCCCTGACCGACGACGACCTGGCCCTCATCGACGCGTACTGGCGAGCCGCCAATTATCTGTCCGTCGGCCAGATCTATCTGCTGGACAACCCCCTGCTGGCCGAACCGCTGTCCGCGGAACACGTCAAACCACGACTGCTCGGCCACTGGGGCACCACACCGGGGCTCAACCTGCTCTACGTCCACCTCAACCGCATCATCCGGGACCGCGACGCCAACGTCATCTACATCACCGGCCCGGGCCACGGCGGTCCCGGGTTGGTCGCCAACACCTATCTCGAAGGCACCTACAGCGAGGTGTACACCGGGATTGAGGAGGACACCGAAGGTCTGCGCAAACTGTTCCGGCAGTTCTCTTTTCCCGGCGGCATTCCCAGCCACGTCGCGGCACAGACGCCGGGGTCGATCCACGAAGGTGGCGAACTCGGCTACGCACTGGTGCACGCCTTCGGGGCGGCGTTCGACAACCCCGACCTGGTGGTGGCCTGCGTGATCGGCGACGGCGAGGCCGAGACCGGTCCATTGGCCGCCGGTTGGCACTCCAACAAGTTCCTCAACCCCGTCGTCGACGGTGCGGTGTTGCCGATCCTGCACCTCAACGGCTACAAGATCGCCAACCCGACGGTGCTGGCGCGTATCCCGGAATCCGAGCTCGAGGCGCTGATGCGTGGCTACGGGTACCGGCCGATCACCGTCGCGGGTGACGATCCGGCCGACGTGCATCAGCAACTGGCCGCCGCGTTGGACGATGCCTTCGACTCGATTCGCGCGATCCAGACCGCCGCCCGCAACGGTGAGCAGACCGACCGTCCGGTGTGGCCGATGATCGTGCTGCGCACCCCCAAAGGTTGGACCGGCCCCAAAGAGGTCGACGGGCAGCACGTGGAGGGCACCTGGCGGTCCCATCAGGTCCCGCTGTCCGGCACGCGCGACAACCCCGAGCACCGCAAACAGCTCGAGCAGTGGCTGCGCAGTTACCGGCCCGACGAACTGTTCGACACCGACGGTGCGCTACGGGCTGATCTCAAAGCGATTGCACCACAAGGCGATCGACGGATGAGTGCGAATCCGCACGCCAACGGCGGGCTGCTGCTGCACGATCTGGACCTGCCCGACTTCCGGGACTACGCGGTGGACGTCGAGCGTCCGGCCACCGAGACCCACGAGGCAACCCGAGTGCTCGGCAACTTCCTGCGTGACGTGATCACCCGTAACCTCGACCGCTTTCGGATGATGGGTCCCGACGAGACCGCGTCCAACCGGCTGAGTCCGGTGTTCGAGGCGACCGACAAGGTGTGGCTCTCGGCGACCGGTCCCTACGACGGTCCAGCCGATCATCTGGCTCCCGACGGCCGCGTCATGGAAGTGCTTTCCGAGCACCTGTGCCAGGGGTGGCTGGAGGGCTACCTGCTGACCGGCCGGCACGGGCTGTTCAACTGCTACGAAGCGTTTGTGCACATCGTCGACTCGATGTTCAACCAGCACGCGAAATGGTTGTCCACCAGCCGTGAACTGCCCTGGCGGCGGCCGATCGCCTCGCTGAACTACCTGCTGAGTTCGCACGTGTGGCGCCAGGATCACAACGGCGCCTCCCACCAGGATCCGGGTTTCATCGACCTGGTCGCCAACAAACGCGCCGAGGTGGTGCGGGTCTACCTGCCGCCGGACGGCAACGCGTTGTTGTCGGTGGCCGATCACTGCCTGCGCAGTCGTGACTACATCAACGTCATCGTCGCCGGGAAGCAGCCCGCCTTGTCCTATCTGTCGATGGAGGAGGCGATCCTGCACTGCACCCGCGGCGTTGGGATCTGGCAGTGGGCCAGCAGCACGACCGGTGAGCCCGACGTGGTGCTGGCGTGTGCCGGGGACATCCCGACGCTGGAGACGTTGGCCGCCGCCGACATCCTGCGCCGCGAGTTGCCCGAGTTGGCGGTGCGAGTGGTGAACGTGGTGGATCTGATGCGGCTACAGCCGGCCTCTGAGCACCCACATGGCATGTCGGACAAGGAGTTCGACGCATTGTTCACGACGGACAAGCCGGTCATCTTCGCCTATCACGGATATCCGTGGCTGATCCACCGGCTGACATATCGGCGCACCAACCACGCCGGGTTGCACGTGCGCGGATTCAAGGAGCGCGGCACCACCACCACCCCGTTCGACATGGTGATGCTGAACGACCTGGATCGTTTCCACCTGGTACTCGACGTGATCGACCGGGTGGACGGATTGGCGATCCGCGCGGCTGAACTACGCCAGCGGATGGTCGACGCGCGACTGTCGGCCCGCATGTATACCCGTGAACACGGCGAGGACGACCCGCAGATCAGTGGCTGGACCTGGCCTAGCGACTGACCCGCGCCCCTAGAAGGGTGGTGGGTCGTCGTCGGGGTGGGGTGGTGGGTGGTTGTCGGCCCAGTGGGTCCAGTCGGTCCAGTTGGTGGTGTGGGTGGTGGTGCGGGCGTCGTGGTTGGCGCGTCGTTCGGTGGCGATGCGGTGGGCGCGGTTTTGGGTGCGGGTGCGGCGGCGGGTGGGCATCATCGCGGTCCGTTCGCCGCAGTAGTCGGTGCTGGTGTCGGTTTCGGGGGTGGGCATGCCGCCGACGGTGGTGCACAGGGTGGGGAATAGCAGGGCGCTGCCGGGGGTGGTGATGTGGGTGTCGCCGCTGGGGGAGGTCAGGATCAGGGTGCCGTCGGGGAGTTGTTTTTCGGTCCAGCCCCAGAATGTTTTGACCAGGTGGTGGGTGCGGCATAGGCATTTGATGTTGGCGGCGTGGGTGGGTCCGCCTTGGGACCAGGGGATGGTGTGGTCGAGGTCGGAGCGGGTGGCGGGTACCTCGCAGCCGGGCCAGCGGCAGGTCAGGTCGCGGGCGCGGATGAAGTCGGCCAGTGCGGCTGAGGGCCGGTAGGTGGGTTCGGGGGCGGTGTAGCCGGGGTGGATCAGGGGCACGATTGTGGCGGAGACGGCTAGGTCGGCGAGCAGTTCGGGGGTGATGAGTCCGTCGGCGGCGCCGATCATCGCCGCCACGGTCCCGTCGGCGCCGGCGGTGTTGGTGAGGGCGTCGTGGGGGGCGATCACATGGATGGTCACCGGGGAGGCTGGTGGGCGGGTGGGGGCGGTGCAGTCGGTGCGCCGGCATAGACAGCTCATGCGGGTGGCGCGGGTGGTGAGGGCTTCGATGGCATCGGCGCGGCGTTGTTCGGGGGTGCGGGGGTCGTGCGGGCAGACGGTGGCGGCCAGGGCGGTCAGGGTCTGGCTTAGGGCGCGGGCGTCGGTGGGGCGCAGTTGGCCCTCGATGGGGCACAGGCCGTCGTAGGGGTCGCCGATGTCGAGGTGGCGTTCGGTGTGGCGTTTCTCGCGGCGGCGCACCGCATCGATGTCGACCTGGGCGATGATGGCGTCGACTTTGTTGCTCAGCCGTG